>CAZIUM010000280.1:0-3348 GCA_964542285.1 uncultured Lentisphaerales bacterium
CTCAACCCTATCACACCCCTCAACCCTCACCCCTCAACCCTTCCCCTGGCCTCGCCTGATATGCGAAACTGTGGACATGGACGCTTCGTCGAATTGTAAACGCCTGCCCGCGTTGGACCCCGCCCGGCGCTTTCGCGTCGGGGTGACGTCATATGTTTATCCCGATGACCTGCTGCCCAACGTGGAGCGGCTCGTGGAGGGGGTGGACGATATCGAGGTGCTGCTTTTCGAGACCTCGGAGGTCAGCAACCTGCCCTCGCCGGACACGATCGCGCGCATGGCGGATTTGGCGCAAAGGAACTCGTCCGGCTATACCGTGCACCTGCCGTTGAACGCGCCGCTGGGCGACAAGGATGACGAGGTTCGCCGGCGCGCCGTGAAGTCGATGCGCGAGATCGTCACCCTGACGCGGCCGCTGCGGCCGTGGGCCTACATCCTGCATCTCGAGGGGTTCCCCCACGCGGAGCCGGGGGCGGTGCCGCGGTGGCAGGCCCGGTGCGAGGCCTCCCTGCGGGAGCTTCTGGCAACTCCGGGACTGGACCCGGGCATGGTGGCGGTGGAAAACCTGGATTATCCCTTTGAACATTGCGACGAACCGATCGAACGGCACGGAGTGTCGGTCTGCATCGACATTGGGCACCTGCGCCGGTCTGGCCAGGACGTGTCACGGCACCTGGCGCGTTACCTGGAACGGGCCCGGGTGGTGCATCTGCATGGAGAACGCGACGGCAAGGATCACCAGTCGCTGGCGGTCGAGCCGCCGGAACGGTTGCGCGCCGTGTTGCGGCGGCTGGACGGCTTTCGCGGCGTGGTGACGCTGGAGCTGTTCGATTTCGAGCGGGTCGCGCAATCCATCCGCCGGCTGAACGAGGAGTTGTCGTTCAGATCGGCTGCGGACGGATAACGTTCACCTGCATGCCGGCAAAGGCGTCGAGCAGCTTTTCGAAGACGGCCTCGTCGGGGCAGACCCCGATGATGGCGCCGCCGGAACCGGGGAACTTGGCGCTGGCGCCGACGCCGCGGGCAATTTCGATCATGCGCAGGTTGCCGGCGTTGAGCTGGTACAGCCGGGCACGCAGGTCGAAATTGGCATTCATCAGGCGTCCCAGCTCCTCGCGATCGCCGCGCAGGAGCGCCGCGCGCGCCTGGTCCGTCAGGTCGGCCCATTGCCGCATGGCCGCCAGCACCTCGGGTTCGCCGCGCTCGAAGCGTTCGCGAATGTTGTTGTGGAAGACCTCGGAGCCTTCCGACAGGTCGGTGCGATAGGCGATGTACAGCGGGGGCAGGCGTTCGACGGGCAGGTTCTCGTAGCGGCCGAATCCCTTTCGCTCCATCGTGTCGCGGTCGAAATCCATGTACACGGCTCCCTGGTAGACCTGGGCCACGCGATCCTGCAGCCCGGCCGGGATGCCCAGCTCCCGGTTTTCCACCGAGCGGATCAGGCCCGCCAGGACCGGTTTGGCGATTTCCACCTCGTAAAACTGCATCAGCGCGCGCATGCAGGCCGTAATGATGGCGCTCGATCCCGCCAGCCCCACCAGGTTGGGAATGTTGGACTGGTAGCGGATGGTGAAGTTGCGGTCGTGCAGTGTCAGCCCGTTGGCGCGACAGTGGGCATGAAAGCATTTGATGGCGGCCTTGATCAGCCGGATGCCGCCGTAGTATCCGAACAGACGGACATCCTCGGCCAGCGCGTCGATGTTGGCGAACACCGACCCGTCGCGCAGGCTGGGCATGATCTCGAGTTCGGGCGATTCGTACAGGATCGTTTCCGCCCGGAAATTGCTGAAGGTGAAGGCAATCGTCTTGCCGAAGTAGCCGTCCGACGGATTGCCGATCAGGGCGGCGCGAGGGTAGGCATCGCTGCGTATGATCATGCCTGGCGGGATTGGTTGCGTTGTTCGAGGTTTGTTTTAAGCTCCGCCAGGTCGTGGGCCGGAGCGGCGCCGGAGGCGATGGCGGCCGCGGCCACCGCATGCGAAACGGTGACGAACAGGCGGCGATCGAACGGTTTGGGAATCACGTAGTCCGGACCGAACGACAGGGTTTCGCGCGGATACAGGGCGCGCACGTCCTCGGGAACGGGTTCGCGGGCCAGCGATGCCAGCGCTTCGGCCGCGGCCACCTTCATGGGAATGTTGACGGTGCGCGCGCGCACATCCAGCGCGCCGCGGAACAGGAACGGGAACCCCAGTACGTTGTTGATCTGGTTGGGGAAGTCCGAGCGTCCGGTGGCCACCACGTAGGGCTGCTTGCCGAGGGCCCCCGCCACGGCCTCGGGGTGGATTTCGGGGTCGGGATTGGCCATGGCGAAGATCGCCGGGAACTCGGCCATCTGCTTGATGTCGTCGGGGTTCAGGCAGTCGGCGACCGAGACCCCGATGAAGACATGCGCGCCCCGCAGTGCCTGCGCCAGGGTGCCGGCGGGGGTCTTGACCGCGTGGCGACGCTTTTGTTCGTTGAGGTCGGTGCGGTCGTTACGCAGGGTGCCCCTGGAATCGCACATTGTCAGGTCGCTCACGCCCGCGGCCTTGCACATGTCGGCGATGCGGATGCCGGCGGCGCCGGCGCCGTTGACCACCACGCGCAATTCGCCGAGTTTGCGGCCGCTGAGCCGGGCGTAGTTCATGACGCCGGCCAGGGTGATGACGGCCGTGCCCCACTGATCGTCGTGAAATACCGGGATGTCCAGCATGGCGTCCAGGCGGTCCTCGATGGCGAAACAGGCCGGGGCCGCGATGTCTTCGAGGTTGATGCCGCCATACATGGGCGCCAGAGCCGCGGCGCAGGCAATGACGCGCTCCGGGTCGCTGGGGCCGCGGTCGGCGCCGTCCCGGCGGCAGCGCGCCAGGGGGACGGGCCAGGCGTCGACATCGCCGAACGATTTGAACAAGACGCATTTGCCTTCCATCACCGGCACACTGGCCGCCGCGCCCAGGTCGCCCATCCCCAGGATGGCGGTGCCGTCGCTGATCACGGCCACCAGGTTGGAACGCGCCGTGTAGATAAAGCTGTTCTCCGGATGCTCGGCAATGTCGCGCACGGCCAGGGCCACGCCCGGCGTGTAGGCCAGGCAAAGATCGAGTTGCGAACGCAGGGGACGCGGCAGGGCCAGCCCCACCTTGCCGCCACGATGGAATGCGAGAACCTGTTCGCGGGTGATGTTGATTTTGTCCGACATGGTCGTTAGGGGTTGAATGAATGAAAAAATAACCTTACTCAACTACCTGTCGCAATGCCAGAGAAATCGGCAGACGATGTCGGCGCGCGTCGCGCGGAACGCGAGACGCGATAGGGTTGAGGGTTGAGGGTTGAGGGTTGAGGGGTAGGGCGGCGAGGCCCTTCGCC
>CAZIUM010000281.1:0-3311 GCA_964542285.1 uncultured Lentisphaerales bacterium
CTTCGCCGCCGCGCGCGGGCCATGGGAAGGGTTGAGGGTTGAGGGCTGAGGGTTGAGGGGAGGAGTGCAGGACTCTATTATTCCGGCGCAAAGCGCCGCAAGGGGTAGGGCGGTGAAGGGCCTCACCGCCCTACCTTTATCCGCGCGATCCTTGACATTGTCTCCCTCCGTGCGTCGAGCGTCGCGAACCTGCGTCCGGGGTCCTGCGTCCTTCCCCCGCGATGGAGTCCGCTCCCAAAACTGACTCCTGAATTCTGAATTCCGCGCGCGGGATTCCTGCATCCGCGGCGGGGATCACTCAGGCCCGATTTCTTCCAGTGGCCGGTAGCCGGCGCACAGGTCCCGGACCCGGAAGGAATAATCGTCGGGCGGGGCGTACTGCGTGAACTTGAGCACATTTTCCGGGGCGGTGAAGATCAGGGCGTTGACCTTCAACGGGTAGTGCACGACACCGTCGCCGTCGTAAAACCATTGGCTGCTGTAGGGCCAGTGATAACCTTCTCCGGGATAGTTGCCGGGGAGGGGGAAGGTCAGTAGGCGCCACCCTTCGAAGTTGATAAAGCTGCGGCCCCAGAGGTCGTTGGTGTTCCAGTCGCTCTGGAACGAGCCCTCGATCTTGTTAAACTCCTCGACACCGAGCCAGTCCTGAATCCAGCGGTTGGGTTTGTCCCGCCGGCTGGCCGCCCCGATGGAAATCCACTTCTGGCCCGCGGCATCGGACAGCTCGAAGATCACCCGTCCGAAGCCGGCGTTGCCCTGAACCCACAGGGCGATCTCGGTGGGTTCGCCTTCGATCGGGAGGCCCTCGGCATGACGCAGGACCGAATAGGCTCGCAGCCAGTGGCTGCCTTCCACCGGGAATTGGGGGGTGACTTCGAGGGCCTCCGTCTCGCCGTCCCGGACCACCTTGTACTCGAAGTTCCCCTTGCGGCGCGGTTCGCTGTGATTGTAGAGATCGAGCTGCAGATTGCGTTCCGTGTCCACGCTCCAATCCGCCAGGGTGTCCAGCGCGGCGATGGGGCGGGTCGGGGCATCGAGCAGGGGGACCTCGTCGTGTCGTGGCGGGCCGGCGACGATTTCGCCCAAGGGAGTTTCCGCGCGCAGGAACACCGGATCGGGCGTGAGTTCCAGGCGGAAGCTTCCGTCCTCGACGGCGAGAAAGCGGCTGTTCCCCATCTTGTCCGTGACCCTCAGGGATGCATTCCCGCCCGACGCGATCTGGAGGGGACGGCGTCCGCGAGGCGTCCAGGCCACGTGGACGAACCCGCCCGCCTTGCGACGGAACGCCACCAGGTAGACGCTCGGGGCGTCGGGCACGTCGACCGGCCCGAGGCATTCGGCGCCGTCGAGTTCGCGCGTCAGCGTCGCCATAGCCACGTAGGACGGCTTCGGCGAAACGTTTGGCATTCCGAACATGAATCCGGCAGACCCCCAGTTGCTGTGATAATACGAATTGCCCACGTCGGTCATCATTCCAACCCGGATGCGGGGAATCTTCCAGGCCAGGGAATGCACGACGTGGCGGATGAAGTAATTGGCCTGGGTGTTGAGCGAAAGGTTCCCGGGGTTCGTGCTCGGGTAGGTGATTTCGAAATTCTGGCGCAAGGGGGCGTCTTCGTACCCGTAGTGGTCCAGGATCATTCGGTCCATGAACAGTCCGGCATTGTTGGCCACCCAGTTTAGCGGCTGGGTTTCGGGCATGCGGGCAAAACTTCCGGCTTCATTGCCACGTGCGCCAAAAAGTTCTTTTGGAAATCCCCGACGTAGAAACTCTTCCACCAGGTGGGGATTGCCGTTGCCGAAATAGATTTCGGTTTTTGGGAAATGGGTTCGGATATCCCTGGCTGCCGCCAGGGCATCGTTCCACATGCCATCGAAGCGCTTTTGTTCGTTTTCATCGAATTTGTAGGCTTCCGCTCCGGTGAAGACATCGGGAATGCGGGAAATATGCGCGCCGGAGATGGCGTTTTCATGAAACAGCATGAGGATGGGAGGATAGGCGTCTTCTCCGCGTTCCCGGTATTGCTCGACAAGGCGGGGTACGGCGTTGCCGCCGCGTCCCGCGGCCATGGGGTCTCGCCCATCCAGGAGACCATACCGGGAGCGGATTTTCTCGTTGCCCATCATCGAGTAGCGCAATCCGAGTTTTTCATAGGCCGGGCCCATGAGTTCGGGGTCGTTGGGGGTGTAATGCCCCCCCCAGAAATCCCAGGTGCCGAAGGGATTCTCGTTGCGATAAGTCCGGTCGGCTTCCGGAAGGAACGCAAAGGTGGTGCCGTGAACCAGGGCGGCGCTTTTTCGTTCGGGGCGTCCGCCCATCAGCCGGATTTCGGCTTCATAGTATCCATAGGTATCCAGCGGGATCGGCAGGGAAAAGGCGACCCCTCGCTCGCTTCCCCGCAGCGTTTTCCATTCCGATTCGAAAATCCGGGGTTCGCCGTCGGGGCCGACGACCTCGGCTTCGATCTGGAAGTTTCCGCGAGTGACTCGTCCCAATGTCACGTGGTAGGTTGGAATGTCGGGCGCGACAAACACCTGGTCGCGCTCTTTCCCCGTGACGGTCATTTGCACGCGGGAGCGGCGGAAGGTCATGGCAAAAAGGCGCACGCCACTGGGGAGACCCAGGGGCCGCAGGTTGAACCGGTTGGGGTCGGGGCGCCGGATGGCCAAGCGCAATTCCTTGGTGATGTCTACGTCCAACGCGAAACGTTCGCGGAAAAGCTGGCTGAAATTGCGACGGATCGGAACTCGGATCAGGAAGAGGCGCTGGGTTTCGTCGACCGGAATGGACTGCACCACCCCCGCCCCGCGGGTTTCTGAAGCCCGGGGAACCACGACTTCAAAGTCTTCCACCGTGAGCTGCCCGCGATTCTGGAAGGACCCGATCCGCAAGGTCATGAGGTTCGAAAAGGCCGCGTCATCTTCCGCGACGGCCAAAAGATAGACGTCACTGTAGTCGTCGACCGGCACGTCCACCATGGCACGGCGGGGATCGGGTTTTGAGGGGCGGGCATCGTAGGCCGCGGCAAAACTCGAAGGGTCGGATTCCCAGTCCGACCAACCGATGTCCTTCAGAAACAGGTGTCCTCCCTGTTGCGGATTCGCCAGGCGAAAAGGGATGTTGCGAATTTTGACGTATTCCGCGGGAAGGGCAACGCCGCTGGTTGAGTTCGCGACGGTGGATAGGTCCACAAGGTAGTCCAGTCCCCCCAGTCCGGGAGGCAGGGTGTCGAGCGGCTCCAGGGTCTTCTGGGCCAGCGCGAGGTTGGCCCCGGCCAGCGTGAGGCACACGGCCAGGGCCAGAGCAAAGG
>CAZIUM010000282.1:0-3306 GCA_964542285.1 uncultured Lentisphaerales bacterium
GGGGCGAAATGCCGGGCATGCTGACGCCGGACTTTGACGATTCGGCCTGGGCGCGGGTCCGCGTGCCGCACGACTGGGCGATCGCCGGACCGTTCGATCGCGAAAACGATCTTCAGTACACCCGGATTCTCGAAGATGGCGAGACGAGGCTGCGCGCGCACACCGGGCGCACCGGCGCCCTTCCGCACGTAGGCAAGGGGTGTTACCGCCTGCGGTTCTCCCTGCCCGGGGACCTGGGCGACCGCCGTGTCCGGCTGGAGTTTGACGGGGTGATGAGCCACAGCCGCGTGTATTGCAATGGGCAAGCGGCCGGCGCCTGGCCTTATGGGTACAGCTCCTTCGCTTTGGACGTCACATCCCTGGCGAAACCCGGCGAGAATCTTCTGGCGGTAACGGTCGACAACCCACCGCGGGCCTCGCGTTGGTATCCGGGGGCCGGTCTCTACCGTCCCGTCCGGTTGGTGGTGCTGGAGCCCGCACAGGTGGCCCATTGGGGCGTGTTTGTCACGACGCCCGAGGTGACCGACGAGTTTGCCGCGATCGACGTTCGCACCCGCATCGAAAGTTATGGTCCGGAACAGGACGTGGAATTGACGCTCGAAACCTGTGTTCTGGACCCCGATGGACGATGTGTCGCGACGGATCGGCAAATTTTGTCCGGAGGGAACGAGCGCGATTCGCGACAGCGATTGACGGTGGCCTCTCCCCAACGCTGGTCCATCGAACACCCCGTACGGTACCGTTTGCGTACCCGGATTTCGCGGGCGTCCGTCGCGCTCGACGAGCAGGAGACGGTCTTTGGCATCCGGACGGCGGCCTTCTCGCCTCGGGAGGGATTCCTGCTCAACGGGAGGCGGGTTCCCTTGCGGGGCGTCTGCCTGCATCACGATCTCGGACCGCTCGGGGCCGCCGTCAACCGCGCGGCGCTTGCGCGGCAGTTGCGGCTGCTCCAGGACATGGGGTGCAACGCCATCCGAACCAGCCACAACCCGCCCGCGCCGGACCTGCTCGACCTGGCCGACCGCATGGGGTTCGTCGTGATTGTCGAGGCCTTTGACGAATGGCGGCGGCCAAAGTGCGAGAACGGGTATCACACCCTGTTCGACGAATGGGCCGAGCGCGACCTGTGCGCCATGGTGCGCCGCGACCGCAACCATCCCAGCGTGATTCTGTGGAGCCTGGGAAACGAGGTGCCGGAATTCAAGGCGCCGGATGGCGCCGAAACGGCTCGGTTTCTACACGAAATCTGTCGGCGCGAGGACCCGACCCGGCCCACCACCGCCGGCATTAATTTCGCGGATGGAGCCTTGGACAACGGTCTTGCGTCCGTGTTGGACGTGCCGGGATGGAATTACCATCCCTGCGACTATGGTCGTCTGCAGGCGGCGTTGCCGGATCGCCCCATGTATGGCAGCGAAACGGCCTCCTGCGTCAGCAGCCGCGGCGAGTACTATTACCCGGTCGAGGAGGAACGTGGCGTCACGCGTCCCACGCTTCAGGTGAACAGCTACGACTGGAGCAGTCCCACCTGGGCGAACCTACCCGACGTGGAGTTTCGCGCGCAGGACGAGCATCCGTCGATTCTGGGGGAGTTCGTCTGGACAGGATTCGACTATCTCGGCGAGCCGACACCCTATGGCGATGCCTGGCCGAGCCGCAGCTCGTACTTCGGCATCTTCGACCTTTGCGGACTGCCCAAGGATCGCTACTTTCTTTACCGGAGCCGCTGGAGCGACAAGCCCGTACTGCACCTGGTGCCGCATTGGACCTGGCCGGGTCGCGAGGGCGAGATCACGCCGGTGCATGTGTACACCAACCACGAAGCCGTAGAGCTGTTTGTCAACGGGCGTTCGCGGGGAGTGCGCCGCAAGCATCCCCTCAGCCTGCAGCAGCGCTACCGGTTGATCTGGGCGGGGGTGCGCTACGAGCCCGGCGAGATCAAAGCCGTGGCCTACGATGCCGGGGGGCAGCCGGTTGCGGAGGGGGTGCGTCGCACTGCCGGCCCTCCCGCGGGTCTGGTCGCGACCTGCGATCGCGACCGGATTCTGGCCGATGGCGAGGACATGGCCTTCGTGTCGGTTTGCGTGGTGGATGCGTCCGGGGAAGTCTGTCCACAGGCCGATCATCCGATCGCATTTTGCGTCAAGGGGCCCGCGGAAATCGCGGCGGTGGACAATGGCGATCCGACCTCCCTTGAAAGTTTTCAGCGGAACGTCTGCCGGGCCTTTAACGGATGGTGCGTGCTGTATCTGCGTGCCGAGGCCGGTACCGGCGCGCCGATCCGGGTGACGGCCCGCGCCGCGGGGCTGGCGTCCGCCGAAATACGGCTCGCAACCACCCCCACCTGCCCCGCGTAAACGCGCGGGGATTGACCGTGCCGTGCCGCGGCGCGCGGAGGGCAAAGGATACGTTTTCCCGTCAATGCGCTTGCGGACGATTGGACTTTAGAGACCCGCGGGTACACATTTAACGATTGTCGAACAATTCGGAATTTCCGTACACTTTGCGCCTAAAAGGATTTCCATGCCGACCAATCTTACGCCCTTCCCCGTTCTTTCGCGGCTTTCGCGTCGTGCCTTCGTGGCCCTGACGGCTCTGTGCGCACTGTTGCAGCCGGAGGGCCTGACCGCCGGGTTCGTGGACCGGACGGCCGCGCTGGCTCCGGGCTTGGACGACGGCAATGGCGCCTGGGGCGATTACAACCGGGACGGCTATCCCGACCTCAACCTGAGCGGCGCCGTCTGGAGGAACCAGGAAGGCACCAATTTCATCAAGCTCGCGGGATATGGTCCCGGCCCCTGGGGGGATGTCAACAACGACGGCTACCTGGACCTGTTCCGGCGCACCCGGCCTTGCCAGGTCTGGCTTTACGATCCGGTTGCGGACACCTTTGTCCTTTCGGACGAGCCCGAAGTCGCCACGCCCAGTTCGCCGTCGGCGGCCTGCTGGGTCGATTTTCATGGCGACGGCTTCATCGACCTGTACGTGTGCGGCTACGAAACGTATCCCACGGACTACTGGCCGGACTGCATTCTTTCGAACCGCACCGACGGCACGATGAGCATGGTCTGGGAACAGACCGGCGACATCGATCCGGCGCGCGGCGCCACGGCCTGCGATTTCGACGAGGACGGGGACATGGATGTGTATGTGTCCAACTACCGGCTGGAGGCCAATCTGCTGTGGCGCAACCATGGGGACGGCACGTTTGTCGACGTGGCCAAGACCTACGGGGTCGCCGGGATTGACAACGGCTATTCCTATTCCTACGGGCACACCATCGGTTCGGCCTGGGGCGATCTCGAC
>CAZIUM010000283.1:0-3286 GCA_964542285.1 uncultured Lentisphaerales bacterium
CAACGAGAATCCTCCCGAGGATTTCCAGCCGCGACCGGCGCCAATCCAACGGGCGTGTATTTCCTCCCTCGAAATACGCCCGCTGCCGGGCTACCGTTTCACAAAAATCCATAAGCACTCCAGTCCGTTCCGCCTGTATCAAGCATTCCCGAATTCCCCCGCGCAGTCAAGCGCCAGGGGACGGTCGTTGCGGGTAACAACCACCGCGCCGTCCCGGCGGAGGCGTCATCATCGCCCCGACCCCAAACCCGCGCTTGACCCCGCCGGCCAAGCCGTGTAAGTTCGAATAACGAAAGGGTCAATGACCGGCGTCGAGTGGTTAAGTACGCGCGGGCACTTGGCGTCTCCGGGTTACGTCACTTATGCGGAAATATGCACACCGCCACCTCTTCGTGGCTGCCGCGGCTCTCCTGACGACCGCCGGGTTTCCCCCTCAGTCCGCGTCATCCGCCGACCTTCTGGTCGAGGGGATCGAGCGGTTTCGTGCAGGATCCGCATCGTGGGACTATGCGGCCTTCACGAATGCAGCCGCCCTGTTCGAGCAGGCGGCCCGGCGCGATACGGATTCGCATGCAGCCCATTACTGGCATGGCGCGGCCCTTTTCCATGCCGCTTTGCACCGGATCGGGAACGGAAGCGATACGAGGCCGGACCGCGTTGCATCAAGCCTGATGCGCGACGCGGCGCGGTCCCTGGATGCCGCCCTGGTGCTGCAACCGGACGATCCCGAAAGCCATGCACTGCTCTCGACCCTGATAGGCATGCTCATCAGCGCCAACCCGCTGACAGCCGTGTGGCGCGGCCCGGCCGTCTTGCGGCATCGCGACAAGGCACTGCGGGGCGATCCAAACAATCCAAGGACGTATTACCTGATCGGGTCCGGATATTTCCACACCCCTGGACTGTCCGGCAACCGGGACATGGGCCTGGCCATGTTTCTGAAGGCCGCCGAGCTTTTCGAGGTGGAGAAGACGCTTGAGCGCGACGTGTTCGCGCCCCGCTGGGGCCACGATCATTGCCTCGCTTTTATCGGGAGAGTGCATGAAGAAAAGCAAGACAGGCTCAACGCCATGCGGTATTATCGGGAGGCTCTTGTGATGAACCCCACAAACCGCATGGCTAGGGAGGGGGTGCAACGATGTCAGACCGAACATCCGGAAAATCCGTCGCCGTAATCGGGGCTGGCCTAGGCGGTCTTGCGGCCGCGATTTCTCTGCGCCAGCAGGGCTATCGGGTCGATATCTACGAAAAAAATGGCCAGATCGGAGGAAAGCTCAATGTCCTGCAAGCCGAGGGCTATTCCTTCGACCTCGGGCCGTCCATCCTGACGCTGCCTCACATCTTCGAACGTCTTTTTGAGCGCTCGGGCCGCCGCATGGCGGATTATGTTCAGCTGTGTGCGCTTCGTCCCCACTGGCGCAATTTCTTCGAAGACGGAGCGGTGATCGACCTTGACCCCGATCCCGAGGTCATGGCCACGCAAGCCCGCAAGGCGGGCGAATCGCCGGAGGCCGTGCAGGCGTTCCTGGCCTACTCCTCGCGGTTGTACGACATCACGAACCGTGGCTATTTCGAGCAGGGCCTGGACACCGTGCACGACTTTCGACAGTTCTACGGACTGTGGGATTTCAGACGTTTCGACCTGCTGCGCAGCATGCACGGCAGCGTGGCGCGTTTTCTTTCGACGCAACACATGCGGGATATCTTCGACTTCTTCATCAAGTACGTCGGTTCTTCGGCCTATCGAGCGCCGGCCTTTATGAACTGCCTGCCGACCATTCAATTCCGTTACGACCTTTGGTACGTCGATGGCGGCATGTATAACATCGCCCGCGGCTTGCAACGCCTGATGGACGAGATCGGCGTCACGGTGCACCTGAACCGCGAAGTTTCCGCCATCCGGCGTGCGGGCTCGGACCGCGTGGGGGGGATTACGCTCCTCGACGGCACGCCGGTGGATGCCGACATTGTGGTCTCCAACATGGAAGCCATACCGGCCTACCGGCAACTTCTCCAGGAGGACGACGCTTTTATGCGCCGTCTCCAGCGCTTTGAGCCGGCCTGCTCCGGTCTGATTCTCGATCTCGGGCTCGATTGCCGTTACGAGCAGTTGGCCCATCACAATTTCTTCTTCTC
This sequence comes from uncultured Lentisphaerales bacterium, assembly GCA_964542285.1. Lineage (GTDB taxonomy): Bacteria > Verrucomicrobiota > Kiritimatiellia > RFP12 > JAAYLN01 > CAZIUM01. Next base: position 2,137 of record CAZIUM010000283.1, read on the forward strand.
CGGCAATCAACGGGGGCATTTCCGAAGCGTTTTCCAGGACCGCAGAATTCCGGAAGATCCAACCATCTACCTGGTGGCGGCTTCGCGAACGGATCCTTCCGTTGCGCCGGAGGGTTGCGACTGCCTGAAAATCCTGCCGCATATCCCCTACCTCGACGCCAGCCGGCCAGTGGACCCCGAGGCGTACGTCCGGCTCAAGGGAAGGCTGCTCGACAAGCTGGAACGCATGGGGCTCACCGACCTGCGCAAGCACATCGTCTTTGAACACATGTGGACACCGCTCGACATTCAGCGCCACTACTATTCCAACGGCGGGTCTATCTACGGGGTCGTCAGCGACCGCTTCAAGAACCTGGCTTTCAAGGCGCCCAAGCAGAGCACGCGCTACGCGAACCTCTTCTTTGTCGGCGGCTCGGTGAACCCGGGCGGCGGCATGCCGATGGTTCTGTTGAGCGGTCAGAACGCTGCCCGGCGGATCGTGGAATGGGACCGCACGACGTGACGGCGGCGGCGCTGCTCCCGCGGTCCGTCGGATGACAGTCGCTTTTCGCATGCCGATTTGCGGCGCGCGACGGACCGCCAGCAGGTTGCCGGCTGTCAGAGTCGTCTTCCTCGCCCGCAACGAGGCGACTGTCCTTCCTCCCCAGCGGCTACCTTTGCGCGACCAGGTTGCACCCCCTTTGGGAATCATGGTTGTGGACGATGCGTTCACCGACGGTACAGCCTCCGTCGCGCGTGCCTATGGGGCGGACGTGGTCGTCTCCAAACCCCTGCCCGATGGATGGAAAGGAAAGCCCTGGGCCTGTCACCAGGGCGCGTGGGTGGCACGTAACAACCTTTTGTGTTTTGTGGATGCCGACACGCGCTTCGAGCCGGGGGGGCTGGCTCGTGTCCTGGACTGCTGAAGCAAGCGGGGGCGGGCCCTGTCCCTGGCGGCGTGGCACGATACGCGGACATGGATCAAGCAACTGCCTGCTTTTTTCAACCTCATGATGACCGTCTGGATCGGCGCCTTTACAGTCTCCAGCCGCCGGCTGCCGCCGCAAGGATTGTTCGTGCCGTTTTTGCTGGTCGCGCTGGAGGACTACAACGCCGCCGTTGGGCCAGTACGTGCGCATCGCCTACACCCGCGATGAAGTTACCACCACAG
>CAZIUM010000284.1:0-3285 GCA_964542285.1 uncultured Lentisphaerales bacterium
GGCGGCCCGGGTCGCCTCGGTGTTTTTCAGATGGTCTTTCGTAAAAGGATAGGTCTCGGCGTGTTCCGGAGCGGCGTTCCATCCGGTCCCGCGGCAGGAAACGGCCAGAATATTGGGCTCGATTTTGACATCGGGCGGGGGGCGGCGCATCTCGAAATACGGAGCAAACAGGGAGATGCCTTTGCCGGGTTTGCGTTCCGCCACGCCCCGGGCGACCTGGTTATAGAAACTCCACACCAGGCGGTCCTCGTTATACGGCGGTTCGCCGCCGACCGCGCGACAATTCTCGCACTCGCAGATGCCGGAACAATCGGCCAATCCCATGGGAAGGAAAATCCAATCCCGGTTGGGGCGCATCAGATTCGCGGGATCGGGCGGAGTGGAAAGCGCCTCGACCACGCGGTCAATCGCGGTCGCGATATTTTTGGGATGCGTGAAACAGATTTGAACGCCCTTGGTGCGCCGCTCCGTAACCCCATCGCGGGTTACCAGGGCGAAACGTTCCGGTTCGGTTTCGAAATCGGCCCCGTGATGCGCATAGCGGCGCAACCCGTGACCGCCACTCTCGCGCGCCCAACCGAACGCAAAATCGTGAACGTTGCGTGCGTGAATGCTGCGCCGGAAGTGCAGGCGATTGCGCAACAGCCACAAATCCCAGTCGCGGTGAATCTCGTCGCGATAGCGGTCGGGATCGGAGAAGTCGAAATGAGAGGCATGCATACCGGAAAAGTCCAGGATGCGCGTGCGAAAATGTGGCATGTAGTCCGCGCTGCGCGGCTCGATGGAAATGTCCGACATGGAAGGAACATTCTCGCCGATTTCCCCCGGGGTGAACCAGCGTACGCCCAACTCGTGCAGGTATTGATAGACGCCATAAAGCAGCCCCAGTTCGGAATTGCCGCGAATCTTCAGGACGCTGCCAAGCCGGGGATTGACCGTTTCCTCGATGCTGAAAGCCTGGTCGCTGCCGTCTTCGATGCGGCCCGCCGCGGCATCCACTTCCAGCACGATGCGGTTTCCGGAAGCCGACGGACTGTATGAAAACGGCAGGGTGGCTCCGCTGATCTTCTGGATGTAGGTTTGCAGTTCGTGGGCGGCCAGAACGGCGGCGCGCCCGGACGTCTCCGGCAAATGAATGCGCGCAACGGCCCGTCCGTCCCGAACGATGTACCCCGCAAGCGCCGAGTCGCCGGTCAAGCCGAGCGCGAGCGCGGTGCAGCAAAACGAAACCAATAAGCGACGGAATGGTTGCATTGGTAAGTCCCCAGATTTAATTGATAGCCGGGGGTAAATTACAACAAACCATGAATGAGCACAACCGCGGAAAAATTGGTCCATTACCCTTTCCGGCGCAAAGTGTCCAGAATAATGGAAACCGCGCGGGGCTCCTCTCAAGTCTCTACCCTCACCCCCGGCAAGAAGGTGGATGAACACGTAGGTTGCTCTCCCAAGGTTTTAATCATACAATTCGATTTGTATTGATTTGTTCCGCGCTTTTTGCCAAGGTCTTTATGTCATGGGCGGATTGGGCAAAACACCATCCAGCAATGGAAACCGTCAACCGCGCGTTACGTTGGCGGACGTTGCGCATCGGGCCGGCGTACATTCCGCGACGGCCAGCCAGGTATTGAACGGAAAGCCCAACTGCTGGGCCGCGACGGAGACCCGTCAGCGCATCCTGAGCGCCGCCCGGGAGCTGGGGTATCGCCCCAACCTGTCGGCACGCGCATTGCGGCTGGGCCGCACCCGCCTGATCGCCATGGTCTCGCCAGGCTTCTCCGTCGCTTCGACCCGCAACCGGGTGACCGGTTTCAGTCAGGCGGCCGAAGCCGACGGCTACACCGTCACCCTGAGCTCCCATCCCAGCGACGACGCCTCCGAGGACCGGGTGATCCGGCGCCTGGTGGACCGCGGGGTGGACGGCTTGGCCGTCTACCCGACGGACCATGGCTCGCACGCCGAGCTGCGGCGGCTTTGCGACCGCGGCTTCCCGGTGGTGACCTTCGAAGGCGCCAACCTGCTGGATTTTGACTGCGACGATATCCGCGTGGATTATACCGCGGTGGGCCGCATCCAGGCGCGGCATGTTCTGGAGATCGGTCGCCGGCGCGTCTGCCTGGCCAACACGACCCCCGAAGCGCGCATCATGACCTTGCTCGAAACCGCGTTGCGTGAAACGCTGTCGGCACGGGGAGCTCCCCCGCCGCTGGAAATGCGCCTGCCGATCTCTCCCGGCAACGAATTCGAGGAAGTCGAAACCCTCGAGGCGCCCATGCGCGCGTTTCTGCAACGTCACCGGGATCATTTTGACGCCCTGGTCGGCAACGACACCCTGGTGTCCCTGGCCGTGCGGTTGCTGGGGGAAATGGGGCTGCGGGTGCCCCAGGATGTCGCGGTCATCGGTGGCGGCACCACGTTGCTGGCCACCTATGGCTGGGTGCCGCTCTCGTCGGTCCTCCCCGACAATATTTCCATCGGCAAACTGGCCTGGGAATTGCTGTCCGACCGCATCGAGGACCGCCCTCCGGCGCAATCCTTTCGCCGTCTCACGGCGCCGTCACACCTGGTTGTCCGGCAATCGAGCGACGTGAAAGTCGAACGGTCGTCTTCGCGGCCGGTCCGGGAGGCCATCGCAAGTTTATAAAAACCGCGCTGTCAGATTGGACAGAGCGCTCGCGAATGAGGGGGACAGAAAAATGAAAAGCTTAAAAAGCCTTCTTCACATTGGCGCCACGATTGTGGCGCTGAGCGTTCATTCCCCGGTTGAAGCGGATTTTGTTCCGCCGCAAGCCGGAGAACTGAAATTGTGGTTGCGCGCGGATGCGATCGACACCAACAACCCCACCCGGGTGCGGATCGATGCCGGAAACGTTTTTGTCACCAACTGGGTGGACAGCAGCAGTTTTTCCAACGACTGCGTGCAGCTCGATCCGACGCTGCAACCGGTTTTTGTGCCGGACCTGTCCACGGCCAACAGCCGTCCGGTCGTACGCTTCGATGGTTCGGGCGTGCGTCTGCTCGGCACGAAAAACCACCTCGACGGTCTCACGGTGATCTACGTGGTCAACATGAACGGCGGGATTCCCTGGGGATATACAACCGATAACATGCGATATTTCGGACTGGCGGGAAGCACCCACTATCGTTGCAGGGGTAGTTCTCCTTATCCTTCCTTCCCGAAAATGGGAGGAGCATTTCACCTTTTCGCCGCCGTAATAGATGGATGGTCGGTGGGCGCAACCGGAACGAGCTGGGTCGACGGAATGGAAAAGGCTTCCAGTGCCC
>CAZIUM010000285.1:0-3245 GCA_964542285.1 uncultured Lentisphaerales bacterium
CTCCCTGACGACGGATTCATCGCGCATCGCCCGGTTGATGTCATGAATAAGCTGGTTTTTCGGAATTATAACACATCTTTTTCGTCCATAACCCCTACTAGATCAGTATCTTAGAGGTTTGGGACAGGCTCTAATTAAGGCTGGTATTACATTTAGAAAAACTAAAAGAGCTGAGCGGTTGGTAGGTTTCGACCAGGCCCCCGACTTCATCATTCCCGACGAGTTTAATCCGAAGGTCATTATCGAAGCAAAAATTACGAAGGATGACGGGACGGCCCGTGATATGGCCACCCGAATTATTCGTCTTTGCCAAATGGCCGCGCAACGAGATCGAGACGGCAATGAGCCCTATGAAGTTATTGCATGTCTGGTGGAAAGAGGTTTTGGCGTGAGACGTGAGGATATGCGACAGATGATTTTGCACACGAAAGGTAAGATATTTACCCCGCTGACTCTGGATCGTCTGGTAGAGTGTTCAATGCTTAAAACCTTCCGAACAAAGTGACTCTTTTGCCAAGTGTACGTATAACTCTTTTGCCGCGTTTCAACCTCTTTAAATTGACGTCGGAGAGGGTTTGGCGTACGTTGCCACCCTGACGGGGTCGCGAAGGATTGGCCCGAGTGGCGAAATGGCAGACGCAACGGACTTAAAATCCGTCGCCGGGTACATCCGGTATGGGGGTTCGACTCCCCCCTCGGGCACCATTCAGCGGTAGTCGATTCCCCAGGGGGCCAGCACGCGGCCCAGTGCCTCCCGTCCCCGCATGTATGCCAGAAATACGCCGTAGTTGGTGTAGGGGACCCCCACGGCATCCAGGTCGCGGATGCGCGCCAGCAGTTTTTGCGGCGAGATCATGCACCCGCCGCAGTGAATCACCAGCCGGTAGGAGCGCAGGCGTTCGTTTTCCTGGAATTCCCGACCGAAGTTGTGTTCGACCCGCACACCGGGCCAGCGGCGTCGGATGTGATTGGGAATCTGTACGGTGCCGATGTCCTCGGCGATTCGCGAGTGGTTGCAGGCTTCGGCAATCAGTACCCGGTCGCCGGGTTCGAGGCGGTCGGCCGCCTCGATGCCGCCGACAAAGGCAGCCAGCCTTCCCCGGCTGACGTAGTGGATCGTCATGATGGAAAAGGTGGTCAGAGCGATGTCCCGCGGCGTCCAGTCGTGCATGAGGTCCATGGCCTGGGAGTCGGTGACGATGGCATGAGGACGGGGGCGGAACGACGCCAGGAAGTCGTCGAATCTCTTGCGTTCGGCCGGGTCGCCGCGACGCGCCTTGGCGAGGTCCATGCGGTAGCACACCGGCCAGGCCCAACGGCGGGTGATGTTTTCTTCGGCCATGGCCTGCGGACGCAGCAGTCGTCCGGGAGGCGTTTGATCGTCCATCGGAATGTTTAGGATGTAGAATCCTTCCGGGTGCAGGAACGGCAGAAGTTCCACCGGCTCGTTTTTGGGGACGTAGTGTTTCAGGATAAACCGCAGCAAAGACTCCCGTTGATCGGAATCGCGGACCGCCATCGCGGTCTTGCGATGAAAACGCAGCAGCGGGAGCTCGCGCTCGATGGCGGAAATACATTCCCGGTCGCACTCACGAAAGAGGTTGTAAATCACGAGAATCTGCTTGTCCAGTTCCCGGGCCTGTTCCAGCACTTCTCCCTCGGTGGAAAAATCGCCCGTGCCGGGATCGATCACCAGCAGCACCAGGTCGCATTCCTTGAGGTCGGCCATGACCTTGGCGCGCTTCTTGCCGCCCAGGGCGCTGGTTTCGTCGAGTCCGGCCGTGTCGAACAGCTTGACCGGCCCCAGCCCGTGCAGCTCCAGCAGTGCGGTTTTGGTGTCGGCGGTGGTGCCGGGCGTGGCATCGACAATCGATGTCGGCTGCTGGGTCAGCAGGTTCATGACGCTGCTTTTCCCGGCGTTCATCTTGCCGAAGATTCCTATATGATCTCGTTCTACAATCATGAAATTCAATTTGGCTGGGCAGGGTGAAATGCTGGTGCTACTATAACCCAATGGGTTGCCCTCCTGCAAAGCGAATCGGATGCCGCGCCGGCCAGATCGGATGTCCGAAGCCAGCCGGGCGGCCATGCGGGGCGGCCATCCGCGAAAATACGTGCCCTCCTGGACTTTGAACGCCGTGAAAAAGATTCTGTTACATGCCTGCTGCGCTCCCTGTGCCGTGTCCTGCCTCGAACGGTTGCGGAGCCTGGACTATGACACCACGCTGTTCTTTTCCAATGCCAATCTGGCCCCGATGGAAGAATGGCGGCGACGCCTGGATGCGGTGCGCCAGTTGGCGCAACGCGTCCAGGTGCCGCTGCTGGAGGACGAGACTTCCCACGCCGAATGGTTGGATGCGGTCAGGGGATTCGCGCGCGAGCCTGAGGGCGGGGAGCGTTGCCGCCGATGCTTTGCCTACAGCCTGGCACGCACCCGCGACCGCGCGCGAGCGTTGGCGATGGAGGGCTTTACCACCAGCCTGACGGTCAGTCCCCACAAGCGTTCGCAGGTGATTTTTGATGTGGGTCGCGCGTTGGCCCCGGACCATTTCCTGGCGTTGGATTTCAAGAAGAACAATGGGTTCCTGCGCAGCGTGGAACGGGCGCGCCAGTATGGCTTATATCGGCAGGATTACTGCGGCTGCGAGTTCAGCCTGGCCGCAAGCAGGGTGCGCCGCCCTGGGGGAGAACGCAAGGCATGACTCGTTGCGGCATTGGTTTCGATACGCACAGGCTGGTGGCGGGACGTCGCCTGGTCTTGGGCGGCGTGGACATCCCGCATTCCATGGGACTCCTGGGGCATTCCGACGCCGATGTGCTGGTCCATGCCCTGATGGATGCTTTGCTGGGAGCGGTAGCCGGGGGCGACATCGGACAGTTCTTTCCCGATCATGACCCCCGCTGGCGCGATGCCGACAGCCTGGACCTGCTGCGCAGGGTGGTGGCGCATCTAAAAACTCTCGGGTGGCGGGTCCGGCAGAGCGATGCCACGATCCTGGCGGAAGCCCCGAAACTTGCCCCCCATATCGACGGCATGCGACACCATCTCGCGGCGGCCATGGAGGTGACGGTCGATGCCGTGTCCGTCAAGGCTACCACGGTCGAGGGACTCGGCGCCATTGGACGACGCGAGGGCATCAGCGCCATGGCGGTGGCGACGGTGGCGCCTTTACATGTATAATATCTGTATACTTGAGAGTGCCTAGTTTTCGGTGAGTTCATAGGCAGCGCGCGGGCACATTGTA
>CAZIUM010000286.1:0-3203 GCA_964542285.1 uncultured Lentisphaerales bacterium
GATTTCCTGGACCTTGCCCTGAACGTGCAGGCCGGCGGACTTTCGATCCAGATGGGATTGACGCCGGTCGCGGGTTCCCAAGTGAGCGATATTGTGGCTTCGGCCAGGCCGGTGGCTGCCCGCCGCCTGGCGTTTCTCGAATCCGAGGCCTTGTTCGCGATGGCATCGGGGGGCTATCGGTTGCCGGAACCCTTGCGCGAACGCATCCTGCAAATTTACCAGAAAATGCCCGGCAAGGCCTTGCCAAAGGGGGTTGCCGCCGCCGATCTTGAAGCGATCATGGACGTTTCCCTGCGGCGCATGGGGCTGCCCTATGCCCTGCATGTCCGCCAGGCCGACGGGGCCCTGCTTGTACGGGGCGTCATGGATGTGAAGGATGCGGCCGGATATCTTCGGGAGCAATTGGAAATGGTACGGAGCCCGGCGTACGGAGCCCTCATGCAGACGTCCGGAATCGTCGTCGGCCCTCCGCAAACGCGGGAGTACAAATCCCTGTCCGTTGAGCGGCTGGGAATGTCGTTCGATGAAAAACGGATGCTGGAAGGCCTGCGCTCCGAATTGCCGCAGGGGGCTCCGGATGCCGACGCCGCCATGTTGCGGGAGCGTTTGCAACCCATGCGTGCCGTCATGGGGCTTCTGACGTTTGTCGAGCTGGCCGTCAAGGGCGACTCCCTGGCGTTCGGCATGGGCGACGAGCGGATGGTCGAACAAGCCTTGGACATGGTGGACGCGCCGGCGCGCGAATCCGGCGTCGCCGGGCGCATCCAGGCAAAGCTGTGTCCGGCGGCGGCGCCTTGTGTCCTGGGGCGTCTTTCCCTGGAGGGGATCGCGCAATGCATGCTGGAGATCATGGGGGGGCGCGATGCGGGACTTCCCGCCGCGACCGCCGCGGCAGGCGATGGATTGATTTTCGCCGAGTGGATCGAGAACGGGCGGGCACGTTCGTCCGTGTTGTTGCCGACCTCCGAAGTGCTGGCGTTGAAGAAGGCGCTGGGGAGCATGACGCCCCAGCGCGGCGTCCGTCCGAATCAACCCTGATCACTCGATTCGGTCGAGTTGGGCTTGCAATTGGTTTTGCAATTGCTCCAAGCGGGTGGCCTTTTGTTCCCATTCCAGCGCCGTGCGGTGCAGGTCGCACTGCACTTGGCGCAGGCGGGTGCCCAGTGCGGCGAAATCGAGTCCGGGTGCGGCGGCCGCCAACTGTGCCGAAAGTTCCCGCTCTTCCTTTTCCAGGGATTCGATGCGCTTTTCGGCCTGTTCGACGCGTTTTTTCAGGGGCGCAATCCTGGGTTGCATGCCGGTGCGGATGTCGGCGCGGCGTTTTCGCAGTTCGCGGGCACCGAGACTTGCGCCGGAAGCCTCACGGGCCTCGGCGTCGATTTCCCGGCGAGGCCTGGCCTCGGGGGTTTCCTGGGAATGTCGCGTCAGCCAGGCACGGAATTCGTCATAGGTGCCGGGGTATTGAACCAGTCCCGCGGGGGCGATGGAGATCACGGACGTGGCGGTGGCGCGCACGAAATCGACGTCATGGCTGACCAGGCAAATCGTGCCGTTGTAGGCCCTGAGGGCGGTCTCCAGGGTACGTCGCCCTTCGAGGTCGAGATGGGTCGTGGGTTCGTCCAGCAGCAATAGATTGGGCGGCGCCAGGAAGAGGATGGCGAAGGCCAGCCGGATGCGTTCCCCGCCACTGAGCACGCCCACCTGCTTGTCGACATCGTCCGCGGTGAAGCCGAACCCGCCCAGTTGCGTTCGCAGGTCCTTTTCCGGCATGTTCGGGGCCGCGCGGCGGGCCGACCCCAGGACGGTGAGTTCGGGGGGAATGGTTTCGCCGCTGTCCTGGGATTGATATCCCACCACGACCTTGTGTCCCGGGACGCGCCGGCCGGACGTGGGGAGACGCCGCCCCGCCAACAGGCGCAAGAGGGTGGTTTTGCCCATGCCGTTGAAGCCGACGATGGCGATGCGGTCGCCGCGGTTGATGCGCAAATCGATGCCGGAAAGGATGTTGCGTTCGCCGTCGTAGGAAAAATCCACGTTTTCCAGGCGCATGACTTCGGCGCCGCAATGGGGGGCCGGGGCCAGGCGCAGGTGTCCCGCGGCGCGACTGCGTTGCGGCAGGCGGATTTCCTCCATCCGTTCGATCATCTTGACGCGGCTCTGGGCCTGGGAGGCTTTGTTGGCCTGGGATTTGAAGCGTTCCACAAAGCGTTCGAGCCGATCGCGGCGACGGTCCTGGTTGGCCTTGGCGGCGGCCAGGGTGGAGAAGCGCACCTCGCGTTCACGCAGGTAGTAATCCAGGTCGCCGGCATAGCGGGTGACGGCACCGGCGTCCACTTCCAGCGTCAGGTTGGTCAGGCTGCGCAGCAGGTAGCGGTCGTGGGAAATCAGCAGCATGGTGCCGGCGAAACCCCGCAGGAACCGCTGCAGCCACTCGACGGCCGGCAGGTCGAGGTAATTCGACGGCTCGTCGAGCAGCAGCAGGTCGGGCTTGGCGAGCAAGACCCGGGTCAGTTCCGCGCGCATGCGCCAGCCTCCGCTCAAGGTGGCGAAGGGTTGGTCAAAGGCTTCCCCGGCAAAGCCCAGTCCGCCCAGGGCCGCCCGGGCGCGCGCCGCGAGATCGTAGCCCTCGAGGTGCTCGAATTCCGTCTGCAGCCTGCCCAACTCCCGCATCAGGCGTGCATAGGCGGGGGTTTCCGGTTGGGCGGCGGCCAGGTCCGCCTGGAGGCGATGAATCCGGCGGTCGAGTTCCTGAATTCGGGCGACGCCTTGGATCACGTAGCTCAGCAGGGTTTCGTCGCTGTGGGCGGGCGCGGGATGCTGGCGCAGATGCCCGATGGCGGGGGTGCCTTCGATCTGCACCCGGCCGCTGTCGGGGTGCCGCTGCCCGAGGATCAGTTGAAACAAGGTACTCTTGCCCGCGCCATTGGGGCCGACAATGCCGATGCGTTCGCCGGCATGAATGCGCAGGTCGATGTCCTCGAGAACATCCTGCGCACCATAGTTGATGCTGACTTGTTGAAATTCGATCACGGGGAAACAGCTTACCCGAGGCGTTTCGTTATGACAATGCGGCGTTTTGGGCATTTCGGCGCATTTCGGCGCATTTCGGCGCAAAGCGCCGGAATAATAATACGGTGCGGAACTCAACCCTCAAGCCTCAACCCTCACGCCGCGAAGGACGCAGGACCCCGGACGCAGGTTCG
>CAZIUM010000287.1:0-3182 GCA_964542285.1 uncultured Lentisphaerales bacterium
ACTACAAATACAATTTCGGCGACTGCATCCTACCGTTTACAAAGGTAGCCACCTGGAAATCGGATGTGCCGCGCATGGCGAAAATAGGTTGCATCGGCATCGACATGGAAACCTTGCCTAATTGGTGCAGCTACAGTCCCATGATCTACGTTTTTTCGCGCCTGGCTTACGATCCCGAAGCGGACGTAGACGCCATGCTGGAGAAGTATTTTTTCAAGCTCTACGGCGAGGCAGCCGGAGCGCATGTTCAGGAATACTACCGGGTCATCGACCAGGGTGTCGTGGCGTTGTCCTGCGACCAGGAACGGGGCGGCAAGAGCATCGAAGGTCTCGGCAAAATGTACACTCCAGAAATGCTGGAACGGTTGCGGGTCCTTCTTGATCGAGCCGAACAAGCCGCCTCTGACAATCCACTCTATGTCGAGCGTGTCGCCGTGGTTCGAGAAGGACTGGTGAATGCCGAACAATATGTCCTCATCATGGCGGCCCTGGATACGGGCGAATACCGCAAGGCGCTGGAGGTTTACCAGAAATTGATCACGCGCAACGAAAGACTGGTCGCCGCGGGCCTGGCGAATCCCTACGCGGTGGAATACCCCACCCGTTTCCTGGGGCGTGGCCGGGAACTGGTGCAGTTGGCCGCCAAATCCCCGCCTAACCGGGTGCTGACGGAACTGGGCGACACATGGAAACACCGCTGGGATCGCCAGGGAGGTGGATTGGAGGCCGGGTACGCCTCCGATTTCGACGATGACGGATGGGAACCCATCCAGGGGGTGTACAGCCTGCGCACGAGTTCCGGTGAATACCAGAACACCCGCGCCTGGAAATTCCGCTGGTACCGCACGAGTTTCGATGTTCCGGAAAAGCATGACCGGATCGGGCTGCTGCTCGTCACGCTGCATCCCCAGGCGAGCGTGTTTCTCAACGGCGAACTGGTCAACAGTCCCAATGAACGTCCGCGTGGCCAGTGGGGGGTGGATTTCGTGGCGGACGTGACCCGCGCCGTCAAGCCCGGCAAAAACATTCTCACCATTCGCCGGCCCCATGCGTCGGGATACCTACTAACCCGCCCGATAACCGTCCTGAACATGCCCCCGGATGCCTGAGCCGCGAAAAAAAACACAAACGAAAAAGAGCGTCGGCAGCATGAACGAAACCAATGGATTGAACGCCGAGGCAATCCAGGAAAAACAGACCCCAACCTGGGTGCAAATCGCGGCACCATCGGCCTGACGTCCTTTCCTCGACAAGAACGGGTTAATGGCAGTCGACAGGTTCCTGCACATTCGACTGGCGGACGGAGGGGGTCAAGATGGATCCTTTTGGTTGTGGTCCCCCAAAGTCACCGCAATCACCCGGGGTCGATATCCTCGAATCCGATCCGCGCATCCCCCTCTTTTAGTCCGGTTAGGCGAGGTCGCGCAGCATACGGATCACCTCGTCCGTTGCATTCAGGACCGCGTCGCAAAATTCGTCGCCAATTCAAGAAACTGGGGATTGCCGCGAAATTCGCCCCGCTCGTCAATTTTCGTGAACCCGGCCGTTTCGTAGAACTCGTATCCCTGCACCCCCGGGTGTGCGGCGACATAGGCCATTTCCTGTCTCAGACAGGCAATCCGGTCGGGATGGAAATCCAGCCGATCCTGGCGCGTGTAGTACCGACGGTGCGACTGGTAGACAAGAGGTATGTTCGCGCTGCGGCAAGCCTCCGCGAAGCGATCCACCGTGAAGTGGACGGTTTCCGGACGATAGCCGAAGGCGCCGCGAAACGTGGCAAAGTCGGCAATTTCCGAAACCCAGGTCTCCCACTGGTAATCCATGTAGCTTAGGGGGTTGTCGCAGGATTCATCCCTGGGGCGCAGATAACTGGTAGCCAGATGCACCCCCAGCTTACGGCCGCGGTCATGAACCCGTTGACGGGCTTCGCGCAGAAACAGGGTGAAGGCATCCCCGATCACCCGGTGTGCCCCGGACCGATCCACCTTGCCGCCCAGAGCTTCCATCACCGGAGGATTGTAGCCGTAGGCCCAGTTCTCCTGCAGCAGCCCATGCTTGCCGGCGCGGATGTCGACGGCATCCACGCCGCGGTCGAGACAGAACTGTACCGCGTCCAGCCAATGTTCGCGTACTTCCGGATACACCGGGTTGAGCATGGCCGACAGGCGAGGAATTTTGCCGCGGGCCATCGAGATGCGCCGCGTTTCGTCAAACGCGCAAACCCTGCTGGATGCCGTCCGCCCGTAAGCGCGCATCTCCGCTGCGTGTTCGGCAATGGCACGATCGTCGTCCAGAAAGGCACTTACCTCGGGCATCCGGGCATAGCGCACCAGTTCACGCATGACCGGTCGGCCCAGGTGCCGGACGTAGTGTTCGCCGGGCGGGTCGGCCAGGGCCAGGGTGCCGGGCACAATCCCGCCCTGGTCGTTGAGCAGTTCGAACATGTACGGATATTCGTTGCGGAAGGACTGGCCCTTCAAGGCGTCTTCGCGCAACCGAACTTCGACATAGCGCTGGTCCGCGGGGATCGAAAGCCCCTGGATCACAACCGAGCGGCAGGTCCGTCCCATCGGGTAGTTTGGTTCCCAGCCGCACCGCTGCGCCACCGTAAAGGGCCGATCGTAGCGCTGAAAGCGGCCGTTGACGGGACTGGTCCAGATCTCAAGGTCCGCGGCTTCCAGCGTCACCGGCGCATCATCGTCCTTAATCAGGCGAATCGACGTCAGGGCTCCGCCCGGATCTTCGTCGCCGGGCCACCGCTGCATGCACATTTCCGGGTGGGCCGCCACAAACGGACGGGTGATCGGCAGGATGCCCCGCAGATCCTCCCAGAAGACAGCCCCTTCCGGACGCGGTGCGGTATGCGGCAGTTCGATGTTGTCCAGACCGCCTTCATCCGGTTTGTACACGGCATGAAACTTCAAGTCTTCCGCATGGGCCGCCTCGATTGCTTCGGCCAGTAAATCCCGTCCGCCCGGCACGATGTCGTACAGCGTCCACATGTCGTCGACAATCCAGGTGGCGGTCGTCGCTCCCAGGGACTTGGAATAGGCCATCAACGCCCGCAGTTGCTGCGGGTCATACAGCTTTCCATTGCCGATCACATCGTCATACACATCCGTAGCAACCCAGATTTCTTTCATTTTTTTCTTCTCCCGAAACACACAGAACCCGCGAAGACC
>CAZIUM010000288.1:0-1767 GCA_964542285.1 uncultured Lentisphaerales bacterium
GTGTCCTTCCGGCAAGCGTGCACAGCGCGTGTTTTTTTGATTTTTTTGGGGGGCGCGTGCCCCGAGACCGAATGCGGCGCGTGAAGCGTATGCCCGCCTGTTGATCTCCGGCGCTTTTCGTGCGATAAGGAGGCATGGACGAAAGGCAACTGATTGAGAAGCTGCGTCTGGTCGAAGCGCGTTTCGAAGGCTCGGGCACGGCCGGGGAACGGGATGCGGCCGCAAGCGCGTTGGAACGACTTCAACGGCGACTGGGTGAGGTGCAGGAGACCGATCCGCCGATCGAGTACCGGTTCACCCTTGCCGACATGTGGTCTCGGCGTCTTTTCGTCGCCCTTTTGCGTCGCTACGGGATTCGGCCTTATCGGTACAGTGGACAACGCTATACCACCGTGATGGCACGGGTTCCACGGCGATTTGTGGATGAGACGCTATAGCCGGAGTATACGCAACTGAACGAGGTGCTGTGCGCCTATCTGGAAGAGACGACCGAGCGGGTCATCCGCCAGGGGATTCATGAGGACAGTTCGGAAGCCGAGGTCATGAAAGCACTGCCGGGAGCATAGCCATAGGGACGGCGCCGGATTCAATCACGGCGATCCACACCGCGGCAGCTCGCTACGGTAGTTCCAGGGAAGCCACTGCTTTGGGGCGGCGGCCACCCGCGGGGCGTATTGGGCGATGGCACGCAGATATTCGAATGCGTTCACGCCGTTGAGCCGGCAGGTATGAATGAGACTCATGAACACATCGCCGACCAATGCCCCGCGTTCGGTCTTGAAGAACAGCGAGTTGTTGCGGTGGCGGATAGGCGTTTTCAGAGCACGCTCGCAGATATTGTTATCCAGAGGAGCACCGGGAACCCGCAAGAACAGAGTCAGTGCCTTCCAGTGTTTGAGCATGTAATTGATCGCGCCGCCCATACGACTGTTGGGTTCGATTTTCTTCTCATCGATCTGGGCGTTTAGCCAGTCGAAGAACGTGTCCATAATCGGCTTGCTGTTCTGTTGATGGAAGCTGAGGCGATCGTCCTTCGAAAGGCCTTGTTTCATGGCAAAAGCGTCATTCTTGTAGATTACTCGCAGGGTTTCCAGGACATGACGGGATTCGTCGGGGAAGTCCTCAATGATCTTGACGAACTCCCGCCGTCCGTGACACAGGCAGTTGGCCAGCAGGCGCTGGAAGCCGGGGGGCGCATTGCGTGAGAGCGCGTCGCACATTTGGATCGGCGTGGGCAGCTCTTGCGGGCGTTGGTCGAGCAGATCGCCCAGGTTCTCCCCGGCATGCTTGCGCCCGGTGAAGAATAAAGCGATGTGCCGGCCCTCGCTCTCGGCAACGATGCCGGTGGTGAAAACGCCCGTTCGGCATTTTTCTCCCCGGGCTTGGCAGGCTTCGAGCTCTTCGGCAATCTTTTTTTCCAACGCCAGCACGCGCCCTTTGGTGTCGTCGTTGTGGAAGATCTCCCCCTGGGCCGCGTGACGATTGATCTCCTCGAAAACCGGATGGATTTCATGGGTCATGTAGTTGAGCACGTCCCATTGCGTGGAACTGGGCAGCGGGATGCCCAGGTTGTCCTGCAGCGCTTCCAAGCGGTTGAACGGAAAACCGCAACCGTAATGAAGCAGTCCCATCATGCTGGCCGAACTGGGGTCGTATTTCGGGCCGGTCGCCGCCTGCGGCGCGGCGGCTTTGACCTGAGCGCCGCATAGGTTGCAGCGCAGCCTTTCCTGCTCGTAGAGGGTAGCCTGAATGGGCGCCTGCCCCCGG
>CAZIUM010000288.1:1867-3169 GCA_964542285.1 uncultured Lentisphaerales bacterium
GGTGTTCTCCCACAGGCTGGGCATAGCCCAGATAGTGATGCAATTCGATCAGCCCATCGAAGAGCGGCTCTGCGCCCTCGCGGCGAACTTGGCGGAAGCTCAGCCTCGAGAGTTCACTCAACGTCCCGCGGATCGGGCGGCGATCCAGCACAATGTCCGTGCCCGGGCGGCGGCGTCGGCCGGGGTACTTTCTGGGTGCCTTCTTCCGGGGCGGCAGTTCGATATGGCCGCTGCGATGGAGGGCAAGCATGAACCCGCGAGTATAAACGTCGCGCAGCGTGCCGTTGGTATAACGCCATCCCCAGGCTTCGCACAACAGCTTCGACAACCGCCAACGGCTGGCCCGCGGGTGTTCGGCAATCAGTTCGCGAATGAACTGTATCTCATCGCCGCTGATCGTGCGGCCATTGTAGATGATCCGTTCGTTCATCCCGCTGAACATAGCAGGACGGAGAACAGAATGCACGCCTTTTTTTCAGCTTTTTTCCGGCACCATCCGCAGCCCGCGCCACAACGCTTTCATCGCCCCCCGGCTCGGATCCCCATTCCACACCACCAACTGCAAATCCCGTGCCTCCAGCTCGCGCACCGCGGCCACGGCCGATTCCGGCCACCACTGAAAACGGCCTTTGCTCAGCCGCTTCTGGCACAGCCAGAAGCCCTGGCCGTCGTAGACCAGGACTTTGATCGCCGTTGCCCGCCGATTGCGGAACACGAACACACCGCCAGAGAAAGGGTCTTCGCCAAGAACATTGCGGCACATGCCGGCCAAGCCGTCGATTCCTTTGCGGAAATCGGCCGGCTCGACCGCCACCAGTATGCGCATCTGCGGAGTGATCGACAGCATCCTCAAGCCCCCAGAAACGCTTCCTTCATCCGTGCCCAGTCGACCGACGCCCCGTCCTGCACACAGATGCGCATCCGCGTCCCGTTGCTTTTCTCAAGCTCAACAATGCAGCCCAGGCTGCCCGGCGCCGATGCCTCCAGCTCGATAAACGCCGCTGCATTGCTCTCTTCGCCCGCCGTCGCCTGCACTCGCCGACTCAGCGCCGCATTCTCCAGCTTCACGGCACGACAGACCGCATGAACCCCATGGCGACGGGCCGCCTCCACGGCCGATTCCCACAACCGTTCCGGAATCCGATCGCGCTGCTTCTTGACTGCACGCCACTCCTCAAACTGCCTCCGCACACGCTCGATTGCAACAGGTAGCTGTTTCTCGTCCATCGTTCACTTCCCTCGTTGGTGAACAGCGTATGAAAACCAGACTGTGCGCCGCACGCACGCTTGCCGGAAGGACAC
>CAZIUM010000289.1:0-3164 GCA_964542285.1 uncultured Lentisphaerales bacterium
GCGTTTTCGGGATGCGCTCGCGCGGCGGCAACATGCTGCTGGCCAGCAAGGGCCCCGGCGGTATGGTGCGGTTGCTCTTCATGTTGCTGCTCAAAACCGTGCACAAGCCCGACCCCAGCGTACTGCCCAAAGACTCGGACTATCTCGACGCGGCCGGCGTCTTCGCCTCGATAACCACCAGTGGGATGCCGTTCACCAGCAAGACCAGGTCCGCGCGCTTCTCCGTCGCCCCGGCCCGGTAGGTGTACTGGTTCGTCACCACGAACTCGTTCCGGGCCATGTCCGCGAAGTCCAGGAGCCGGATCGTGACGTGCTCGCCGTTCTTGCCAAACGGCATGGACCGCTCGCCGGTCAACCACGCTGCGAACTCCTCGTTTGCCTTGACCAGCCCATCGCTGCGCACACCCATGATGATGGCCCGCAGTTTATAGAGCACGTCTTCCGCCCGGTCGGGATGCGCCGCGATCTCCGGGTTCAACCGGATCAATGCTTCCCGTACCCAGGACTCCACCAGGACATCCTGCGGCTGTCGCGGCACGTCGGTCGGCGGCGCGTACAGCCATCCCAGGCCGTCGCCCCAGGTCGGACCGCTCTCGCCGACCGCACGCGTACGCGGTATCCGCGCCCCGCGCGCTAGCCGGTCGCGGATGTAGGCTTCGACGGTGTTCGATTCGGTGAAAGTCATGTGCCCTCCGCCAGTCTGTTCCCGAGTACCTCAAGCAGCAATCGCCGCCTAATCTGGCTCATGTCATCCATCCGCCTTTGAACTGAACCTCTTGCTGTCAGGAATGCCCGTGTTTTCGCTTCAATTGCGTCTTGAACGGCCAGTTGCGGCAACGGGATCTGAATCTTCTTCACGTTTGTCCCGTTGATCTTCTTCATGCTCGCGCTGGTTCCAGCCGCAAAACTCTGAACCTGCGACCGCCCAGATGGGCACCTGAGAAACAACTCCAAAAACACTGTCCGCAGCCGTGATTGATCAGGTCTTAGCCTCATCATCGTGTCCGGCCAGGAAACATCCGTTCGATCCTCATCGAACACAGCGGGTAATCCCACCAGTTCTCGTGTGTTTGAGCGGGAGATCACAAGGTCGCCCTTCTTGATTACTGCGGCGGCCATAGCGTCCGATTTCAGCACAGGTTTCAGCTCTCCACGACGATAGCCCCATCTCGTAATGGCGCTGAGCGCCAGAACCCAGTGCCCCGTAGGTTGACCACTCTCCGTTGCCGAGAAGCCGTTCCGAGGTCCTTCATCCAGAACGGAGCCAAGTGCCACGGGGCGTGCATTGGACCGCTTCGTCAGTTCCCAGAAGAGGCTCAATTCGGCAGCCCTTCCGGCATCCAGAACCCGCCGAGTCGACTCAACCGCAGCTTCGCATGTCTCCAACACCTCGGCAATCCGTCGCTGTTCCTCCAACGGCGGCAAGGCGAACTCGTACCAAGTCAAATCGGAAAAATTAATATACGGGTTAACCGACCCCTTTGATTGCTTGATGGAGTGGTCGTGGAACGACTCTGTCTGCATGATGAACGGCAGCAGTTCCGGCAGAAGGACCTTCGGATCTTTCGATTCGATAACGTAAGTCGTGTTTGCGGTGATCCCTTCAAAATCGGCAACAGCAACCTTTCGCAAATATGTTCGCCGTGACCCGTAAAGTACATGTCCCGGCTTGAAACGCATATGGAATGCCGGCCCAAGATAACCATCACCAATCAGACCCCATCGCCGGATTTTCAAATCGTCGGTGTCCATGTGCTCACCGGCAACATACCGTTCAAGATTGGACACCTCTGGATTGACGCGATACTTGACTTGCCGCACCACATCCCCGAACGCCACCCGTGTCCACCCCTTTTTCAGCTTCTCAGGCATCGTTCACCTCCCCGGTGACGATGCCATCGGATGCGCTTGCCTTCGTGTTTTGTCGGAGTCTCCGCACCGCGACACCCTGCCTTCTGAAATTACGCGTTCGCCCAAGCATATCGCACCTTGAGCTGGTTCAGCACCGAGTTCCAGGGGATGATCTTATCCTTTTGCAGGCGTCCCACCACAATGCCGGGAGCGAGCCCGATTCGGCTGGCGAAAGTCTTTATCGTCCTTTCGGTGATCATTCCCCGCTTAAAGTCTTCATAGTCCGAGTCGGGCGGGATGAGTTGATTCGCGGCGAAAACGTTCGCTGCGTCTTCCAGCTTGGGGTCAAGACCATCCAGGCCCTCGATGACCGTCAGGCGTTTACCGTGTTTGATCAGGTGGCCCAGTTCGTGAAAAAGCGCGAACCAAAAATGGTCGTTACTTTTGTGACGCAGGCTCAATGCCAGCAAGGCCTTGTCCGGCTTCAACCAGCAGGTCGCCCCGGAAACCGGGAAACCTCTAGGCGCTGGGACAATCGCCAAAGCGACTCCGGCCGCCCCGCAAAGCGCTTCCAGGCGAGGCAAAAACTTGTTTGGGTCATCCTCCAGGGTCAGGCCGCGGATATCTCCAAGATTTCGCAAAAGCGTCCCCTTGTCAAATGGTTCGGTGGCCAACCTTTGGGCGTCAAGCTCCGCCTTGCGCAACCAAGCCGCAACCGGCCCCTCCTTACGCTGAAACCTGCCCGTGTCGCGGAAGGCGGGACACAGGCTCTCGACATAGTCATGCCACGCCTCGATGCTTCCGACGCCAAAAAAACTCATGGCCGCCATCAACTTGTCTTCGAGGGTCGTTGACTTTTTAACCCAGCCCAGGCGCGCGATTTCGCGGTAGCCGATCAGTGTTAGCCATTGAGCACCGTCCGTCTTCGCATGTTTAAGGGCGTTTTTCCGCGCCAGGGCCAACCGGTAATCCGCATCCCGCTTCATCCAGAATGCTGCCGGTTCGCCAAGGACGGACTCCAGCTTGAGCGCCATGTCCGCGGTGATGTTCACTTTGCCCTTGATAAGTTCGTTGACGTGCTTGTTGGTCACGCCAAGGCGCACCGCAAGATCGCGTTGCGTCAGACCAAGCTCCTCAATAGCATCCAGAATGGTGTCCCCCGGGGGAGACGCCCAGTTCTTTAAAAAAGGCTTGTCAGTCATGATAGTCCTCGATATTCGCCACGATGACGCTGCTTACGCTTGCCCAGTCGATGGAACCGTCCGGGCGTTGTGGAGGTGGCTGTTCAGTGGGTTTGATAATCAAACGGCATC
>CAZIUM010000290.1:0-3157 GCA_964542285.1 uncultured Lentisphaerales bacterium
GAGGCCCTGGCGGCATCGGAGGGTTTCAATCCACGCGCCCGCGAGGGGCGCGACTTGGGCTGGCATTCTGGTTTCTGAGGCAAAAATAGTTTCAATCCACGCGCCCGCGAGGGGCGCGACCGCAGACCTTGTAACGCATTGCCTAGAGGGCGTCAAATAACATCTTTGCGCGAACCTATAAAAAAGGTAAATGCGATGCAATCATTCAAGCCCTAACTTATCACAGCAATCCGTATAAATGGTTGTCAAAGAACGTTTTGCAAAATACCCGCGAACCACCCGGGGATTTATTGTGCGCTTGAGGTTCGCGGAGGGTATTTCGTCTTGATGAAACAACTCGGAAGCATGCTAAATCAAAAGGGTATCCCCACTCATATCCAAGGTGGGTTTTGCGCCAAAATGCTCGATCCTTCGACGCCACTCGCTCCCAAGATAATAAAATCGGAGGCTATCCACACTTAATTCAACCAGATTGACGAGCCGTTGTTTCAATACGGTCCATTGCGCTGGATCGACTTCGCATTCAAATACTGAATTCTGAACACGCTGCCCGTAGTCCAGACAGGCTTTAGCCACTCGTCTCAAGCGGGCACGACCGGACCGCGTAACGGTCGAAACATCGTAACTGACCAGAATCATCATGAATTAATCTCACTTTGCCAGGTAAGGAGGGTAACCATCAAGATCGCCGCGAATATATCTGGACAATAACTGTGCTTGCACATACGCCAACAGACCAACCGATATGGTTTCTTCCAGAAAGGGATGCTTGATTTTGTCCTGCTTACGTTTCTGATAGGCGGTCAACAAAATTTTGCGGGTCTCGTCGGTCATTTCAACCGCCCCACTGGCCTGCTTGCGAAAACCTTTGCCATTGAGTTGTTGAAGATTCACCAGCGACAAAGCCAAACGATCCGCTATGGGCGCGCGAAACTCCTCCATCAAATCAAGAGCCAGACTGGGACGCCCCGGACGATCTCTGTGGAGAAAGCCCGCTTGAGGATCGAGCCCCACGGATTCCAATGCCCCCCGGCAATCGTGAACCAACAAGGTGTAAATGAAAGACAACAGTGCATTCAAGTTATCTGTAGGCGGTCTTCGATTGCGATCAGGAAAAGGGAAGTCCTTTCGCTGCGCGCGCACCAGTTCGCCAAACACTGAAAAATAAGTCTTCCCGGCGTCACCTTCCAATCCACGTAAAGTTTCAAGGCTGCCTCCTTTTCGCACCTGGGCAAGGATAAACCCAAGGTGTCTGACGACCGTTCGGATCGATTCGGCTGCTTCCATGTCGGGATAATCGCGCAAAGCCCTTTGCAAAACGTAGCGTGAATTGACAATCTTTCCAAGAATGAAACCCTGTGCAATTTGGGCACATCTGGAAGAATCGTCCGAATTGCGGTACTGTTCGCGGCGAAGCAGGATATTTCCGTGAACGGGGCCCTCGATGCGTGCCAAAAAACGTCCATATTCCGTAAACATACTGACACAAACCCCATGGGAAGCGCAATGTCCGAGCATAAATGGGCTACACATCACATTTCCAAAACAGACAACGGAGCTGAGCATGTGGATTGGAACTCGTAGGCGCACCTGGTTTTCCACGATAACCACCAGAGATTCGCCCTCTTTCTTCACGTAGGCGCCTTGAGTCGTTACATACAGCGTGTTCAACAGAGGTGTCATTCGGGATACGAGCCTTTCCCTGATTCATCGGACAGCATGTTCGCCAGATAGCGAGACACGGATTTGCCACGCCCCACGGTTTGCGGGCGGCATAGATCAATCAAAGAGCATCTGCGACACTTGGATTCATAATGAGCCTTGGGGATGACACCGGAAGCGATAAGTTGGTGCAGACGCTGTGCCGTGTCTTCTGTTTGTTCGCGAAGTTGTCGGTTCAGCAGTACCGGTAGACGTCGACGTGGCTGACCATAGAAAATGGCTCCTTCGGGTATCTCGGTTTCCAGCATTTCCTCTAGGCAAATGGCTTGAGCACAAAGCTGTACCTTATCGCAGGTGGTCGGTTTAGGGCGACCGCGTTTATACTCCACCGGACAGGGCCTCCATGATCCTTCAGTAGTTCTATAAAACTCCACGACATCGGCTTGACCGATAAGGCCTAAACGAAGTGAACGCAATCGCAATCCTCTTGCGATTCGCGCACCATCGCGCGCTTCGTCAGAGGTTTCATGCACCTTCGTGTGCATCAGACGACCTTCCGCGGTTAAACGATTCTCGGCCCAGAGTTGCTCGATGTGAATCAGTGCGCATTGCCGTTCACAAAAATCGAAATGCTGAAGCGCCGAGATGGGGACTAGATCATTCTCGATACACATCTTTACTTTTGAATCTGGTTAAGCGGGTGGATCTACACTGTGCGCGCCCGCACGCGGGCCGAAACTGGACGGGCGGCGGGATGACCCCGCACGCGGACCTCCACAGGACAGACGGCGAGATGGACCCAGAAAGATATTGGATGCTAGTCATTTGCAATTGCCTCGGCATAACCGTTCAGGGCGCGGCATTGTTCTCGGGTGATAGGGCGTTTATCGCTGTGGTAGGGCCAAGGGGCCAGCATCAGAAGACACCCGGACGCACAGGCTCTGAAGTAGTTTCCCGGCGGCTTGTAGCGCGGAGGAAAGCCATTTTCCAGCAAAACGATGAGCGGCAGTTGTGCAGCCAGAGCGGTTCGCGCGATGCGCTTCTCGCCGGGGCTGATGCAGGGCGACACCAGAACGGCGCCGTGACGGGCGGCGGCCAGCAGTTCGGCTTCTTGATCGTCCAGCACGGCGGCGGCGATGGTTCGTGAACTCTGAACCTGCCGTTTCACGGGGCGGTCCAACAGGAAGTGGTTGCCGACGGCGGCAAAACGGGTGCCGCAGCAGGGAAGATCACGGACGATTCGGAAGAGTTCGGGATGCGCGCGCTTGACCGCGAGGCGGCGGGGGTTGTCGAGCACGTAGGCCCGCATGCGAGCAAGCTGGCCCTTGTGAAATAGGATGGTATCCTGATAACCGGAGGACCAGAGAGCCGGCGGAACGCCGGCTCCCGGGCCGCACGCGGCCGGACACAGGACGGAGGACGGCGGAACGCCGGCTCCCGGGCCGCACGCGGGTCGGGTGGCGCCAAGCGCCAACCTGCTGGTGGCAAGCGGCCT
>CAZIUM010000291.1:0-3142 GCA_964542285.1 uncultured Lentisphaerales bacterium
GAAGCGGGGCTGTCCGGCCTCAATCGCTCAAAACCGAGTTTTGTGAATCCCTATCTATCTTTTCCTGCCGGTTGTCCTGGCGGTCACCTACCTCGTGCCGCGCCGGGCGCGCAATAGCGTGGCGTTGGGCGCCAGCCTGCTTTTCTTTGCCTGGGGCGCGCCACGTTTCGTCTTTCTGCTGGTCGCCGGCTGTCTGTTCGATTTCCACATCGGCAACCGTCTGACGCAGGCACCGGGACGCGAAGCGCTGCGTAAACGATGGCTGGCCTGCGGCGTGGGCATGAACCTGCTGCTGCTGGCTTATTTCAAATACGCCAACTTCGGTCTGGAGCAGTTGAATGCCCTGCTGCGGTTCGCCGGCGGCAACCCCGTTCCATGGACCGAAGTGGCCCTGCCGATCGGCATCTCCTTTTTCACGTTCCAGAAGATAAGTTATCTGGTGGATGTCTTCCGCGACGTGGCGCAACCGGCCTCGGGATTTGGCCGTTATCTGCTGTATGTCTCGCTGTTTCCGCAACTGATCGCGGGCCCTATCGTGCGCTATCACGACGTCGAGTCGCAACTGGCGCGGCGCGACATCCGGGGCGAGGATTTTCTGGCCGGAATGTGGCGCTTCGCCACGGGCCTCGCCAAGAAATGCCTGCTGGCCAACACCCTGGCGCCTCTGGCGAACGCGGCCTTCGATGCCGCCCCGGCGGGCATGCTCGGCGGGAGAATGGCCTGGCTGGGTCTCTATGCCTACGCCCTGCAAATCTACTTCGATTTCTCCGGCTATTCCGACATGGCCATCGGCCTGGGGCGCATGCTGGGATTTCGATTTCTTGAAAATTTCGATTTTCCTTACATATCCCGGGGCATGGCCGAATTTTGGCGGCGATGGCACATTTCGCTTGGCAACTTCATGCGGGAATATCTTTACATTCCACTGGGAGGCAACCGGGCCGGAACCCCGCGACGTATGTTCAACCTCTGGCTGGTTTTTCTCCTGTCTGGATTCTGGCACGGCGCCTCATGGAATTTCATAATCTGGGGCGCCTGGCACGGCCTTTGGATTCTTGCGGACAAGCGATGGCAGGACAGGCGCGGGGGGCATCCCCTGCCCGCCTGGCTGGGCGTTCCCCTGACCTTTGCGCTGGTCTCAACCGGCTGGGTGTTTTTTCGAGCCGAGTCTTTAAGTGGCGCCATTGACTATTTCACGGCCCTGGCGGGCGGCGGTACGGTTTCAGCGCCGGCGGCGACATTCCGTTCCGACCCGCGGGTATGGGCCGCCATGGCAATCGGCACCCTGGCGGCTTTCTTACCGCTAGTGTCCTCCCGAGCCGGAATCAAGGACTGGAGCCTGTCCGATCGCCGGCCCCTGGCCGCCGGAAGGTTGGCGCTGCGTACCGCGATAACGCTTTTTCTGCTGGCCGGAGCCTCCCTGCCCTTGCTTTTGGGCGGGTTCAACCCTTTCATCTATTTTCGTTTTTGACTCCCTGTTACCATGTTGGGAACCTTCCACTTCGTCATCGTCAAAACCACGCGTCGGACCTGCCTGGGCCTGACCGCACTGGCCTTGCTTTTGCCGCTGGCGGGCACCTTCACGCGCTTTCCCCGCGATGCGCGCCTGGCGGGACGCGAACAACCGGTCAAAACTCCTGAATTTTCCCTGCCCAACTGGTTCAACGGCCGCTTTGCGGCTTCGGTCGAACCCTGGCTGTCACGTCACATCGGTTGGCGTGGCCTGGGCATCCGCAGCGCCAATCAAATCAACTACTCCGTTTTCGGACAGACCCCCGTCAGCGCCGGAACGCCCGTGATCGTGGGACGTGAGTACTGGCTGTACGAGGCCGATTACGCCCGCCATTACCGTCAACGCTTCGGCATGGATTCGGATCTGGCCGACGAATTGGTTGCCGACCTGAGCCGAATCCATCATTTCCTTCAGGACCGTGGCGTGCCGTTTGTCCTGCTGATCAGCCCCAGCAAGGTCGAAATCTACCCCGAACACCTGCCCCCGGGCATGCATCCCGATGCGTCCGGCCCCAACGCCTATGAGATTATGCTGCCGCGATTGAAAGCGGCCGATATCCCATTGGCGGATATGCATGCCATGTTTTTGACCTGGAAATCGCGGGGACCGGCACTTTTTCCCCCGGGCGGCACCCACTGGAACCAGTACGGAGCGCAAAAAGCCCTGGACGCCCTTTGGGAGACGGCGCGGTCACAACCCCACGGCACCCACTTGCCGGCTCATCCGCCCCTGCTGGGATACAACCCGATCACACCACGAGGGACGGATGTCGACCTGCGTTCGTTGCTGAATCTCTGGCGATTCGAGCCGGGCGGACCGGCGGAGGTGCCGTTTCCCCGACTGGCGCCTTCACGGGTGCACCCCACCAGGGTCCTGCTGGTAGGCGATAGTTTTGCCTTTACGCTGATCGATGCGCTGGGGCGCTCCGGACTGGCCGCCGAGGTGGACTTGTTGTACTATTTCCGGCGCAGGTACCGTTACCGCTGGGCGGAACAAACGCCCACCCCCCTGCCGCAAATCGACCATGTCGCCCAGGATGCTGGCGCCTTTCAGCCCGAAGACATGAATTGGAAACCCTTTTTGGCCGACTACGATGTCGTGGTCCTGGCCATCAATGAAATTTTTCTGCGGGACGCCGCCTGGGGCTTCCCGTCCCGCCTGGGGGAAGTTCTCGCCAAGGAACCGTGAGAGGGAAAAGGAATACAGAATGAAAATACTGAGCTGTAACATTCGATGTTTTGGAGCGCAAGACGGCGATAACGCCTGGGGGCATCGCAGGGAATTGTGTGCCTGGGTGATTCGCAACCATTCGCCGGATCTGGTAGGATTCCAGGAAATGTGGCACGAACAATTCGACGATCTTTCCGCCACCCTCCCGGAATACGATTGGCATGCCCTGACGGACGAGGCCTGCAACCGTCGCCCCATGAACGCCATATTTTATCGGCGCGATGCCTTTGTCCGCCTGGCTTCCGGCGGCTACTGGTTGTCGCAGCAACCGCACGTTCCCAACACCAGGAACTGGAACAGCGCCTGTGTCCGGCTGGCCAACTGGATCCGGCTGGAAGAACGGCACACGGGAAAAGAGTTCCGCTTCGTAAATACGCATCTCGATCACGTCTCTCAGGA
>CAZIUM010000292.1:0-3128 GCA_964542285.1 uncultured Lentisphaerales bacterium
TGCGCGGGTACATCCACCCCTCCACCGTGAACGGCCCGTCGGAAGGAATTTGCAGCACATCCGGCATGCCCAGATCGACGTAACTGTCGGTCCCGGAAAAGTCCAGCACCGCTTCCGCCGCCGGCGCGGTCAATCTCCCCAGCGCCAAGGACAGCGCCACACTCAGAAACACAACACGTCTTGCTACGTTCATCGTTTACCCCAAAGTTCTCCGCTAGATGACTGGCGGAATCACATCTCGGCGTATCGAGATTGCAATTGTGTATCCCGCAAAGCACGATTCAAGGGGATTCCTCGTTTCGTACGGCGGGTTCTGGAAGAAGATCTCACGTTTTCCATTTGTTTCACATATATGAACCTTAATTTGTTGACAAATGAAACGCAACTACAAATGCATGACTCCGAATTTTTTCGATGATAATTTTCGTGCCGGGAAATTCGATGCGTACAAGATTCCCCCGGCACGGACACCCTCTCCCCCCTCAAACCTCACCCCTCCCTGTCGATTTTTGAAAAGCGGGCGCAGGCAGCGTCGCCGGTGGCCAACGGGACTCATGGCATCGTCCGGAACTCGCGCTGGATCAATTCGATTTGACGCCAGGTCCCCTTCGACCAACGCCAGGCGAAGCCGGTGGACAGGATGGCGACGTACACCGTGAGCCAGCGCCAGGCGGGCAGAATGCCCCCACCGCGCATCAGGATCCAGATTTCGCCCGGGATCCAGAGCAGCCAGCCCATGGCCATCATGTACACCATGACGAAACGCGTGTCGCCGGCGCCGCGCAAGGCGCTGGACAAGACGATGTTGACGGTGTCGAACATTCCCCAGACGGCCATCATGAGCATCATCGGCCGACCGATGCGCACCAGTTCCGCCACGGTGAATTCGGCATTGTTCGAGCGAAAAAGCGAAAAGTAGGCTTCCGGAAACAACCAGAAACTCAAGGCCACCACCCCCATGTAGGCCCAGGAGAGCTTGAGTGTCGTCCAACCGGCGCGCGCGGCCCGGTCGGGTTGTCCGCGTCCCTGGTACTGCCCCACCAGGATCGAAGCCGCGAAGCCCATGCCGAAAAGCGGCGAAAAAGCCAGGTTGTTGATGCTGAAACCAATATTGCTGGCGGCCAGCGATACCGCGCCCAGGCGTCCCGTCATCATCACGAAAAAGGTAAAGGCCATGACATCCGCCAGGGTATGCAATCCGGCTGGAAGGCCGAAGCGCACCAGCCGGCGCAGCATCGGCATGTCCGGACGCCAGAGCGTCCTGCGCGACATCGCGCGCACGGCCGGCTCGCGCAGAAACGCGCCCCATTGCACCAGCGGCGCCACGGCCCCGGCAATCACCGTAGCGATGGCCGCGCCACGGATTCCCATCGCCGGAAACCCGGCCTTGCCGAAGATCAGAAGGTAGTCCAGCAGAATGTTGACCAGGCTGCCGAGCACATTGGCCATCAGGTGCAGGCGCATGCGGCTCTGACCGGTGAAGTACCCCCCGATGGCGGCGGCCAGCGGCAGCAAACCGCCGCCCAGCATCAACCACCCGAAGTAAATCCGCTCCTGGACCACCACCTCGGGGGCATGCCCGCTGATATCCATGAGCAGGAAACCCAACGGAATGCCGAGCAGCAGCAGCGGCACGGACGCCAGGGAGAGCCAGATGCCCTGCATGGTGGCGCGTACGCAGCCCTCGGGACGTCCGGCTCCGTGATACTGGGCCACGAACGTCCCCGCGTAGCCCGCCAATGCCTGAAAGCCGCAAATGAAGGTGAAGGAGAGAATGCCGGCGGGAAGGGCCGCCTGGATCGCGATTCCGCTGTGTCGGGCCAGGAACAACCGGTCGCAAAACTGCATTACGGTGAAGACTCCCATGCCCACGATCAAGGGCAGGGCCACGCGCGCAACCTCGCGGTAGTTGCCGGACAACAGGTTGCGAAGAATGTTCCAGCCTCTGCTCAACGACGCATGGCCTCCCGATGCAACCGGGAAATCAAATCGTCCAGAAGATCGAAACGCGCCAGGCGCACCCCGGCGGCCCCACCGCCGGAGTCGATTTCGACAAACTCCGGCTCGGGCCGCAACGCAAACCGCGCATAAAACGCCTGTCGCAAAAAGGATTTTACCGTTTCGACATCCGCGATTTGTCGATCGACATGTACCTGGAAGTAGTCGCCCTGCCCGGCTGCGTTGACCCGGACCGCTACCGCTTGGGGTCCGAACGCACGCAGGAGCATGGCCTCGGCCAGGTCGATCAAGGGCAGCCCCCGGAAGAAATTGGAGCCGGCGAGCCTGGCGAAGTCGGGCGGATTCTCGCCCTTCAGATCGGCGTCGCTCAAGCCGCGATTGTAGTCGAAGGGTCTGGCCCCGCAACGCTCCAGCCACAGGTTCAGCCGGTCGGGGCCCCGTGTCGATCGCTCCCAGGCCAGACCCCCTCGCAATTCGTCCGGTCCCGGAAGTCGGGCCGGATCGATATCCACGCAGCGATCGCCGCGTTGCGATGCGCGCACCCAGTCGATCCATTCGTCGGGATGGTTGACGAGGCGAAAGTTCTTGGCCACCTCGCCGAACAGGTAGGCCAGCATGGCGCGCAGCGGCACGCCCTGCTCTTCGCGCACCTGTTCCTGTTCGTCGCTGCGCCGCAACCGCGGTTCGCGCCACCCCTCGAAGAGCGCCTCGATGTCGTGGGTCGCCTGCCATTGCGCGGCACGCGCATCCATTCCTGTGGCTTCCCGCACCTGGACGGCATACCAGGAATGCCGATCCAGCAGGCGTTGGCGCAGTTCTTCGCGACCGATTAAAAGCGGCACCTGGAGCAAGGTTTTCGCCACCCAGCGTCGTCGTTCGACACTCAGGTAACCGCGTTCAAGCAGGTCCCCTTCGATTTGCTTGAAAAAGGTCGTTTCCAGGGGAAGTTTTGTGAGCAGGGCCGCCATTTCGGCGGCCTTGCCCGTCAGCTTGCGCAATTCGCCCGCCGTGAGCCGCGCTTCGGAGGGGTCGCCTGAAAATCCTCCCCAAGACCAGCGCCAGGCCTCGCGGTCGCGCGGAACACTGTAGGGAAATAGAATCTTGAACCGCTCGCAGGGCACCGGGTAGGTGCGCAGAATGCCGTAGCGGTCGCGCGGATCGGAGGAAAT
>CAZIUM010000293.1:0-3112 GCA_964542285.1 uncultured Lentisphaerales bacterium
ATCGAAGACGATCCCCGCAACCTGAATTAATACCGCGCCATGGCCCGGCTGTTTTTGAGGAAAAAACGCTTTGACGAAGCCATTGAAACCCTCGAAAAGGCTCGTGAGATCAATCCGTCCGACCCCGAACTGGACCGCTCGTTGTCCTCCGCAAAGGCGCAGGCGTTCGACGCGCGCATTGCCGCCGCCAAGGAAGAGGGCAACGAGGAACGTATGGACCAACTCGCGCAGGAACGCGATCAGTTTGTTTTCGACGATCTGGTGCAGCGGGTCGAGCGCTATCCCAACGACCTGCGACTGCGGTTCGAGCTGGGACAGCAATACCTGCGGTACGAAGCCTACGACGATGCCATCCAACAATTCCAGCTGGCGCAACGCAGTCCCAAGGAACGCAACGAGGCCCTCTTTGCCCTCGCGCAATGTTTCCGAGCCAAGGGACAGCGCGACATGGCGTTGATGCAGCTGGAAACCGCCCTGGAACAGTTGCCTGTGATGGACGACCTTCGCAAACAGGTGGTGTTCGAACTCGGCGAACTCCACGAGGAAAACGGCGACATCGAGAAAGCTTTCAATTCCTACCGCGAAATCTATGGCGCGGACATCTCCTTCCGGGATATCAGCGACAAGATGGAACGGATGTACAAACTGCGCAAGGAACAAGCCTGAATGCATATCCTGGTTACCGGCGGCGCGGGGTACATTGGCAGCCACACGGTGGTGGAACTGCTGTCGAAGGGACATGACGTTACCATTGTCGACAACCTTGCCAACAGCAAAATCGAAGCCGTCCACCGCGTGGCGGAACTGGCCGGACGACGCCCCGACTTCCATCCGATCGATCTCCTGGATCGCAAACGCCTGGAACAGGTCATGGCCCTGCGTTCGGTCGATGCCGTGATTCACTTTGCCGGTCTCAAGGCCGTCGGGGAATCGGTCGCCAAGCCGCTCGAGTACTACCACAACAATTTGACGGGAACGCTGGAACTTCTGGGAGCCATGCGCAACCAGGGCATCCGGCAACTGGTCTTCAGTTCCTCGGCCACGGTCTACGGCGTGCCGCGCACGGTGCCCATCAAGGAAGATTTTCCTCTCGATGCCACCAATCCCTACGGGCGTACCAAGCTGATGATCGAGGAAATGCTGCGCGATCTGCACCAGTCCGATCCCGCCTGGGGCATCGCCATTCTGCGCTACTTCAACCCGGTCGGGGCTCATGCCAGCGGGCGCATCGGCGAAGACCCCAACGGCATCCCCAACAACCTCCTGCCGTACATTTCACAGGTGGCGGTGGGACGCCTGGAGCGGTTGCGCGTCTTCGGAAACGATTACCCAACCCCCGACGGCACCGGAGTGCGCGACTACATTCATGTCGTGGACCTGGCACTGGGGCATCTGGCGGCCTTGAACCGGCTGACGACGCATCCAGGAGAACTCGTGACGGTCAACCTCGGAACCGGACGCGGCTACAGCGTTCTGGAAATGATCGCGGCTTTCCAGGAAGCCAGCGGGCACGATATTCCTTACGAGATCGCCCCGCGGCGTCCGGGCGACGTGGCCACATGCTATGCCGACCCGACCCTGGCAAGGGAGATGCTGGGCTGGCAGGCCGAGCGCGACATTGCGCAAATGTGCCGGGACGCATGGCGCTGGCAATCGGCCAACCCGCGCGGATACCCCTGACGCATGGCTCACACCAGGGGCTTAATGTATTTGTCGCGGATCAGGCGCCCCAGCACGGTGGCGAAAGCACTCAGGGGTATCCCCAGCAACAGCCCCATGAAGCCCCCCAGCAGGGCGCTCCAGAAAAGCAGGGAAAAGATCACCGTCACGGGATGCAAGCCCGTGCGTCGCCCCATGATATGCGGGGTGATGAACCAGTTGTCCAGCGTCTGCACCGTGACGAAGACCAGCAGGGTCAGGCCTAAACGCGACAGGCCGCCCCCGAAAAACGACAACGGCAGAATGGCGATCAACCCGATGGCATTCCCCAGGTAGGGGACGATGTTGAAAAGCCCCAGCAGAAAGCCCAGCAAAAACCCGAACTCGATGCCCACCAACCAGAATCCGATGCCGAACAAAAACGCCTGAATCAACGCCACCAGCACCTGGCCACGGAAAAAAGCCACCAGGATGTTTTGGAATTCCACCGCCAGATTGACAATATCGTCCCGGGTTTCCTCCTTGAGAAAGGGCAGGAAACGACCGATCGAGGCGGCTTCGGGTGGCTTGCCGGAAAGGAAGAAAGCCATGTAAACCGGCAACACCACCCAGCCCAGCAGCCCGACGACCGTCTGCAATACGCCGGCCCCCGCCAGAAGCGCCCGGTCGCCGACCCGTGCCAGCCAGGCGCGGGAGGTCAGGCCGCCGGGGCCGGAAAGTTTTTGCTGCAACGAATCCCAGAGACCGTAACGTTCCAGAAAGGGCTGAAGTTCGGGCAGTTTCTCCACCACCAGGTTTTCGCCCCAGGTCAGCATGCGCGGAATATGCATCAGAAGACCATTGACCTGGCTGATCAGCAACCCGCCAAAAAACCAGATCGCCACCCCCAACGGCAACAAAACCGACAAATAGAAGGCCAACAGCGCCAAACCGTGGCGATGCAGGTGGTGGTGCAACCAGTCGTAATAGGGTTTGCAAAGCAACGCCAGCATGGCCGCCGCCAGAAAGGGCACCAGCACATGTTGCAACGCCGCGGCCGTGCTCACCAGCGCCCAAAGCACCGTGCCCACAAAGGCCAGGACGGCGCTGGCGGCCAGCACGGTCAACCCATCGGCCACGATGCCGCGTTGCCGGGATGTAAAAAAGGGCGCGCCACGATGGGAATCATGCTTTCCTGAAACGTCATCGGTCATTAATGTCTGCTCCAAGCGTGTCCCCTGCCAAGTGGAGATCACTAAACGTCCAACGTCGGACATTGAACCGCGAATGCCGAAGAATGGCAATCAAGATTTTGCGACCGGATTTTGCGACCCAGGGCGGCAGAATTCAGAAGTCACAAGAATGGGAACGGACTCCAGCGCGGGGATGAGATCGCGCGGGGGGGGATCGTGCGAAAAGGTAGGGCGGCGAGGCCCTTCGCCGCCGTTCATAAAAAACTCTGGCCTTATCCCAT
>CAZIUM010000294.1:0-3110 GCA_964542285.1 uncultured Lentisphaerales bacterium
GACGGGGACCATTGGCGAAGTACTTTCCCATGGATTCTTCGAGCAATTCGTAGCCACCGATTCCGTTGCCAAGCAGAATTCCGGTTCGTTGGGGCTCGATCCGATCGCGGTCGATGCCGGCGTCCTGGAGCGCTTGAGCGGCAGAGGCGACGGCATACTGTGTAAACAGCGCCATTTTGCGGGCGGCACGGGGTTCGATCCAGCGATCGGCTTTGAACTCCTTGACTTCACCGGCAATGCGCACCTCCAGGGCGGAGGGATCGAAGCGTGTGATGGGACCGATCCCAGACCGTCCCTGGCGAATGCCCTCCCAAAAGGTGTCCACGTCATTTCCAAGCGGGTTGACGGTCCCCATGCCGGTGATTACGACTCTGCGTTTCATATGTGCTCCTCGATAAAAGTCAAAAAAATCCAGGACCGTGAACTCAGGTCCAACGGATCAGAGCCCCGCCGTAGGTCAGGCCGCTGCCGAAGCCGACGATGGCAATCAGGTCTCCTCGCTTGAGACCGCCTTCGGCTTCCAAATCGCAAAGCGCCAGGGGAATGGAAGCGCTGGACGTGTTGGCGCGCTGCTCCAGATTCATGTAGAACCGTTCTTCGGGCACGCCCAGTTGGCTGGCCGCGGCCTGGATGATGCGCGCGTTGGCCTGGTGCGGCACGATGCGTTTGATGTCATCCACCTGAATTCCGGCATCGGCCGCCAGGTTGCGTACCACTTCCGGCAAGGTTCGCACCGCAAACACGAACACCTTGCGTCCATTCATTTCGATGACCGGCGGTCCGGCCTGCTCCATGTCCCCGCGCTTGTATGGATTGGCCGTGCCGCCATGACGGACGACAATATATTCCCAGCCCGAGCCATCGGCTCCCAGTCTGGCGTTCAAGATTCCCGTATTGGATGTGTCGGAGAGCTCCAGCACGGCTGCGCCGGCGCCGTCGCCGAAGAGAACGCAGGTGTTGCGATCGGTCCAATCGGTGATTCGCGAGAGCGTCTCGGCGCCGATCACCAGCACCCGGCGTGCTCCTCCGGTGAGCATGATACCCTTGGCCGCGGTCAATCCATAGATGAATCCCGAACAGGCGGCTACCAGGTCCATCGCGCCGGCCTGGGTGGCCCCGAGCTTGTGCTGCAAAATGCAGGCCGTGGCCGGACACCCGAAATAATCCGGCGAGGTGGTCGCCAGAATGATCAGATCCAGATCCTTTGGCTCCAGGCCGGCCCGTTCCAGGGCCTGTCGCGCCGCCGTTTCCGCAAGGTCCGATGTTGCTTGTCCTTCGGCGGCAATATGGCGGAATCCTATTCCGGTATGCGACCGAATCCACTCGTCGGAGGTCTCCAGCGATTGCGACAGTTCGTCATTCGATACACGGCGTTGCGGCAGGCCGGCGCCGATACCTTTTATGATCACGCTCTTTTCTGTCATATCCACCATCGTTTTTGAGCCGCCCGAATCCCATCAGGCAAGCGACCAATCTTTCCAGGGCCCCCGTCTTCGTGCGTCGGGAGCACATTGACTTTCAATTTTGGGTTGCATTTTAGGAAATCACAGAAAAAAATACCACCCAAAATTCTGAAGAGTGCATTCAAAACAAATTATTGCAGCCGGATGTTTCGCATATCACTGCCGCTCGGAATCTGGAAGACCCGCAGGCCAAATTCAGGCACAACGGCCAGGATATGATCGAAAATATCGGCCTGGATGGTTTCATAGTTGACCCAGGCGATATCGTTGGTGAAGGCGTATATTTCGAGCGGCAGTCCCTCCGGAGTGGGTTGCAACTGGCGCACCATCGCGATCAGGTCCGGGTGGATTCCGGGGTGTGACTTGATGTACGCCGCCAGGTAGGCCCGAAACGTGCCCAGGTTCGTCAGGCGGCGTCCGTTGACCGGCGAAGATGTGTCGATCCGGTTCTCGCGATTGTAGCGTTCGACTTCAGCGAGCTTCCGTTCGATGTAGGTCGCGAGCAGTTGCGCCTTGCGCAGCCGCGCGATGTCTTCCTCGGAAAGAAAGCGCACGCTCTGCATGTCGATGAAAAGGCTGCGCATGATCCGGCGTCCGCCGGTTTCCTGCATTCCTCGCCAGTTCTTGAACGAGTCGGCAATCAACGCATAGGTTGGAATTGTGGTGATGGTCTTGTCCCAGTTGCGAACCTTGACGGTGGTCAGGGTGATTTCAATCACGTCGCCGTCAGCCTGGTGCTTGGGCATTTCAAGCCAGTCTCCGACCGCCAGCATGCGGTTGGCCGCCAGTTGCACTCCGGCGACGAATCCCAGGATCGGGTCCTTGAAGACAAGCATCAGCACGGCCGTCATGGCACCCAGTCCACTGACCAGCAACGTGGGCGACTTGCCCATCAGCAGGGAAAGCAAGACGATCGCCATGACCACGAAACAAACCAGCTTGATGCCCTGCACCAGGCCGCGCAAAGGCATCTGGTTGGCGTAGGGCCGTTGATGGTAGACGTCGCTGAAGGCATCCAGCAGGGCATAGAGCGAACCCAAACCGGTTGCCAGCAGCCATGCATGCGCCGCGGTTTGCATCAACGGACGAACCGTGCCGGCGGGAGGCAGCCAGGTTCCCGCCAGTGCCAGTACCGTGAGGGCGGGG
Organism: uncultured Lentisphaerales bacterium; assembly: GCA_964542285.1. Classification (GTDB taxonomy): domain Bacteria; phylum Verrucomicrobiota; class Kiritimatiellia; order RFP12; family JAAYLN01; genus CAZIUM01. The sequence continues at coordinate 2,610 of CAZIUM010000294.1, forward strand.
GTCATCATAAATAGACGTCGGAAAAACCCCCGGTTAACGAGCTTGTCATCCCAGGCTCCCCTGGTTTTGAGCGCCAGGCGGTGAGTCAGTGGCTGCAGCAGTCGCGTTGCCAGCAGGTAGGTGATATACCCCAGCGCGAAAATGGCAACAATCGTGACGGTCTTGGCCAGCATCGGCCCCATGGGCCAATTGGAAAAGAACGATTCCATCCAAGTTTCCATCGAACAAACCTGTCGAGTTGGGTCTGTGATTAAAATTCCGTGTCCATCGCGATCGTCCACGGGGCATTGCGGCGGGTTGAAACAACAACCTCCGAAAGCAAAATCATTTCGGGCCGAAGTGGCTTCGCCGGGGAAGGGCGCACGGGAGCGCCCGATCGTTGGGGTGGTGCACCCGGAGGGACTTGAACCCCCACGGCTCTCGCCATAAGAACCTGAATCTTACGTGTCTGCCAATTCCACCACGGGTGCGAAAAGTGGATGCATTGTGACAGAAGAGAAC
>CAZIUM010000295.1:0-3103 GCA_964542285.1 uncultured Lentisphaerales bacterium
AACTGCCGGAAGTGCACACGGGCACGCACTTGGAATGAGAACAGAGACGTTCGCAACAATGTTGGTTCCACGACACATCGTCTGACGGATTTCCGCCACGACCTACCTATGCCACCGCAAGGGGCAAGAAGCCGAACATGCGAAGATCAGCCGATCCGCGGGTGTGCGTTCGCCGTGGAGTATGCCTGTACTGACTGCAAGCAGGAACGGGTGACCTTCATCATTGCGTTCGGTTGCCGTAACGGAGAATATGGTAAAGTAGATCAAAGGCGATTTCTCGAGACCGTCGAGCAGCCGCCCGAGGGCGGTTACGTTATGAAAATCGGCCAATACCCTCCGTGGTCGATTGATTCCCCGCAGGAATTGAAGTCTGCGCTCGGCGACCATGAAGACCTCTACAAGCGTGGCATGGTATGCGAGGGCCACAACTACGGCATTGGCGCATTTGCGTATTATCGCCGGATCGTCGAGAAGATAATCGATCAAATGCTCGAGGATGTTGCACAGTTGCTCGAAGGTGTAGATCGCGAGAAATACCAGGCTCAATTGGCCGCTGTGCAAGGCACTCACGTAGCGGCGGAAAAGATCGCAGTCGTCAAGGCCATGCTGCCGCCAACGTTACGGCCCGGTGGCGTGAATCCGCTGGATGTCCTTCACGAGGCACTTAGTGTAGGCATCCACTCTCTCGAAGAAGACACTTGCCTGGAACTAGCCGAAGGCATCCGTCAGTCGCTCGCCATGCTGGCCAAGCACATCGCATTGGCAAAGCAAGATATGGACGATTACGCTGCCAGCCTCACGAAAGTGAAGGACCGGCTGGACAAGTTGAAGAGAAAGAAAGGACAATCGGATGCCGACTGAAGCGAGATTAGTGCTTGGCTAGGAAGCCTTCATCAACTCGATCGCTTGCTGCCTAGTCAGCTTGTTCCCGTCATTGGTACGGAGTGTGTGTTTGGAATCGCATTTGCGATCAGAGCAGTGCGGCACAGACGCATCATAGCTGGAAAACTTGAGGGGCTTCTTGCACCCGAGGCAACGCATATTCAAAGCGCTATCCCAGTATACTCCGTACGCCTCCCTGAACCTGCCGTATTTGCAATGGACACGCACAGCAATGACCACGGCCAGAATGCTGATCGCGGTCAAACCGGCAAGCACGATTAGCGAGTACAGTTTATAATTCGGGTGCTGGACGACCTCGGCCCAAAGTGCAACGACGTACGATGCATAGCCTCCGGCCAACGCTAGCGCCCATGGCCACAGCGACTCAATGACACGCTGCACCACGGTCTTCTTGGCTTCTTGCGCAATCTGGTTTGACATGCGTCAGTTCCTTGTCAATGGCACGGCCAGAGAACTAGACATGAATGGGTTCTCGTCTCTACACCATGAAGCAGCCCATCGTTCATCAACGAACGCCTGCCCGCCGTTGGGGAGCTTCATGACCGAGTGTCCTGATGGCGCGGGTATGGTGTGGGCAGCGGGGGCTGCCTGGGGCTACGGCAATCACTTCTTGGCCTTCAGTTGCTTGTATTCCTTCCGCACGTTTTCGGGCACGGGGTGGCCGGCTTGGAGGGCGGCTTCGATTTCGCGCCAGTAGGCGCGGTTGTTGGCGGTGAGGTCGGTGCGGCCCTGGGCCTTGCAGTGGGCCTGGTATTGGCCGCGGGTCATCTGCCAGGGTTGAAGGGGGGCGGACGGGGCGTCGGCGGCGGACGGGGCGTCGGCGGGGGGCGGGGCGGAATCGGGGGCGGGGGCGGCGTCGGGGGCGAAGGCGCCGGGCCAGCCGCCGTGCCGGTCACGCCGGTAGACGCGGCACTGGATTTTGCCAGAGCGGATGGCGTCGACGATAGCCGGCACGCCGGCGAGGAAGTCGTTCTTCTCCTTCTCGGCCTCCAGGCTGTCGTCGAGCCGCGAGGCGACCTGGCGCAGGGCTTCGTTGAACGCATGCTTGGTGCGGCGCGAAACCTCGTCGCCCATCAGGATGCGGATGGCATCGACCTTCTGCCACTCGTCCTTCAGGCCCAACAGGCCGCCGATCTCAAAGTACCCGGTGGCCACGTCGATGGCCTTGGAAAGCTGGCACCAGTCGTGGAGGTAGCGGAGCGCCTTCCAGTCGGTGTCGCTGTTGTCGACGATGAACAGTTCGCTACCGCTCTTGCTCGTGCGTTTGGGCATGGGCGATGACCCTGGCTGATGGTACGCACTCGGGATTGAATTGCCGCCGCTGCGCGACTTCCGCGGGGAAGCCGGGGCGCCGCCGGCGTCGCGGGCAACCCCAGCCCGTGAAACTCTACGCGACAGCCGCTAGTTTACCCCCTGTGGGGCGTGGGTGCAACCATCCGGTGCGTGCGGCCAGAATGTCGTTTTCGGGCTCTGCCGTTGTCAGCTTCCAGGTCCAAGGTATACACGCCGCGGGCAAAAAGTGCCTTTTCGCATGCGTTAGCATGGCGAAGATGGGTTCTCTTTGGCTCTTTCGTTTCTAGGTGCAGGCCGCGGCAATGTAGTAGGCACACGCCGCTGTGCCGTCCCTGAAATAAAGGCTGTCTGCACCTAGAAACGGAAGAGCCTTCTCTTTTTCGATTTCCTGGGGTATGAGGTCGCCGATCCTGATCCCGCCGATGTAGCCACGTCGGCATGGTCCTCCGGACGCCGGCAAACGAAAGCAGCCGCGATGATCAAGCAGATTCGACTATCGGCCCAAGCCCGCGATCAGTCGATCCGGCTGAAGACGCGCACGGGGATCGGGCAGTGGAACGCCGGGGCAGGCCCGGCGGGGACGGGGTGAGGAGGGAAAGAAGGGAACGGGCTGAGGAGGGGAAGGGACGCCGTACGGAGCTTTCGTGGTCGGTATGCCTCTCGGCCCCGCACCCCGCGCCTGCCTCCCTGTCTTTCTGTCCCCATTATTCTGTCACTTCCCACCACCAACCACCAACCAACCACCAACTAGCAACTAGCAACTAACAACTAACAACCATCCCCCCTGGCCTGTTTTTGCGTCTTGCAATCCGGCGACCCATCGGATATGCTTACCGATGTGTACGTATGTATAGATTCCCGCCAGCAACCAGCAACCGTTCCCCTGGGGGGGCGAATGTGAAAAACG
>CAZIUM010000296.1:0-3087 GCA_964542285.1 uncultured Lentisphaerales bacterium
AGGCGGGACGGGCCAGGGCAACCAGAATGACCTGCGGCTGCATTTCGGGCTGGGCTCGCGAACGGAGCCGGTCGAGGCCGAGATTCGCTGGCCCGACGGCAGCGTCCAGGTGATCCATGGGCTGGAAGTGGATCGCATCCACAGCCTTACCCCCGGGCCCCTGGTCGTCAATGGTGAGGCCTCCGATATCACGCATGCCGGTGCCCGGCTGCACGGGATGATCACCTCTACCGGCGCCGGCGGGGGGCCCGTGACGGCGGGGGTGTTTTTCGGGACCAACGTCAATATGCTTGCCTATTTTGACTTCGGCAGCGTGGGCGCGGGCGAGTTCTCGATCCCGGTGACGAACTTGCGCCCGAACACCCTGTATTACTACCGCTGTGCCGTGTCCAACGCCTATGGTTCGGCGGTGGCTCCGGAACTGGGCGCGTTCACGACTCCCGGTGTGCTGCCGTTCGTGGAAACCTTCGACCTCCTCGATCCCGGGGAACTCCACCTGCAGAATGGCTGGCGCGCGCAGGTTCAGGATGCCGCCCGGGTGCAACCGGACATCACGCACAACGGCAGCCTTTTGGCGGCCAGTTTCCGGGATGCCGTGATCAGCCACGAATTCACCGATTTCGATCCGCCTCCGGTGCTCTGGGCCGACTATTTCATTCAGGCACAACTCTCCGGCGATGCCGCCGAGCAACTGGCCCATCAGGACCTCGAGGGGCTTGCTGCCGGGTTCATGATCGATGCCGACACCGGGTTCGTCATGGCCCTGGACGGAACGACCCCGCGTCTGCTTTCGGGAGACGTTCCCATCCTGGAAAACGCCTGGACGCGGTTCAGCATGCGGATGAATTATCTCTCCCGCCAATGGGACCTGTGGGTAAACGGCGTCTGTCTGGCGCGGGACCTGGCCTTTGCTTCCGATAACGCGATGCGCCTTAACCGGTTCACCCTGTCCTGCGGCGCAACGCCGGCCCCGACCTACTTCGACGATTTCAGCCTGGGCGCGATCCGTCCCCTGGACATCGCCATGGTGGACGACGATGGCGATGGCTTGGATGACGACTGGGAATATCTCTATTTCGGCGGGCTGCAAACCAGCGCGGGAGGTGTCGCCGAGGATTTCGATGGCGATGGATTCAGCGACCGGCACGAATTGCTGGCCGGGACGGACCCGACCGATTCCGATTCCCTGTTGCAGGTTTCCGGCTTTCGGATTGCAACTCCGTCCAACGCCCACATATCCTGGCGCAGCGTGGCCGGAAAAACCTACCAGGTCCAGTCGTCTCCCGGCATGGACGGTCCCTGGTTTTCCATCGTCAGCAACCTCGTGGGGGCGCCGCCGGAAAACCAGGTGACGATTCCGCTGGATTCCAGGTCCAACGCGGTCTTTCGGGTGCGGCTCGAACCCTGATCCGGCTCACCATTGCGACAGGACATAGGGCAAAGGATCGGCCTGTTCGAAACGTCGGCGGTTCAATTGCCAGAGCAATTCCTCGCGGACGGTCCGGCAAGCGGGGTCGTCGTACCGGTTGACGCATTCTCCCGGGTCCTCGGCGAGGTGGAACAGTTGGCCGAAGCGCGGGCCCGTGGTCGGATACAGATTCAGCTTCCACTCCGGGGTGCGCAGAGTCTGGACGGCCATGTAGGGGCCGCCGGACACCAGGAGACAGCGCGATTCGTCGACCGGGTCGTCGTACATGTCGGAATAAATGTCGTCGCGGCCGATCGGGTTGTGGCGACGCAGGGCCTCGCTCCAGTCCCGGCCCTGGACGCCGGGGTTCAACGGAATTCCGGCGAGACCCAGCAACGTGGGATGCAGGTCGGCCAGCTCCACCAGTCCGTCCACCCGCCGTCCGGCGCCCTGCGCACCCGGCAGGCGCAGGATCAGCGGGACGCGCAGGGTGTCGTCGTAATGCAGCGAAGGTTTGCGCACCAGGCCGCGGCGACAGGCAAATTCGCCATGATCGGCCGTGAACACCACGATGGTGTGGTCCAGTTGACCGTTTCGTTGCAGTGCATCGATCAACTTGCCGACGCTGTCGTCGATCAGACGGATCGCGGCGGCATAGTGCCGCATGACCTGGCGTTTGCCGTCCTCCGTCCAGTGGTCCATGTCATGCCAGGCCTTGCGCACGCGGTCCGGCAGCAGAAGCTGCTCGGATTCAGGCGTGCCGTCCGGGATGTCGAACTGGGCCGGGTCGAACAAATCGATGTACTCGCGGGGCGCTTCGAAAGGATGATGCGGCGCGATGAAGGAGCAAAAGGCAAACCAGGGGTTGTTTGCCGGTTGACGCGCGATGAAGTCCAGCGTCTTGCGGGTGATGAAGGCGCTTTCGTGGTATTCCGCGGGAAAGGGCGAGACATACAGGTCGCCGGGGCCGCCCGCGACCGGTTGCCGGGGGGCCTCCAGCAACGAGGGGGCCACTTCGCGCAGCCAGGCCTTGTGTTCGCCGCGCAGACAGTCCTCGCAGCCGACATGTTCCTGGAACCCGTAGTTGCGTTTGCAAGGGTCGTCGGGGATGGGACGAATCCGTGCCGGTTCCGCAAACCGGCGCCAGTCGAGAATCGGGACTTCGCTCTTGAGAACTTCGCGCGTGTAGCGTTCCGGGGTTAAATGCACCTTGCCGAAGGCTCCGGTGGCATACCCCTGGCGTTGCAGCACCTCGGGGGTGGTGACCTCGTCCGGCGGCAGGATGCCCATGCCTCGCACGGGAATGGCGCCGGGATACCGTCCCGTAAAGGCCACGGCGCGCGAAGCCATGCAAACCGGGCTTTGGCAGAAAGTGTTGCCGAATACAATCCCCTGGGCGGCCAAGCGGTCCAGGTTCGGAGTTTCGGCGAGAGGATTGCCGAGACAGCCCAGCGAATCCGCCCGCTGCTGGTCGGTCATGATCCAGAGAATGTTGGGTCTTTTCATGGGACCGGAGTTCCTTTTGCGCGTTGAGCGTCGGGTGCGCGCCCCTTTGTCACGGAAGCGTTTGTTTTGCAAGAGCTTCATTAAACCACAAAATTCGCGTCCTTCGCGAATCGAAAGTGTGCGCGCGGGTCAGGAGTTCGAAGTCCGAATACAGAATCGCAGGGATTTTATCC
>CAZIUM010000297.1:0-3083 GCA_964542285.1 uncultured Lentisphaerales bacterium
CCTAGCGACCACCAACCGCAATTTTGTCGGACGAATGGGGCACCCGAAATCCGAAGTCTATCTTGCCAGCCCCGCCGTGGCCGCGGCCTCGGCCGTCACAGGATGCATCACCGACCCCAACGAACTTTGACCTTTACCCGAGAGGAACACCATGATTGCCCAAGGCACCGTTTTACGTTACGGCGACAATGTCGACACCGACGTGATCATACCGGCACGGTATCTGAACACGACCAATCCTGAAGAGTTGGCTTCGCATTGCATGGAGGACATTGACGCTACCTTCGTCCAACGTGTCAAGCCCGGAGACATCGTCGTGGCCGACCATAATTTCGGATGCGGTTCCTCGCGTGAGCATGCCCCCATTGCCATCAAGGCATCAGGAGTGGCCTGCGTGATCGCCCGCAGCTTCGCGCGTATTTTTTATCGCAACGCCATCAACATCGGGTTGCCAATCCTGGAATGCCCGGAAGCCGCCGCGGCCATCAAGGAAGGCGAAACCGTTGGCGTGGATTTTGACAAGGGCACCATCACCGACATTACCACGGGACAGCAATTCCAGGCGGCGCCTTTCCCGGATTTCATGAAAACCATCATCGCACAGGGCGGCCTGGTCAATTATGTCAAAGCCAGGCTGAATTCTGCGGATTGAATGGTTTGGCCCGGCAAGCCGGTCATGACCACCACCTTTATCAGCGGCGATTGGGGCAGCAGTCGATTGCGACTGCGCCTGGCGCAACGCTCTGACGGCAGCGTGCTGGCCACCACCACGGACGACCGCGGCGTCGCCGTACTGGCGGCGCGCATGGCGGCGGGACCAGCGCGCGCGGCCTTGTTCGAGGAAACTCTGCGGGAAGCGCTGGAACGTCTTCGCGCCCTCTATCCGGATGCATCCGCTTTGCAACCGATCATGCTTTCGGGCATGGTTACCAGTGCACAAGGCTGGCAAGAACTACCCTATGGGCCAACGCCCTGTAGACTTGACGGAAGCCATTTCGTCACCCGTACCCTGGACCTGGTTTGGCGCGACAAATCGTATCCCGTCACTCTGGTATCCGGCCTGCGCACCCCATGGAATGTCATGCGCGGCGAGGAATGCGAATTGGCGGGATTGGTGAGGCTGCCCTGGTGGAACCAATGGGCACCCGGCGGGAATGCCGTTGTCCTGCTGCCAGGAACGCATGGCAAGCATGCCGTACTGTGCGAAAACCGCGTGGAAGATTTCCAAACCTATATGACGGGCGAACTGTTCGGACTGCTGCGCGACCACAGCCTGCTGCGCCATAGCCTCAACGGCGCAACGGGCCAACACGTTGGCGAAGCGTTCGCGAAGGGGGTTGCCACCCTCACGAAAATGCCCCTGACGGCGGCGTTGTTCCATGTGCGCACGGCCTCGTTGCTGCAAAACCATTCCCCCGACTGGTGCCGTTCTTTCCTGGACGGATTGCTGGTCGGCAGTGAAATCCTGGCTTTGTGCAATCGGCAAGACGATCTTCCCCCGATTCTATGCGCTGCGCAATCCCTGGGCGCTTCCTATAAAACCGCCTGCGACCTGCTGCTCGACAAATCTCGCCCCTGCTTGCAGGTGCCGCCTGAAATCGTCACGGACCTGGTGCCCCAGGGGCATGCGGCCTTGCTGCAACAGCCGGGATAAACCGGGGAAGCTATTCGAAGCCGTAATGGAACACGGTGTTCCATCCGGCATAAAAATCGATGTCGGGACGCGGACAACGCTCCATGGGCAGGCGCGACTCCGTGTTGTGCTCCATGTCGTAAATTTGGAACCGCAACCGTTCCCGCCAGTGGGGCTGACTGATGAACAGATGCAATTCGCCGATACTCAACGGCCCTTCCTCGCCCAGCCAGGCGCCAAGGCAGAAGAACCGTATATCCATGAAGATCCAGCGGTTGCTGTCGCGATCGAACACTTCCGAAGCGCAATGCATACCCGCCATGAAGACCCAGCCCTCCTGTCCGTAAGACAACGGACGTTCGATGTGCAGGTTGCGCGCCAGAATCCCCAGGCAACGACAGGCTTGCACAAAGATCATGTTGAACTGCACACAAAACCCCTTGCTTCTGCCCGCCATCATCTTACGGTACATCCCGAAAGGGGAGTCATACGGCATCTCGGGCGTGCCGTTGTGCGGCCAAAGCTCGCGACAGAGTGCCTTGGCCAGGACACAAGCCCTGGCGTAGTCGCCTTGTACCCCCTTCACCAGGCGGCCCCAACGCTCCTGCGCAAAACGTCGATCGGCAGCCGTCGGCAAGGGACGCGACCAGTCCTCGGGAGACGGCACTTCCATTTCGAGTCGTGGCGTCATTTTGACGGTATAACGTGACGGCAGGGGATCGCCGGCGGCGGCATTCCTCTGGGCGGAACTGAAGGCAATCTCGATGGCGATCGTCTCGCCCTTGCCGCGGTCGTAGACGGCGCGTGCCTGACCTTGCCAGTTCTCGCGTCCGCCCAGCCGAATGATCAAGGTGTTGTTGCGCGAGGCATACCAGGGCCTGGGACCGGGAGCAAATTCGAAATAACGAAAATCGGAACGATGGCTGGTCAGTTCCATGCGCAGGGTTTCGGGCGGGTCCATCAACAACTCCAGCCTGCGGATCGAGACATCCTCCTGCACCCCGTACTGGGCACGATAGCTGTCGAGAAAATTCAGCGTGGGGCGGTCTTCACGTATCAGCATGGGCATTGGCCTCAAAGGCTTGAAATCGAAAGGACTTCTACAATCCGCAGCTACTTCAAAAGCAAAATCGTTCCCTGCGGACGCCACAGGTGAAAGGTTCCCGCGATACCGGGTTCATACCCCACGGCTGAACCCGCCACGGAAATCGAGCCATTGGCCGCGCCGCCATATTCCAGGTAGGTTCCGGGAGTCTCGCCGGTCAAACGATCGACGATGGTACGAATGGCCACGCGCCCCCCACCCCCGCCTCCGGAATAGTTTGCGGATCCGTTACCCCCGGAGGCAGAAATCATACCGGTGCCTTCGATCCTTTGGGACACGAGATACACCCCGCCCCCGGACCCGCCCCCGGAATGAAAGTGGGCATTGCCGCCATCCGCCCAGAGT
>CAZIUM010000298.1:0-3082 GCA_964542285.1 uncultured Lentisphaerales bacterium
GAAGGGTCGCGCAAACCCGTCGGGTAGCGTCCGGGCGACGAAAAACAAGCAACAGAACTGGAGGTGTCTTTAATGACATGGGCCGATTCTATCAAACGGCTTGATAGGCAACAAGAACAGCGAATTGACATCCTCCACAGGATTGTACTACATTTCAGCATACTTCAAATGAACGATACCTCCATTCCCGTTGTCACGTTGTCATGGCATTGAACGACGCCTATGCGCGCCATGCCGGTGTCATGATAACCTCGCTGTTGCGCCAAGCCGATCGGTCTTACCGCTTCATTTTTTACATTATCACAGGTTTGGACGGTCTTTCCAAGCAGGTCAAATTCAAGTTGGAGGCTTGTCTTGGCGATTCGTCATCATCGATTGAATATCTGCCCATCGACGAAAAGCGCTTCGCCACTTATCCCCTGACCGGTTATTACTCGATCGAGACCTATTATCGTCTGTCCATTCCTGAATTGCTGCCCGAGGTAGATAAATGCCTTTATCTCGACGCTGATCTGGTCATACTCGGCGATATCACCGAATTGTGGCGTATGAATCTCGAGGGATACGCCATGGCGGCCGTACGAGACCGTGCGTTAGAACGTTCGGCCACCGGCGAAAACACGTTTCGGCGGCTTCGGTTAAAACGTTACTTCAATGCAGGTGTTCTTTTGATTAATCTGTCCTGGTGGCGTCGCCACGATGTGGGCCCAAGGTGTGCTCGTTATCTTGCCGACCAAGGAGCCGCCGTGTTGATGCAGGATCAGGACGCGCTCAATGTCATCCTGGCCGACAACATTCTTTCGCTTTCGCCTTGCTGGAATATCGATATCGGTTACGGTGCCTGCTTGTCGCCGTTGTGGGGATTTCGTTTTGTCAAGCTGGTGCATCTGCATGCGCCGGCTGTCTTCCTCCATGAAATGTTGCGCCATCCGAAGATTTACCATTTCGGGGGCGGTCCTTGGTTTTCCTTTCCTCCAAAAGCCCACGTTTGGCCCTATTGGCACATGGTGCTTCGGACTCCATGGCGTCACGACTTTACGGAGCACGTCCTCAAGGTTTTGTGGCAGATCGTGGCGGGTTTTGTCTTCAGTATGGCGTCGACCGTTGGCTATCGGCTGGCCTGCCTGTGTAAGGGCGCAGGCTATCGTTATGCCGCCCCTTACCCCGGCTATCAGTGGCTGGACGAGGCGTCCAGTTTGCCGAAATAGGCCGTCATTATTTTGGGGGCTTTCTGAATTAAATTCCATGAAATACGAAACAACAAATGGTTGCCGTGTTGTTGGCGGCAGGCTGAGAACCGTCAGTGCTTGAACTCCAGCCGCGGAGGAGGCCCCCAACTCAGTAGCGTAAATGCGCTCTACCTTGCCGAGCAGGATGACGGATTGATCGTGGACTGGGAACCGATGAAGAGCAGGACGAGCGATTCGAACCTGGTCGGGCCAAGTCACGAGCGCATCCGCAAAAACTACGAACAGATCACGAGATACTGTGCCGATCGAGGTTTCGACAGCCCCGGGGCAAGCGAGAATCTTGATACCGAAAACATTATCAACACCATCTGCCCCAGATTCGTTGCCGGGTTCGAGAAACAGCTTCAGGACTCTGCATTTCGCGTGGACCAGCAGCGACGGGGGCACCCAAAGCGCGTATCGCAATCTTCAAAAACGACTACCTTGGGCGGCTTATGCGCAGCAAGAAGGCGAGGATGTTCCAGTCGGCGATCCAGGTGTTGCGGTACGTCTCGCGCCCGTCCTTGGTCGTGTCCATCCCGTAGAATGACAAACTCTGGACGCAGGGGGATCCCGAGAGTCCCTTGGACAGACAAGCACCGGCGTGAGCGCGGTGTGGCTATAACTCATTCGCCCGTTGGAGTGTTTCTTGATCGTGCATTGGCGGCAGTGGATTTTCTCGGGATGGTGCGTCTGGGTGTCATTGAGCGCGATGAGGCGGCTGTTGTGGACCCCCCGGAACGTCGTTAGCCGACCGGAAGCCTCCATCGCCTCCAGGACCGCGTCCAGCGCGGGAAAGACGGTTTCCGGCGGCACGGCGTCGAGGCTTGTTGCGGATGTGCGCGTCGGTGGGAACCTTGTCCATCAGAAAAAACTTCGCGGATGCGCTCCATCAGGGTCTCGAACGGAGCAGCCGCGGGGATTGCTACCCCGCTTCCGTTTCCCTCCACCGCGATGTCCTTTTCCGTCTGCCCCCGCCCCTGTATACAGCAAACCAAAAAAATAAAAAAAAAGCATTATTTTGCGCTCAGAAAACACAAAGAAACCATGAGCACGCTCTAACTTCGTCGATTGCGACCGCACCTTTGGTGCAACATCGGGAAAAACACGGCACCCCGGACGAAGTCTTTTAAGCGCCAATTCATAATTGGAATTCATGGCGGCATGGATTCCAAATTAATTTTTTTTTTCGCACAGGAATTCCTCGCTAACCATCCCGCGCCCAACCGTTAAGGACGACGACTTCCGGCCCGGCTGAAAATATTTTTTCGCATTTGACGAAAAATGTTTGCTTTCACCCAAAAAGGTAAGTATAATTATTTACCATGAAAGCACAACCGTCACTGATGGCCAGACGCCGCAAGGCGAGGGAACGACTCGGCGCACTCGGCAATCTGCTGGAAGGCAGCCTCTGCCGCGCAGACCGCGGCGACGCGGTCCGCTTCCAGCTCACCGACAAGGTCGCGGGCCGAAGCCGAACGCTCTACGTCCCCGCGGACATGGCCGAGGAGGTTCGGCAATGGACACAAAACTGGAAACAGGCGAAGCGGCTCCTTCGGGAGCTTTCGGAACTTTCACGAGAAGAGGTGCGCGCGGGCGACCGGGCCGCAGGCCCGCGAAAAACCCCGAGGCTCCGCTAGGCGCGGAGGCGCTGGTGCAGACGATCCACAAGGACTTCGCCTTCGTCAACGAGGCGTTCGACGGGGTCGGCGACCCGCGCTGCCCCTCCCGAATCCTCTACAGTCCCGCGACACTGCTCTGGACGCCCACGCTGGGGTTCATGAACCGATGCGACTCGCGCAACGCCATGGACGCCGACCGCAACGACGAGGGGTACGCGCTCACGGTGGCGG
>CAZIUM010000299.1:0-3053 GCA_964542285.1 uncultured Lentisphaerales bacterium
GCCAACTGCTCCCGTCGTAAGCCGCGATGCGACCGCCATACCAAAACCCGAACATGTAGGTATAGGTAGGTCCACTTCGACCGTTGTTCTTGCTGTAGAGCATGTCGCGACCGCTGGAACCGCCACTGATCGTCTTAAGATACACCCAGCATTCGATGGTCAGGGGGGCTCCCGACGGAATCTGTAAGGATTCCGGCGTGCCGACCTCGACATAACTGTTGTTGCCGTAGAATTCCAGCACAGCCTCCGCCGCCGGTGAAGTCAATCGCCCCAGCGCCAACCACGCCGTCACAAACAGAAATACCCTTCCCCTCGCTGCGTTCATTTTCCGCCCCCTGATTCCTCATGCAAAAGACACGGAGCAACATGCTTTCGAGCAGCGCTCCCTTGTACAGGTTCCCCAGAGATCCGAGAGTATGAAAAACTCTTCCCGCAAAAAAAGCAAGCGAAAAATTGTAACGTTATGAATTTGCCTTTATTCGAACGACACTCGCGGGGTCGGGGTTCTCGTTTCGACTTTGTCCGGTGACGGTTGTGTGGCAAGAAATTCCCGCGGCAAGTGACAGGCTTATCCCGAGCAGCCGATCGGAAACGGTTTTTCACGCCACGCTATCGCACCAGGATCAGCGTACTCCGGAACAGAGGTTTGGCCTCCAGGTCACGCAAGCTGAAGCGACGGTTGCTGCTGGTGACGCCAAAAACACCCACCCGCCCCGGGGTTTGCAATTCCGGCGTTTCGTCATAGGCTTCCAGCATCCATTCGTCCGGTTCGGGCTCCGCGGCCAACCAAAGTTTGGCCCGCAGCCTTGTCCGGCCCCGACCCGCATTTTCCACGAGTAACCGCGCCGTCATCCACTGTCCCCCCAGCACAACGCCGGAAAGACTGGCCAGGGTCGCGTGGGAATCGCCGTTCACACGCTGAATAGATGCGGGACCGGTCCGGTCCATATACAGCAGGTATCCACGCCGCTCGTTGGCTTCCACGCGCCAATCCCGCGGGTGAAACCGCGCCAGAAGCGCCGGGTTATGACTGCCGCTATTGTTAGAATTAATAAAATCGAACCGCATGTCCACATTCAAGGCCCCTGAATTCTCAAGATACGCGTAAAGCCGCTGATGAGGTTCCGAACGTCCCACCGGTCCCGATTGAACCGTCAGGTCCACGGTGACCCGTTCGCCGTTGACATAATCGATCAGCCACTGCTGGGGCCATTTTACATTCCAACTACTCTGGGGCGGATAGCACGGATACGGTCCCCGTCCGACAAAGGCTTGCGGCCAGGCACGCGTGTTGGCGGGCGCGGTCCAGTCCTCGACAAACCGTTTGCCGGCCACATGCCGGACCATGTCTAAAACCTTGACCTGTACCGGGACTTCGTGCCGGTTGCCGGCCCGGTCCGTCGCGGCGAACCGCACCGTGTAGTTGCCGGGTGTCGGCAGGGTAACCCGGTCGTCCCGTTCCGGGGTGGCGTCCCGTGGACAGGAGACCGTCAGGGAATGCAGACCGATCGTCGCGCCCGATTCCGCGCCGAGGTACGGCGCATGCTGGTCGGGCACCTGAGGACGCAAGTCATAGGCCTGCACCACCGCCGGCAAGGCTTGATTCCAGGCATAGGCTGTAACCTGCCCGGGCACCACCGCCTGCACATCCGCGGTCTCCCGCACATAGGTAAGGGTTGTTGGAATTCCGACCGGCGGCAGAATCTCGCCGCTGTCCCGAAACCAGGCATGCAATGTTACATCGCCTTCGGGCTCCGGCACATCGAAGGTAACGGTTTCGGGAGGATCGTTGGTCTCGTACGGGCTCCAGTCTGGATCGTCCGCGGCGGGAACCTCGGATGCCGTAGCGACCAGAACCCGGTCGTACCCCTCCAGCACGGGGAACTGCACGACGTCCACCACGTTGGTGTTGGTGAAGTGGGTGTCGCCGGTGACCGGAGACGCCAGGACAAACGGCCGATGCGCAAAGATACGAACCTCGTCGATATAGATTCGCGAGGAATAGCGCTCCGTGAATTGCAACACCATGAAGTTGCCTTCCGAGGGGGTGAACTCGACCGAATGCCAGTTGGATGCGTCGGGTAATTGTCCCTGGGCCACGGGCTCCCCCCATGCACTGGAATCCGTCGTATAGCTATCGGTGGTATAAACGGCGTAGCCCTTGGGGCGGTACGAAGAGGAATAAATGGAAACCCCCGCCACCGGATAGTGTCCGCGCAGGTCGAAGATCAACGCCTGGGGCAGCGTGGCATCCGTCCGCCAGTAGCTGGTCTCGCTCAGAACCCGGGTCGGAACGTTTTCGCGATAGGTTCCGGTTCCCCGCGCCTCCATCTGATTGCGAGGAATCTCCCAGAGCGCGTCACTGAACGAGGTGCTTTCGTAGAGCGTCACTTGGGCGGTCGTCCTGTCGGTGTTGCCGGCCAGGTCCATCACCGTCAGGGTCACGGAATAGTCGCCTGGAGCGCTCAAGGTGACCACCCCTTCCAGCTCCGGTGTTTCGTCTTCCGGCGCGGAAACAAAGAAGGCAAAGATTCCAATCGAAGAACTCGAACCATCGTCGATCATTTCCGGTACGATCCGGGCGGGCACGCCAGGAAAAACCTGCTGGGCAATCGGCTTGACGCGTGCGGTTACGTCAGACGTGTTCCGGTAAAAAGCAATAGTTCCCGACGATCGCAACAAGTCGACGGTGTCCGTGCTGTTGGTGAACCAGGCATAGAGGAAGATATTGGTGTCCGTCGCGGGCTCCGGAAAATCGATCCGCGCGGGAATGCTGCTTGTGGGAGCCCAGGCCTCCGGATCGATGGCGGCAGACTCGCCGTTAAGGGTAATCTGGTAAAGGTCATGGCCTTCCGGAATCGGAAAATTCACCAGGTCGACCTCGTTGCTGTTGGTAAATTCGTTGTTGCCGGTCTCGATGTCCGCCAGCGTGAAAGAAGCCGCGGGCAGGAACCCCGAATCCGGCGGAAGCAGCGTCAGGTCCTCGCTGGTCGTCCAAGAAGCGTTGATGACGGTGCCGGTGGAAGCGTTGCCGGAAGAATCCAGCACCTCGC
>CAZIUM010000300.1:0-3044 GCA_964542285.1 uncultured Lentisphaerales bacterium
CCCGACCCGTTCAAGCTCTTCAAGGTTCTCGCCACGCTGAACAAAGGCCTCAACACCCTGCGCATTGTGGTCGGAAACACGGAGAACCACAACTGGTTTTGGAACGGCTTTTCGCTGACGATGGAACGAAAAGAGAAAGGGGAGGTCTTGTGGTGCGGCTGAAATGAGTACGCATTGAACCCGCAAAAACGACTAGTTCTGGCCAGCGCTTATGCTGTCTGATAGGATGCTCTTCAGATAGCCGATGAAAGTTTTACAAGTTTTACCGCGCGGGAGAGACGTGACGCACTTCATTCATGATAAAAAAGCCAACCATAATATTCAGCGAACCCCTTGGATCTGGGCCATGCTGCTTGCCATGCCCTTGACCACCTTGTCTGGAAACCTGTACGTCTCAACAACGGGAACTTACAACGAATTGCCGGCCTATACCAATCTACAAGAGGCGATCAACGCGGCCGTCAGCGGCGATACGGTCTGGGTGGAAGACGGCTTTGTTTGCGAAACGGGTCGGACAACCGCATCGGATGGATCGGCATCCCGCCTCTCGATCGACAAGGGCATCACCGTCAGAAGCCGTTCCGGCAGCCTCGAAGCCCCGGTCATCGTTCGGGGCGCCTGGCACGACCCACTGAGCGAAGTGGCCTGCGGCGACAATGCGATCCGCTGCGTACGGATGTCCAGCGTGTACGCACGGCTCATCGGCTTCCAGCTCGAAAATGGCGCCACGGTGTCCAGCGCCGACTGGACAGTTTCCGCCGGCAGTGGCGGCGGATTTTATGGTTCCGGCGTTCTCTCGAACTGTCTCATCATGGCTAACCATGCCGCCAGTGGTGGCGGAGCGGCGGGAACGAATCGTGAACTCCTCTCGCTATACGACTGCGTGGTCTCAAACAACCATGCCGCCTTAAGCGCCGGTGGCATCAAGAGCGCGCAATGCTTTAACACCGCGGTGGTAGATAACCGCTCCGACGGGGACAGCGGTGGGTTTCGCGCGATCGATGCCACGAACTGCCTGATCGCTCAAAACCACGCGATAGGCCAAGGAGGCGGCGGATTGTCCGTCAAGGGAAGCTTTGTGGATTGCGTCATTACCAACAATGAAAGCGGCACAAATGGAGGTGGCGTTTATTATACCCCGACCCTCACTCGCTGCCTGGTAGGCTGGAATCGAGCAACCGACGACGGCGGAGGCGCCTGCGGCGGAGCCGCTACGGCGCCGGTAATCGCGTTTGATTCCTCGTTCGTGAGCAATGTGGCCGACGGCTCCGGCGGCGGCGCAAGGTACATCGTCGCCAGCAACTGCCTCTTTGATGCCAATTTTGCCGCGGGAACCGGCGGTGGCGCGGCGGGGGGGGTCATGACGTCCTGTGTGGCCCAAGGCAACGTGGTCTCGAATACCGCCTGGGGCAAAGGCTGCGGAGGCGGATTCGCGAACGCGACCTTGACAAACTGCCTCGTGGCTTCGAATCATGCGAGGGGCGGCGAAACAATCAGTCCCGGCATCGGCACCGGGGGCGGGGTTTATGGCACCAGCGCTTTGGTAGTCAACTGCATCCTATCCAACAACACCAGTCGATCCCGTGGCGGCGGCATGCACCTGGGTACCGGCTACAACAACCTGGTGATTGACAATCGGGGGCAATCCAATGGCGGAGGCGTATGCGGCGGAACTCATTACAACACCTTGATCCTTCGAAATTCTACCACGGGCCCCGGCGGCGGCGCGGGCTATCAAACCACCTTGTATAATTGCACCGTCATGGAAAACAACGCCCCATCCCAGGCTGGTGTGCAGGACTGCGACCTCGTAAACACCATTTCCTGGGGAAATGTCGGGGGCGCGGACAGGGTTTCTTCCGCCATCCATTCCTGCGGCGCGGTTCTTACCGAGGCCCACGGCACGGGCAACACGACGGTGAACCCAAACATTGCCACCTCCGGCAAGTACCGCTATTTACCCGCGCCGGGCTCTCCCTGTATCAATGGTGGCATCCTATATCCCTGGATGAGCGATCCGAAGGATTTTCGCGCCTGGGACCTTTCCGGACGCAAACGAGTAATCGACGACGTGGTCGACATGGGCGCCTTCGAATCGCCAATCCGCGGCTATCTTATGATCATAAGGTAGGCTGAGAACTCGGCATTCCGAAGGCATCCAGGCCTACCAAAGTGCCGCAACAGAAAACCAGGGGCGAGAGATAAGCAAATTATCATCAAATTTTCATTAGCCCTTTCGGAGCCTATCCTGTTAATATAGCGCCCGTACAAAAGTCGGTGTAAGTATCTGGTTCATTTTCGGATCGGCAACATGAAGGATTTCTGATGAACATATGCTGTCCACCCCCTCCCCAGAGAATAAAGGCTTGGCCCCGATTGCCTTCGAACCGTTATGGCTTGGTCAACATCAATCCGGCCCGAACCCACATCCTGGCGACGTGCCTGTTCGTTACGATGCTGAGCGCACCCTTTCTGACGTCAACCGCGGCGGACGCAAAACTCTGGACGGGGCAGGGCGATGGTCTTGTTTGGCATGATGACGCCAACTGGGAGCCTGCCGGCGTGCCCGGCGCGGAAGACGAGGTTATGATCGGTGCGGAGGCAAATGTGCTGCTGACTAACAGCACAACGGTGTTGTCCTCTTTCACTATGACGGGCGGCACCTTGACCTTCACGAACTGGATGACACGCCTGCGGGCCGAAACGGTTGACCTGCAAGACGGCACCCTGACCCTGCCCCCGGCCTTCACGGAAGACCAGATGTCCAACCGCGTCTGGATCGTGGCCGATCAGGTTACGATCGGCACGAATGCCGTGATCGACGCCAACTACAAGGGGTATGACGGGGAGAACGGGCCAGGTTGTGGAGATCACGACAGCACGTATGGTCCCGGTGGTGGCTATGGCGGACAGGGAGGGTTCAGCCAGAGCGGCGCGGCCGGCGGGCTGCCCTATGGATCGACGACGGCCCCCGAAGCCCCCGGCAGTGGCGGCGCCGACGGCAACAACCTCGCGGGCGCTGGAGGAGGCGCCGTACGTATCGA
>CAZIUM010000301.1:0-3008 GCA_964542285.1 uncultured Lentisphaerales bacterium
CCGCCAACGGAATCTATGGCGATTGCGTCGAGGAACTGGATTGGTCGGTCGGCGAAATCCTGGGCGTGCTGGAGGAACTTGGATTGGACGAGAATACCCTGCTGGTCTGGACATCCGACAACGGGGCCGTGAGGCTCGAACATCAAGGCAGCAATGCTCCCTTGAAGGGCTGGGGCTACAATACCTCCGAAGGAGCCCAACGGGTGCCCTGTCTTGCACGCTGGCCCAACCGCATCCCCGCCGGAACCGTGCGCCATGAGGTCGCCACCATGATGGATTGGCTGCCGACCTTCGCCGCCCTCGCCGGGGGCCGGGCGCCGACAGACCGCAAGATCGATGGACACGATCTTTCGACAATGCTCTTGGACGCCTCGCCGCAGGTCTCGCCCTATGACAAGCAGGGCTTTTTCTATTATCATGTCCACCAGCTCCAGGCGGTGCGTTCCGGTCCCTGGAAGTTGTACCTGCCCCTCGATCACAAGTTGGAGGGGCTGGCTGCGAGCCGCTACAAGCAGTGCGCCCCCTCCCAAGCAAGCCTGTACAACCTGGAGGTGGACGTGGCGGAACAACACGATTTGGCCGCGAAGCATCCGGACGTCGTGGAGCGCCTGGCGGCACTGGCCGTGAACGCGCGTCAGGACCTGGGCGACATCGAACGCGAAGGCGCCGGCCAGCGACCCGCCGGCTGGGTCGATCATCCCACGCCTCGAACGATGACGGCGCGGTAGTGTCCTGACCCTTGGGGGGGAGCGGTTGGGTATCGGAACTTGTCGCACCCCGAGTGTCGAGTAAGGGTCGGCAAAGTGTTCGGCGCAGGGGTTTATTGTTCCGGCGCATGGCGCCGGAATGGTTTCAGAAGAAACGTTGCGTCCTATCCCCGCGCTGGTGTACCCTGTCTCGATCTTTTCGAATAGGAAGGAACCCACCCCCCATGATTCATATCATCGCCACCATTACCGCCCGCGCCGGCGCGAGGGAGGAACTCCTGCGCCACATGCTCGCCAACGTCCCGAACGTTCTGGAGGAAAACGGCTGTCACGGATACCAGCCCACGGTCGATTTCGATTCGGGCCTGGCGGCCCAGGCGCAGGCTGGACCCGACACCGTTGTGCTGATCGAGTGCTGGGAAAGCCTCGACCACCTGCGCGCGCATTTAAACGCCCCCCACATGCAGACCTACCGTGACCGGGTCAAGGACCTGGTGCGCTCTTCCAGCCTGCGTGTGTTGTCGGAAGCCGTGTGCAGTTCATGAGAAACGCGGAGCCACTGGCAAAAGAAGTCGATCGACGACGCACCTTTGCCATTATTTCCCATCCCGATGCCGGTAAAACCACGCTGACCGAAAAGCTGCTGCTGCATGGCGGGGCCATTCAACTGGCCGGATCGGTGCGAGCCCGCCGCAACCAGGCGGACACCTCCTCGGACTGGATGGAGCTCGAAAAGGAGCGCGGCATTTCCGTTTCGTCCACCCTGCTGCAGTTCGAATATGGCGGCTGTGTAATCAATTTGCTGGATACGCCCGGCCACAAGGACTTCAGCGAGGACACCTACCGCGTATTGACCGCCGTCGACAGCGTCATCATGGTTATCGACGCCGCCAAGGGGATCGAGGAACGCACCCGCAAGTTGTTCGAAATCTGCCGCTTGCGCGGCATCCCCATCTTTACCTTTATCAACAAAATGGACCGTCCGGCACTCGATCCCCTGACGCTGGTGGACGAGTTGGAAAAGGTGCTGGGGATCGGGGCGTTTCCCGTCACCTGGCCCCTCGGCAACGGTCAGGATTTTCGCGGCGTTTACGATCGACTGAAGCACACGCTGCACCTTTTCGAACGTTCCCCCCAGGGTCGGCGTCCTCCGCCCAGCCGACTGAGCGGCATTCACGATCCGCATCTCAAGACCCTGCTGACCCCGGAGGCCCTGGAGGAATGGGCCGAGGAACTGGAAATGCTGTCGGTCGCCGGCGAGGAATTCGATTCGCGGGCGGTGCTGGAAGGGCAGGTGACGCCCGTTTTTTTCGGAAGCGGCATTACCAATTTCGGGGTGCAGTTGCTGTTGGATTATTTTGTCGAGCACGGGGCGCGCCCCCAGCCGCGCAAGTCGGCGGAAGGGCCGGTCGATCCCCTGTCGCCGGTTTTTTCGGGCTTTGTGTTCAAGGTGCAGGCCAATATGAATCCGCGTCATCGGGACCGTCTGACGTTTCTGCGCGTGTGTTCGGGCGTGTTCACCAAGGACATGGTGGTCAACGATCCCGACACCGGGAAACCGGTGCGGCTTTCCTACCCGCAAAAATTGTTCGGGCAAGACCGCGAGAGCCTGCAGACGGCGTATCCCGGCGACATCGTCGGACTGGTGACCCACAAGGCCTTTCGCATCGGAGCGACCCTTTCGACCGATGACACCATTCGCTACGACGAGATTCCGCGCTTTTCCCCGGAAGCCTTCGCCTTCATCCGCAATGTCGGCGCCGCCAAACAGAAGCAGTTCCGAGAAGGACTCGACCAGTTGCTGGACGAAGGCGTGATCCAGGCCTTCCGGACCGATGAAACCGGCATGGCCAGTGCCCTGCTTGGTGCGGTGGGGCAGTTGCAATTCGATGTTGTGATGTACCGGTTGCAAACGGAATATGGCGCCGAACCCCGGATCGAACCGGCGCCCTTTGCCCTGGTGCGATGGTTTAAAGGCGATGTGTGCCGCGAACAACTCGAGACCGCCTACCTTGGTATGGGGGTTAAATTGGCGCGGGACATGGACGGACGAAGGGTCATCCTGTTTCCCAGTGAATGGGCACTGAATTATTTCCAGGAAAAATTTCCGAAATTCGAACTGGGCGACATGGGAATCGCCACGGCATGATGCGCCCCCGGAGGCAGGGTGTGTTTCCATTTTGTTGGATCGCCTCATCCCCCCCATCCCACCCCCCTCCCCCCCCACCCAAAAAACCCCCCAGGGGGGCATTACAAAGGGATGTCAAAGGGGCCTAAGCAACAATTTTTTTTTGAATGGAA
>CAZIUM010000302.1:0-1373 GCA_964542285.1 uncultured Lentisphaerales bacterium
CATGCGCCAATTTGTACAACGGCACGTTAACCCACGTCAACCATGTTGCCGGGATTTATCAGAACCCATAGAGTTTCCGGAGTTGTTCGTTCGTCGGCAGCCCGGAGTAGTATTCGCCCCGCGGCCCGATGTAGTTTCCCCCTCCGGCGCGCCGCAGTTCCACGGGGATCATTGAGCCGTTGGAATTCATGACCCACACCTTTTCGGTTGGGCTGGGAACGGTGACCGTGGTTGTGGTTTGCGGCAGGTAATGCACTTCCTGTACGGGGGGGGTTACGTACACGGTACGAGTCCGCACGATCGAGCGTCGCGGAGGCGCCGCCCAGGCGCTCTGCATGACACTGCCGATTACGACCCCCGCCATCAGCGAGCCGGCATGGGACCAGCCACTGTGGGAACGACTTGCATGGCGATACGTGATCGTCGGACGCGGCGAGCGTCGGGAGGGGCGATGGTGGCCGCGACGTGTCTGAGGGCGCGCGAGGGCCGAAACCGGAACGATGACCGCGCAGATCAGGCTGAATGCCAAAATCCTGGTAACATGTTTTTTCATGGGTTGCTCCCGTCAACTTGCTTGTCTGACTTGTCCGATGCTGATGAGATAACGTATAGGCGTCGGGATTTATTCAATCCGGGCTCTTCGGCGGCATCGATGGGGAACGCGTTCGATACGCATTCTCAGATGCGTTTGCCCTGGGATTATGGCCAGCAATTCTAAATATGGCTTTTGAGGGAGGACGCTTCCGCGGTTCCTAACCGATTCCAGTACTAAAATTGTCCCGCGGTGTTTTTTTTGCTTGTACAGCACATTGATTATATGCTATACACTCCTGCGTGACACGAAAACAGATCAAAGTTCTGCTCGACGAGCGAGAACTGCTCCTCGCGGAGATGGCGGGGCTATCGTTGCTTCTGCACGGGTCATGGCTTGAGCGCTACTCGACCTGTTCAAGGCCCGGCTGCGCCTGCCACCAGGGGCACCGGCACGGTCCTCGACGGTATCTGGTGGTCAACGAGGGGGGGCGGCAGCGTCAGCGTTATATCCCTGCGAGGCTTGAAAGCGTTGTGCATAAGGGACTTGCACAACACCACCGTCTTCAGCAGATTGTGGCGCGTCTCACGCAGATCAACCTTGATCTCATGCGCCAGCCCGGCGGCGAGGAACCGGCATGAACACGCTGGAGGATGCGGACATGCTCCTGGCGTCGCCCCCACCCGGTGGCAGCACCGTCTTCCAGAGAGCTATCGAGGCATTGCAGCACACCTTCAGCAGTTTCCCCGATCGCCGGAGAGGCCGCAATGTGCAGTACACTCTGGTGGATGCGATCCGCTCCGCCTTTTCCGTTTTCTTCCTGCAGGCGCCCTCCTGGCTG
>CAZIUM010000302.1:1473-3004 GCA_964542285.1 uncultured Lentisphaerales bacterium
GGATGCGATCCGCTCCGCCTTTTCCGTTTTCTTCCTGCAGGCGCCCTCCTGGCTGGCCAGTCAGCGTCTGATGGAGAGTGAACGGGGGATCAGCAACGCCCAGACGCTCTTCCAAATCAAGCGCATCCCTACCGACAACCATGTGCGCTGGCTGCTTGATCCGGTTGCGCCGTCTGCCCTCGACCCGGCGTTCGCCGAACTCTACTCGCTGCTGCGCGACAGCGGTAGCCTCGACGCCTACCGGGGCGTCGAGGGGCTGCGGCTGATCGCGCTCGACGGCGTGACGTTCCACGAATCCAAATCAATCCACTGTCCCAGCTGCACCGTGAAGCGCCATAAGGACGGACGCGTGAGCTACAGCCATTCGGCGGTGACGCCGGTGCTCGTGGCGCCGGGCATCTCGCGCGCGATTCCGCTTCGTCCCGAATTCGTCGTCCCCCAGGACGGACACGACAAACAGGACTGCGAGATCGCCGCATCCAAACGCTGGATCGAGGCCAACCACGCCCTGCTCTCAGAGGTGCCCACCGCGATGCTCGGTGATGACCTCTACGCCCACGAACCCTTCTGCCGCAAGGTGCTGCTGCACTCGCTTCATTTCATCTTCGTGTGTCTGCGCGAATCCCACGCTGCGCTCTACGAATACGTGGACATGCTGGAGGCATCCGACATCCAGACCGTCACCCTGACCCGCAAAGACAAGCACAACCGCCCCGAGACATGGACCGTGCGCTTCGCCGCCAATGTCCCCCTCACAGGAGTGGAGAATCCGCTGAGGGTCAACTGGGTGGAACTGCGGGTGAGCGACCACCAGGGCGTCGAAACCTACGTCAACGCCTGGATCACCGACATCGCCCCAACCCGGGACAACGCCGTGGACATTGTCGCCTCTGGGCGCTCCCGGTGGGTGATCGAGAACGGCAACAACAACGTACTCAAGACCAAGGGTGCACTGTGCCCTGAAACCAAGGGCAAGGCCGAAAACGCCTAGCCCGAGTTTCCTAGTTATGGCGAGACGTCTTTGCATCTCATTTATTATCAACATGTTCCAGAAGCGTAATCCTTACCCTAAAAGTGCATTTTGATCTTCCTTTAACCCCAGCACATCGATAAGTTTATCCTGAAGCTCGGAGGTTCGGCTTAACACGGTTTGCCGTCGTTGAGTCTTTTGCCGACGTTTCTTGGGAAAGATGTTGATAACCTGTCGCATGTTGTCCAGTTCGGACAGGAGGCGCTTCATTGACAGATGCATTTTCGCAGCCTCTACCCGTCGCAACATCAGCGCCCTGAGGAGCAGGGCGATTGTGCAGTAGAGGCCATGTACCGCGATCTTCGAGTCGGTCCAATGGTTCATGGGCCACCAGTTTCCAGTGGTACGATCCTTCATCTCCTTGAATACGTTCTCGATGATGAACTGGCTGCGATAAGCTTCGATGATCTTGGAGTCATCCCACGATTCCCGATTGCTGATAATGATGTTCTTGCCCAGATGGGTGTCAGCGAGAGTTGAGAGCGCCGCCGAGTCAACGGC
>CAZIUM010000303.1:0-2981 GCA_964542285.1 uncultured Lentisphaerales bacterium
GTCTGATCCCTTGACAAGCGACCAGATGCGAAAATTTTCCAGAACGAAGGGCATTCAGGTGAAAGGGACACATCCAACCGCGCGTTTCGCAATTGACTTGCGATAGGAGCCTTACCTTTTCTCCTGCCATTCCAGGACGCAATGGCCGGGTGCCGGGAGGGCGATTTGGATGCCGCCATCTGCATGGGCGGCGAGTTTCTCTTTTCGCCCCCATTGATGGATGGGGCCGGCTGGGGCCTGTCCGGGATACAGGCAAACGGTTTTGGGCGTTTGACCGTTGAGCAGGAAGAACAGCCTCTTGGAGCCGCTGATGCCGGTGCGAATCGACAGCCCCTTGCGGCTCGGAGTGGCGTCCATGCGCCATTCGGCCGCGGCGCCCGCGGCGAAGAGAAGGGATGCGATCAGGTCTTCAAAGTCCGGGGACGGCTTCTCCGCATACGCATGGGAGGGGAACGATCCGGACAGAATGAGATGTCCCCGCCCCACGGGCAGGTCGCTCAGCATGGAGTCGTTCCGGGCATCGCGCGCCAGGACACGGGCGTTCGCGGGCAATTGCAACGACAGGCTCCAAAGGGCGCCTTGCAGCGTCATGGCTTTGCTGCCGGGCCAGGTTTCGGGCGGAACCCGGCAGGTGGCGTCGAGATGATGGCCCCGCCTTCTCGTGGCGCCGATGCTCAGCGCTCCCAACAAGGTCCGGCGCTCCGGGCGGTCTTCGAAGAACCCGTTTTCTCGAAAACATCCCGTTCCGCCCTCGGCATAGACCCAACCTCCGGTCCGCAAAAATTCCAGGATGACCGTCTCGGCCTCGGGTTTGAGATGGAAGGCGGCCGGAAGCAGCAGTAGCCGGATCGATTCCGGGATAACCAGCCGGCGCCCGTCCAACAGGTCAAAGGGCACTTGCTGGCGTTCCAGCGCCTGCATGCACCCGTTGACCCCCTGGGTGGCGGCATGGGAGCCGCGTTCGCGGTTTACCAGCGCCAGCAGGGCGTTGTCGCTGTCGAACACCACGCCCACCGTGGCGGGATCGGGTCGGTAGGCCGCAAGATCCACTCCATGGGCGTCGAGCCGTCGGCGGGTTTCCCGCAGCGCCGCGATGCGGTCTTCCGCCCGTCCGTCCTGTCCATCGATTCCGTAGCCGCCGGATTCCACGCCCCAGGTTTCGTCGCGCCAGGACCAGTACAACACGGCCTTCGCCCCGCGGCTCAACGAGAGCCAGGTCCAGTATTGCTGCATATCGCCCGTGACTTCGATGCCGTAGCGAAATCCCTGGTTGAAGGCTCCGCCCTGCAGTTCGCTTTGCCAGAAAGGCTTCGGGTGGGCAACGGAACGGGTCACTTCGAGCCAGATGCCCAGGGAGGTGTCGTCGAAACCGAACCAGGCCGGAAACGCGCTGGTGCCGAAGGCATCCAATTCCGGGGCGATATCGAAGTCGTTGCCGCGGGCGAACGGCGCTTCCTCGACCTGGTCCCGGTTGTGGGTCAGAGGACCCCCGGCATGCGCCGCGATCGGGTGATCGGGGTCGCCTTCTCGCAGGGCATCGCGGCGCCAGCGCCCCATCTCGTGGGCGCGATGGATCATGAACCGTGACCAATCGAGCAGGGCGGGGTTGAGAAAACTGCGTCCCCGGGCGGGAAACACATCCTCCCAATGCCGCAACCGTGCTCCCCAGGCTTCGCTCAGTGCCTCCAGGGAGCCGTATCGTCGTTGCAGAAAATCGCGAAACGATCGAATCGAAGCCGGGCAGTAGCACACCCAGTGCTCGCAACCGACCGACCAACGCGTTTCGTTCCAGCAGTCCCAGGCGGCCAGGGCAGGGGCTCCCCGGTAATGCGCCGCCAGTTCCCGCATGAATTGCATGGAGCGCTCGCGGATTTCGGGATGATCGGTGCACTGGCCTGGAGTCAAGCCGGCCAAACATTCCTCGCGTGGTGTTCCCCTCACGACTCGACCGGCCTCGTCGATCGTGCCGGTATGCGGATAGCGTCTCGGAAGCCAGAAGGGCTGCAAATCCGTGATCGTGCTGAGCACCACCTTGAGATCGTTTTGCGCGGCCAGGTCGAAAAGGCGGTCGTAGTCGTCATAGACAAACGTCCCCTCCTCCGGTTCGATCCAGCCCCAGACCGCCCAGAGCTGTACCGTGTCCAAGCCGGCTTCCTTCATGCGTCGCAGATCCCGCGCCCAGTCCTCCTGGGAGGGGGTTGGGGGGCGATAATACTGCGCCCCCAGCAGGAGAGAAGACGGGAGGTGCGATGATTTTTTACTTGTTTCAGCAGGCATTCGGAAAGGGTTCTTTCTATGGATTTTACTCAGCCGAAGCGAAAGGAAAACAAATCCGCGTCGCGCAGCGTGATGTCCAGGATTACTTCGCGTCCGGACAGCGCCGCCAGATCGCCATCGAACGGCACGACGCGCGAAAGGCTGTCGCCGAACAGTTCGCAGGACTTCAGAGTGGCGTCTCCATTGTGCAGGGTAACATACAGCGATCCCCGCGCCGAAGTGGAGAAATTCAGGGAAAGCTCGCGGCCCTCGAACACGAAGGGCCGGGTTACGAGTCGTTTCCCGGCATATCCTGCATGGGCCGAGGCAAATCCATCCATGCGTATCGAGTAGCGGCGCAATTCGGCCGGAATCATGCGCCAGTGGTTTTCAAACGTGTACATCGAAATCTCGCCCGGGGCGTTGGCAAGCGGGCTGGGCGTCTCGATCATGGCCGGAACGAAAAAGCAATCCCCGTAGACCCAGTTGTTGACCCGTTCGATCCCGGGACGCAGAAAGGCTTCGTCGAAGCGGTTCCAGGAGCGGCCGTCGCGCGAGGTCATGAAAACACAGTCGGTGGTGGAGAGCCCGTAGCGAGGATGGACGCCGACAATTTTGCGGCGCAGTTCCGCCCCGGCGAGCTGGTCGTAGTTGGGCGTCCATTCCTCGCGCTCGACGTAGCGCGAGGGAAAGCCGACGAACTGGTGCGGAGCCCGGAAGTAGCG
>CAZIUM010000304.1:0-2962 GCA_964542285.1 uncultured Lentisphaerales bacterium
GTGGCTTGTGTTGCGAACCATGCCCGTGAAAACTGGGGCTATCTCAAGGGGGCCGCATCTACGCAACGGGACCGGGTACCGTGTTGAACATTGAGAATGCCACCATCCTGGGCAACAGCGAACATGGAGTTTATGCCACTACCCCCAACGTGACGGTTCGCAACTCGATCATTTTTCGGAATGTCTGGGATGTTGGCGGGACGCCGACCCTGCTGAACAATTGCATTGGCGACGGTACTTCCGACGGTGTGGATGGTAATTTTGCCGAGGATCCGCTTCTGCGCAGCCCGTTGTTTTATCTCCAGGAAGAAAGCCCGGCTATCGACGCGGGGGATCGCACGGTGGAGGATGCCGGCCTTTCCGGATACACCTCGCTCGGTGACGGCACCCCGGATTCCGGCATGGTCAATCTTGGGTTTCACTACCCCACGGGACTCGGAATCGATGCCGAAGTGTACGTCGACCCCGATACCGGGCTGGATACGAATGACGGTCTTTCGTGGACAACCCCGTTCCAATCGATTTCCCGCGCACTGGAACATCCGGCCGACCGGCTTCGGATTCGTCTGGCGGAGGGAACCTACACGGCTGCGCACGAACCGTTTCCCCTGACGGTCGAGGGTCGCACCGTGCAACTGGCCGGGGGCGACCGCGACACGACGGTCATCGATGCGGCCGGCGCCGATGCACGCGTTCTGGAAGTGATGAACAGCCTGGGCGATAACCGGGTCGAGGGCGTGACCCTGACCGGGGCGCATGTCGACGCGGACGGCGCCGGCATTCATGCCTGGGGTTCCGTTCTCACGGTATCGAACTGTCGTGTGTCCGGGAACCGCGCGGGGATTTGGAATCACTGCGGCGGGATTTTTGCCGACGGTTCGATTGGCCAGGTTCGCGATTCGATCCTCCAGGACAACCAGATGGGGTCGGCGCACCAAAACTACGGCGCGGGATTCTACGGACTCGGCGGCAGTTGGCAGGTTGTCAATTCCGTGGTTTCCGGCAACGAAGGCCTGGCCGGAGGGTGGAATAATACCCATGGCGCGGGACTTAACTTTTCGTATGGGACCCATCTTTTGCGCAACGTGTTGGTCGCGGGAAATCGCGTAGCGAAAATCGGTAATGGTGTCGGCGGCATACGGGTGGATGGCTCGTGTGCACTGAACCTCGAGAGCACGACAGTGGTCGACAACGATCCGGCTGGCATCCACCAGATCAATGGAAGGGTCACGGCACGGAACGTGGTCCTGTTCCGCAATGGCACGGAGTATGCCGGGACCATCGACGTTCAGTATTCCTGCAGTTCCAACTTGACGCATGGTGTGGAGGGGAATATTACGAACTCGCCGCTGTTCGTGGCCGGGGATGATTATCACGTGCTGCCGAACTCGCCGACACTCAACGCCGGGCTGCTCCAGGACTGGATGGTGGGGGCGACGGACCTCGACGGCAACAAGCGCGTCAGCATGGGCGCGGTGGACATGGGCTGCTACGAGCTGCCCGCTCCCGCGGGAACGATGTTCATGATCCGATAGGAAAAAATATATGACACAGTCATCGAATCAACGGATTCGTTTTCCCAATCTACCCGAACAGGTGGTTGGGGGGCTTCGGCCCGCCGCCGGGACCGGCGCCGGCTGGATTCCCTTTGTCATCAGGCTCGACGACTTCGAAGGCGTTGGGCTGGCAACCGGCGCCCACAGTCCGGCGGAGGAACTGGTGTTCGACCTGGGCTTGAAAGGCTGGCACCGCCTTCGTATCGCCCACAACCCGGCGCTGCGCGTCTGGCTCGACGGCGAGACGGGATACTGCGAGCTGCCCGGCGATCCTTCGTCCGTGCGCGACATGGTCTTGCCCGCTGCCGACTTCACCGGTCGCCGGCTGCACATCGCGCCCGTGCGTGACGAAGGTCGCTCGCTTGAATCCACGATTTTCGGGATCGAGGCCGAACCCTGCGAAGGCCCCCCCCCGACCCGCCGCAACCTGATCGTCACCAACGACGGACATGGCGTGTTTTACCGCGGGCTCTCGACGGCGCGCGACCTCTACCGGCATGTCTATCCCTTTCGCGAAGGCGACTTTTTCCGCATGGTATGGGGTGTCTACGGCGGCTGCATCCTCAGCATGCGCCCCGACGCGAAGGCGGCGGAAAGTCCGTTGCGGTCCGACGACGGTTCGTTCCGCGACGGGGACTGGAATTTCAATCGCTCGCTGCGCCGGCTCAAGGAGGCGGGGACGGACCCGCTGGCCGTCGTGCGCGACGCCACGCGCGAATACGGGCTCGAACTGCATTACTATTTGCGGATGAGCGCCTTTTACGGTCCCTTTCCCAAGCTGGACTGGACGACGCGTTTCTTTCGGGACCATCCGGAATGGCGCTGCCGCGACGAGCACGGGCGGGAGGTCAACTTCATGAGCTACGCCTATCCCGGTGTGCAGGAGCGCGTGCTGGCCTACATGGACGAGTTGCTGGACTACGAACCGGATGGCATCTGCCTGGCCTTCAACCGCGGCCTGCCGCTGCTGCTGTTTGAGGCGCCCGTGCTCGATGCCTACCGCGGGAAATTTGGTCGGACGCCCAACCTGCCCGAGGAGTGCGACACACCCGAGCTGCAGGCCGTGCGGCACGAGCTGCTGGCCGGGTTTGTCGAGAAAGCCCGCCGCCTGTGCGAACGGCGCGGCAAGGCACTGTCCTGCATCGTGCCGCGCGACTTCGAGCGCAACCGGCTTTTCGGTCTCGATGCTGACCTCCTGGTCCGGCGCGGACTGGTGGAGACCGTCATGGTCGGCGCGGGACATGGCGACAACCCCGCGCTCAACGACGACCTCGCGCCGTTGAAAGCACTGCATACGCTTGGGCGTTCGGGCGGGGTCAAGGTCTACGGAGGCGGCT
This sequence comes from uncultured Lentisphaerales bacterium, assembly GCA_964542285.1. Lineage (GTDB taxonomy): Bacteria > Verrucomicrobiota > Kiritimatiellia > RFP12 > JAAYLN01 > CAZIUM01. The sequence continues at coordinate 2,894 of CAZIUM010000304.1, forward strand.
CGAACGCCGTGCATGGCATGGGCTGGGTGAACGGCGATCTGCGCGCGCGCGCCCGGCGCATGGCGGACT
>CAZIUM010000305.1:0-2957 GCA_964542285.1 uncultured Lentisphaerales bacterium
GTTTGACTCGTTTTCATGTTCTTCCCTTTTTTGTAGTGTCTATTTTTCCGTTACGGGGCTCATTTAAAGGTTGTTTCGTTAGGGGTCGATGCGCCGATTGTTAGATTTGTGTTAATTTTGCGCGCCGATTTCACGGAAATCTAACCGTAAAAAGACCAGCGTCTCATTCAATGCGGCTTTACTGCTCTCATGCGCGGACATGAGGGCCTGCGCCCCATGCGCCGCAACCCACAGGAAACGAACGGAAAACCAAGGATAAAAACATGATCAGAGATCAACATACCATCCGACGCGGCCTTGCAATCGTCGCGCTCATGACGCTGACCGGGGGTCTGCGCGCCTCCGACAACGACACCCAGCTCTGGCTCAAGTTCTATGCGGAAGGCAAGCTGGGAGCGGGTTTCTCGGTAAAGCTGGAAGAGGAAATGCGCTACCAGGACAACGCCAGCGAACTCTATGACGAGGAAACGCTCCTATGGGTCGGCTACCACGTCAACGATTGGCTGAACGTGGCCCTGGCGTACCGCCTCGTGCAGGAACGCAAGAACAAACCCGTGGTCACTCCAAAGACCGGCACGGATGGCGACGTCCGCTACGCCGACGTCGGCGACGGCGACCACTACTGGCAGAACGAGCAGCGGCCCACCGCGGAAGTGACCTTCAAGCACAAGCTGGCCGGCTGGAGCCTGGACGACCGCGTGCGCTTCGAATGGCGCATGAAGGACGATGGCAAGGACGACTATGCGCGCTTCCGTAACCGGATTCGCGCCAAGTCCCCCTGGAAGTTCACCGACCACAAGATCAATCCCTACCTGGCCTGGGAAACGTTCTACGAGGACAAAGACGGGTTGTCGGGGTCGGACAAGCTCAACCGCCACCGCCTCTACGCCGGTCTGGGCGCCAAGCTCGTGGGGCCTGTCAAGGGCGGACTGTACTACATGATGCAGAACGACCGCGCTGGGAGCGGATGGGACACGCTGCATGTCGCGGGACTGGAACTGGGCGCGAGCTTCTGACGCATCCTCACCGGGACAACAGAGGCAACAGGTCGGTCGGCATCAGGCATTGCGTCCCGGTGGCGCCGGCCTGCCGCGCCAGTTCGTTGTCGTTGGTGGTCAGCAGCAACTCGGTGCCGGATTCGCGCGCCAGGAACCCGGCGTACTCGATGATCGTTTTGTCGGCACGGTGCTCGCCCTGGCCGCCGGAGTAGATCACGCTGACGTTGGGAGCCGGCGTCCGCAGGCTGTATTCGGGGCCGTCAAAGACGACAATGACACGGCAGGACGGGCGCAAATGCGCCATGCGCAACAAGTCCTGAACCAGCTTGTCCCGGGCCTGGGCGTCGGGACGATTCTTGCGTTGCGGTTGCAGGTAGCGTGCCTGCAGGCTAAAGAGCAGGTTGTGTCCGTCCACCAGCAGGACCAGCGCGCCCCGGCCCTGCAACGCCGCCACCAGGCGTTCGCCGGGAGTGGCGGTCTCGCTGCGTCCCGGGCCGCCATCCGCGGGCGGCAGGACGGCTTGTTGCAGCCTGGCCTGGCGCAGGTGGGCGATTTCGCGCAACAGGTCGGCGTCCCGCGAGGACAGGGAGCCGACCGAGCCAAGGGCATCGATCAGGCGCTGCAGTTCCGGCAGCTTGTCGATCTCGGCGGTGTTCATGGCCGCGGCCAGGGTCTGGCGCAAGGTCGAAGAAGTTTCAAGCCCCAGGCGCTGCCTTAAATCGGCGCTTTCGGTCCGCAGTTCCTCCACGACGCGCTGCAGTTGCGGCAGGGGACGCAACGCGTTGGCGAGCGCATCCCGTCCGCGTTCCAGGAGCGATTCGATCCGGTTCAGTCGGGCGCGCAATTCCGCGCGACGCCCACTGACACGGTCTTCCGTCTCCTGGGCGCGCAGCGCCTGTTCCGCCCGGTTCGGCAGATCGTCCCCGGGGACCGGACGCTGCAAGGCGACGGAGCGCTGTGGGCCGAGCCAGCCGGCGAACTCGCTTGCCAGTCGCGCCTCGGTCAGGGCCCGCACCCGTGCCTCGGTGTTCCGTTGCTCCTCTTGCCATGCCGCCGTGGTACGTTCCAGTTCCCGCCGCAAGCGCCGACGTTCGGCCTGATCCTCCGCGCCGGCATCTTGCAGGCGTTTAATTTCCGCGGTCCGCTCCTTGAGACGCGTCCGCAGTCGATCGAGTTTACCCGCCGCGGCACGGGCATGACGCAGTTCCTCGCGGCATTGGCGCAACTGCTCGCCCAGGGAGCAGATTTCATCGGACGAAACCGGCGGGACGACTTGCTTCGGGCCATTCTGGGGCCGATCCGCGTGGCCGCCGCCAAGGGTGGTCAAAAGCAGTCGCAGCGGAGCCTGCAATTCCGCGGCCGCCGCCTGGCAGAACTCCCGGGCATCGCCGGGCGGGGGCGGGGGCGGCAAATCGCGCGCCAGGGCTTGCACTTCCGAACGCGCATCCAGCAGCAGGCCCACCGTGAACGGATCGACACCGAACAGGCGCGACAAGGCACGGCGGTGATCGCGCAAAAATGCGGTCGACAGCGGTGCGATCAACCCCACGTTGAGGCTGTGACGCGCCAGCAGACGGCGCAGAGCATCGTCGATCTCCTCGGATCCTTCGATCCTTTGCCGCATGCGCGCGCGCACGGTCGCCGGGCGGTCCAGACGAAATCCCCCGCCCTGAAAGTCCGGGGCCGCCCTGGCGTAGCCCACGATCCGATCGTCCGGGATACGCTTCACGATGTCCCCAAGCACCCTGCGCAGTCCCTCGTCGAGTATCGATCCCTGCATTAACGCCATGGAATTACTGTATGAACTCGCCATGGGTTACGCAAGCTTGTTTGGCAGCGGCGCCATCGCAGAAATAAACTTCCGCGGAGATGCGGTGGGGCGGGAGGCAGGAGGGGGGGGAACTCAATGTCCAAGGATCGCGCGGAAAATCCGCGCGCGGCGGCGAAGGGCCTCGCCGC
>CAZIUM010000306.1:0-2935 GCA_964542285.1 uncultured Lentisphaerales bacterium
CACCGTGCATGTCGGAGCGCTGGCCGTCAACCGCGATCTGGGCGAGCGGGCCGCGGCGCTGGGCCGCGATGGCTTCGTGCTGGATGTTTCCGACCGTCATGGCGCACGCATCCTCGGCGGAAGCAAGTTCGGCACCGCCTATGGGGTGTATGAATTGCTGGAACGCCTGGGAGTGCGCTGGCTCGCGCCGGGCGAATGGGGCGAGGTCGTGCCGCAACGGGAACGACTGGAGCTGCCGGCCGGACGAATCGAGGACCGTCCGGGTTTCGAGATTCGCCAGTTTCATGCCGCGCGGGTGGGCCGCCCCTTCGGCGATTGGGCCCGCCGCATGCGGCACAACCGCTGCGGCTTTAGCGGGCATTCCGGACTGGTGTCGCCGCGGCGTCACGGTCGGACGCATCCCGAATGGTATGCCGAAATCGAGGGGGAACGACAACCCGAGGCGCGGCATTTCAAATTGTGTCATTCCAACACCGGCATGGTGGCGCAAGCCATCGAGGAAGTGCTCGGGACGCTGCGACGGCGGCGGGACAACACCAACGAAGTCCGGCACATCGGCTATCGCCACCTCACCTCGGACTATTCCGTGCTCTCGATCAGTCCGACGGACGGGGGCGGGTTCTGCCGCTGCGAGGCCTGCCAGGCCATGGGGAGCCTCTCCGACCGCCTGCAGATTTTCGCCAACCGGATCGGCGCGGCCGTGCAGGAGGAATTTCCGGGGTATCGCGTCGGGTACTATGGCGCCTATTCCGAACACCAGGCGCCCCCCGACGTCGAAGCCAACGAACATGTCGTCGTCTTCATGACCTCCTGGAGCAAGTCGTTTTTCGAGCCGATTGTCAGTCCCGGCAACCGTGCCTTCCGCGAAAAGGTGATTGCGTTTGCCGAGACCTGTCCCCGGCTGGCCGTTCGCGATTACGATGGTTTGTCGGTCTGGTGGGGCTTCGGGCCCTTTACCCTGGCGGATGTGCATGCCCGGGATTATCCCTGGTACCGACGCCATGGCGTGCGCGGGATCGTCACCGAGGCGCACATTGGCTGGGGACCCTGGGGCTACAGCTATTACCTGACCGGCAAGTTGTGGTGGAACCCCGAGGTCGACCTCGGGGCCCTGAAGGAGGACTACGTCACCAGCGCCTATGGCGCGGCCGCCGCGCCGATGCGTCGCTACCACCAACGTCTCGACGAGGCCGTGGTCTATCCCGCGCCGTCCGTGATGCATGCCATGCGCCAGGACCTGGAGGAGGCCGCCACCCGGACGCAACGTCCCGATGTGCGTCGTCGCATCGATTATCTGCGCGCCTATTACCTGCTGCTCGAACTTCATAACCGCCTGCAGAATGGCGAGGCCGGCGCGGAAGAGGCCCGACTCGCCCTGCGCGTGCTCGCCTCGATCGATCCGTATGTCAGCCCCCTGCGCGAAGGACATTTCCGGCGCGTCCTGGAAACCCCCGACGAAACCGTCGAACCCTTGTCTCCCGATGCCTTGCGCGCCCTGCTCGACGGCGTGGAATTGGCCGAGCCCCGCGACCTGGCACCCTGGCGCGATGCCGATGACGCCCGTTTGCAGCCCTGGCCGGAGGCGGGGACGAACTGGGTCGAGGACATGGGCGCCAATTATCGCTACGGGCCCCATGTCATGCTGATCCATGCCCGGGCCGGCGAGCGTCTGCGCCTGCGCCAGCAGGGTCGTAGCCGAACCGAGTTCGAATTGACCGGTCCCGAATGGGCCGTGCTGGCCCAGGGCACGGCCGAGGGCGAGGAGATTCTCGATCTGCCCGTCGGCAGCGACGGCATCTATCGCCTGACGTTCTCCACCCGCGGAAATCGTCCCCGCATCCGGATCGAAAACCGTGCCGCCGTGGTCAAGGCCGGCGGGGCCTTGCAGCACATGCATTCCATGCACCGGGCCATCCTGTATTTTTACGTGCCGCGGGGCACCCGCGAGTTCGCGGTGGTCACCAAGCCTGAGGAACCGCTCCACCTGCAGGTCTTCGGCCCCCACGATGCCGAGAAGCCGGTGTATCCAAGAACATTGCAACGCGCCAAGGTGTTCATGGAACATGTAATCGAGGTGCCGGAAGGCGCCGATGGCTGCGCCTGGCGTCTGCGGCTGGACGGTGAGGACAAGAAAATGTTCCTGCGGGGCGTTCCTCCTTTCCTGACCAGCCATCCCGAGCGACTGCTGATCCCGGCGGGTGAAATCCCCCGGGGGTTCGAGCCCGAAATGGAGAAAGAATGAAACAGATCGATTTTACCCGTCTCCCGAGTCCCATCGGGCGCTATCGGGATGTGCTGAAATCTCAATTTGACGAGGCCGCCGTCGATCATGTCACCCGCTGGTACGAGCGCATCGCCATGCGACAGGTCGAGGAACGGGAGAACGCCCGGCGCTCGATTGCGAACCTGCAAGACTGGCAAGCGGAGCGGGAACGGTTGCGCGCGGATTTTCAGGCCGCCCTGGGTCCCTTTCCCCCGCATGAAGTCGAGATCGTCGACAAGGGACGCATCGACAGGCCCCATCTGACGGTGCACAAGCTGTTGTTCAGCGCCTTGCCCGATCACTGGGTCCCCGCCAACATCTACCTGCCCCGTGCGGTCGCGGGCCCGTGTCCCGGCATCGTGCTGCCCTGCGGTCATGGCATCTTCGGCAAGGCCGGCTATGCGGCCCGTGCCGCGCGGCTGGCCCTCAACGGATACGCGGCCATCACCTTCGACTTCATCGGCACCGGCGAGCGCCAGTTGACGCACCACCACCAGGCGCCCTGTCCGGTCTCCACCCAGCACAACATGCAGGGCATCAAGATGCCCCTGTGCGGCTACACCATGGGCTGGTTCATGTTGCAGGAAACCATGGCGGCTGTGACGGCGCTGCAACGACGTCCGGAAGTGGACCCCGAGCGCATCGGGATCACCGGATCGTCCGGCGGCGGCT
>CAZIUM010000307.1:0-2923 GCA_964542285.1 uncultured Lentisphaerales bacterium
TTGGCGCCGACTTCCCCTCGATCTACTACCTGATCCGAACGGAATAATCCGCGCGAGGTCATGCGGGCGCTGTCGGAGTGCCGCCGGGCCGCGGGGTGGGACAAAGAGACCGGGGGCACGGCTCACCACACATAGGAACAAATTATGTCGATCCCGCTGCTGGATTTCATGGAGAAGCGCGGATATTCCTTTCGTCTGCACCTCGAGGAAGAGGGGTGGACCTGGTTCGAGCCGACCGTCGTCGATCTGCCGCGAAACTTCATGGACGAACTGCACTACGGCGGGATCGAGGGCCTGCGCAAGGCATTGGAGCAGCGGCTGTACCGTCCGCCTTCGGGACTCTGGCTCTTTCCGAGCCCGGAGATCGAGGCGCCGCTGCCGCGTCGGACGAACCTGGTACTGGCCCGCGGCACTGAGTCGTCGGCGGCGGTGGTGGCACCGTCGGGCGCATCGGACCTAGGAGACCTGGCGCGTGCCTGGGTGGCGGCGATCGAGCAGCGCTTCGGCGTGGCGTTGCCGCTGGTCGACGACACGACGGTCACGTTCGACGCGCTGGCATCGCGCGACCTGGTCGTCTTCGGCGGATCGCACCAGAACCGGTTGGCGCTGGAACTGGCCCAGCGCGGCCGCAACCTGTTCGTCGACGCCGCCGTGCCGGGAGACGACGGCTGGGTGGTGACGACCCACCGCGGGCTGCATGCCTCCGGGCATGCGGTGCTGCAGGTCGCGGCGGGGACGGAACATCGCGAGGAAGTGCTCGCGCTGCTGCTCGAGAACCTGGCGCGGCACGACGACGGGGAGCTGCGGCGGGCGCACGTCCACCGCATCCGGCCGGGACGGGCCATGGCCGCGCGCTTTCCATCCTGGCAGGAATTCTGCGCGACGCTGCCCACCCGACTCCGGCAACTGCAGGGACGGAAGCAGGAAGCGACGCCGGAGAATCCCGAGGCGCTGGCCGACCTGCTGGCCGTGGGGTTCGACAGCGGCGGCTTCGAAAAAGGCATCGTCAACAACGCGCCGGTGGACATCGCCAACGACGCCGCGCGCTACTACCAACTTTCCGCCGATCCGCGCGCACTGCAGCTTTTCCGCGCCCTGCTCTTCCGCATGGCGGACTACTACCTCAAGACCCCCGGAGGGGCCTGCTATCCGGCGGACCTGGACTTCCGGCTCGGGCTGCTGGTGCTGAACTTCGCGCGCCTGGAACACGAAACGCTGTTCGACAACGAAGAGCGGCTGTTCCTCGTCAACCTGCTGCTGGCCTGCACGCGCTCCATCTACGAGTATGCCTTCAAGTTCTGGTCCCCGCATCGGACCGGGAACGACTCCCGCCACAACCACCAGACCTTCCCGGCGCTCTCGCTGCTCTACGCGGCCGACTACTTCAGCCGCTTCACCCTGCCGCACCCGGAAGAATGGCGGCGCTACGCCGAAGAGATTTTCAGCGGCAGCCTCTGGCGGCGCAGCAAGCAGCGCGAGAATTCCCGCTTCTACGAGCCGCTGGCCTTCGAGCACGCCGCCGCCTACAGCCTGTTCACGGGACAGGGACTTACCCGTTTCGCGCCGGGATGCTTCCGGGCCATGGTCGAGCGACAGATCGCCGCCACCGACAACTTCTTCCGCTCCGTCGACTACGGCGACACGGCGGTATCCATGAAACCGGTCGATTCCGTATCGGCGCGGATGCTGGCGTTGACGGAAGACGGGATCGTACGCTGGTACGCTGGCGAGGGATTCGCGCGCGGTCCCGTCGACGTACCGAACTCGTTCCTCGACGTCCCCGGCATCCGCCTGCCGCGGGTTGCCACGAAGCCCGCCGCGGGCGACTGGGAGCGGGTGGCGGTCGATCCGCGGTTCCTCGCCGAGACGGCGCCAGGGTTCCCCGCCGCGCTGGCCTTCGACAAGCTCGCCTTCCGCACCGGCTGGACCGACGACGACCAGTACCTGCTACTCGAGGGCATCGGCGGCGAAGTCTCGCACAGCCACCGGGAAACCAACGGCATCGTCCGGATGAACCACCTCGGGCGGCACTGGCTCGTCTCGAACGGCTACGGCAAGAAAACCGGCATCACCAACGCCGGCCAGGCTTTCAACTCCCGCGAGCTGGGCCCCGCCGACCACAACATGCTCGTGCTCACGCGCGGCGGGCAGCCGGTCCGCGACCTGACGATGAACGCCACGCTGCAACGTGGACGCCGCGGCGGCCTGCTGTGGCACACGGCGGCGCAACTGGACTACGGCGGTGTCGACTGGTTCCGCACCGTGATCGTACTGGCCGGACGCTGCCTGCTGGTGCTCGACCGTGTACACGTGGCGCGCGCGGGGCTCGAAGACGCGCATATCGAATGGAACGGCCTCGGCACGGCAAACGCGACCGCCACGGGCTTCCGACTGGAGCAGCGAGGCGTCTTCCTGGAAGTGGTCAGCCCCTCGGGATGGAAGGCGGAGGCCCTGCCGGGAAACCAGTCCGTCGACTGGAAACGCGCACTGGAAGACGGCAGCTACCCGCATGCCGATCACTCGCTGGTCAAGCTGGTGTACCGCCCGCCCTCGCTGGAAGCCGGACGAACGGACGGCCTGGCCACCCTTTTCGCGGCCGACCGGGGAACGCCGGCGTTTCGCCTCGCGCAGCCGGCCCCCGGATGCCTGGAGATCGAAGGCCCACTGGAAGATGACGCCCTGAACGTGGCGGACGGAGACTTGCGGGTGACGATCGCGCCGGGGCGCTGCCGGATCGAACATGCGCCGTTGCCCGAGGTGCCGGACGCGCTGCGCGCCTGGCGGCGCTCCGCCGCGACAACGACCTGAACCGCCCCGGGCGGAATATAAGTTCAGGGTTCAGGACGAATAAAATTCGTAGCCGTTCACGGGGGGGGGTAGACTATACTCCGTATTGATTGGATTGGCTTGGGCCATATCCTAC
>CAZIUM010000308.1:0-2921 GCA_964542285.1 uncultured Lentisphaerales bacterium
CAAGACAAGGGCTTCCGCTTTGAAAACCTCATGCGGGCGTATCTGCTGACCGATCCGCTGTACGCGACAACTCTGGAAAAGGTCTGGCTCTGGTCCGACTTCCCCTTCCGCAGGGATTTCAGCGGCAAGGACACCGGCATCGACCTGGTGGCGAAAACGCGCTCCGGCGATTACTGGGCCGTCCAGTGCAAGTGCTATGCCTCCGACACCTATATCGACAAGGCGGGCGTGGACAGCTTTCTCGCAACATCGAGCAAGCAGTTTCAGAATGAAGAGATGCGCAAGTCGGGGTTCTCCCACCGCCTCTGGATCGCAACCACCAACAAATGGAGCGGCGAGGCGAATGCGGTGCTGCTGCATCAGAGTCCGCCCGTCTCCCGCATCAGCCTGACCGATCTGGCCAATGCGCCGGTGGACTGGGATTTGCTGGTGAACAATACCATCGGCGAGAAGTCCCGTCTGCTCCGCCATAAGCTCAAGCCCCATCAGCAGGAAGCGTTGGATGCCGCCGCCAGTTATTACAAAAATAATGAACGCGGCAAGATGGTTATGGCCTGCGGCACCGGTAAAACCTTCACCTCCCTGCGTCTGGCGGAGCAGGAGACCGGCGGCACCGGTCTGGTGCTTTTTCTTGTGCCGTCAATCTCGCTCTTGGGCCAATCGCTCCGTGAATGGTCGGCTCAGGCTGAAAAGCCGCTTAAGGCAATCTGCGTCTGCTCGGATGCGGGTGTCAGCAAATCCAGAACATCCGATTATAACATTGATTCGATTGTCGATCTGGCCCTGCCCGCCTGCACGAATGTTGATAATGTGGTTACACAGCTCAAACAATATGAGTATGACAAATCCAAATCTGGGCTCACCGTCGTCTTTTCCACCTATCAGTCGATTGATGTGATCTCCAGGGCGCAGCGGAAGTACGGTCTGCCGTTCGATCTGATTGTCTGCGACGAGGCTCACCGCACCACCGGTGTGACGCTGGCCGATGCTGATGAGTCTTCTTTCGTGAAGGTCCACGACAACAAATTCATCCAGGCGGCGAAGCGGCTTTACATGACGGCCACCCCGCGCATCTACGGCGAAGTGGCCCGCGCCAAGGCGCGGGAGTCCGACGCCGTGCTCTGCTCGATGGACGACCCCTCCCTCTACGGCGAGGAGTTCTACCGTATCGGATTCGGCAGGGCCGTCGAAAAACTGCTGCTCTCCGATTACAAGGTGCTGATTCTCACCGTGCGCGAAGAGAGCATCCCCGCCGCCTTCCAGCAGGCCATCGCCCAGGCCGGCGGCGCGAAGGAAATTCCGGCGGATGATGTCATGAAGCTGGCCGGCTGCATCAACGCGCTCTCCAAAACCACGATTGTCGAGGATTCCGCCGTTGTCCGGGAGATCGACCCCGAACCGATGCGCCGGGCGGTCGCCTTTTCGCAGAGTATCAAGGCTTCAAAGACGCTCGTCGAGGCGTTCAATGCCTGCAAGGATGTCTTCTACAACGAGCTGCCGCCCGCCGCCCGTCAGTTGCTGGTGGATGTGACGGCCGATCATGTGGACGGCACCATGTCCGCGCTTGTCCGCGAAGATAAGCTCTCCTGGCTCAAAACGTCGCCGCCCTTCGGACACGAGTGCCGCATCCTCAGCAATGTCCGCTGCCTTTCGGAGGGCGTGGATGTGCCGTCGCTTGATGCCGTGCTCTTCCTCTCGCCGCGCAACTCGCAGGTGGACGTGGTGCAGTCGGTCGGGCGCGTCATGCGCACATCCCCCGGCAAGAAGTACGGCTACATCATCATCCCCGTGCTCATCCCCGCCGGTGTCTCGCCCGAGGAGGCTCTCGACGACAACAACCGCTTCAAGGTGGTCTGGACCGTCTTGAACGCGCTGCGCGCCCATGACGACCGTTTCGACGCCATCATCAACAAGATCACTCTCAACAAACGCCTGCCCTCCAGCGTCCAGATCATGGACGGCGACGGCACCACCTCCGCCGGTCAGAGCTGGGACGACGAAGAGCGCACCCGTTTCGAGTCCGAAGTCCGGCAGCGCAGCTTCGCCAATCTCGGCGCGTTCTGCCATGTCATCTTCGCCAAGCTCGTCGAGAAGGTCGGCAACAAGCGCTACTGGGAGCAGTGGGCCCGCGATGTCGCCCGCATCGCCGAACGCCATATCGAACAGATCACCGCCTTCATCGCCCAGGGCGGCGAACAGCGCGTCGCCTTCGACCGCTTCATGAAGGGGCTGCACCAGAACATCAACCCCTCCGTCTCGCAGGACGAGGCCATCCAGATGCTCGGTCAGCACCTGATCACCAGGCCGGTCTTCGACGCGCTCTTCGAGAACTACGCCTTCGTCGAAAGCAACCCCGTCTCCAAGGCCATGCAGGAGATGCTCGACCAGCTCGACGCGCTCACCCTCGAAAAGGACCGCGTCATCCTGCACGAGTTCTACGAGTCCGTCAAAATGCGCACCACCGGCATCGACAACGGCGAGGCCCGCCAGAAGATCATTATCGAACTCTATGACAAGTTCTTCAAGACCGCCTTCCCTAAGGTGGTTGAAAAACTCGGTATCGTCTATACTCCCGTCGAGGTGGTTGACTTTATGCTGCACTCTGTGGCCGACGTGCTCAAGGCCGAGTTCAACCGCGACCTCTCCGACGAGAACATCCACATCCTCGACCCCTTCACCGGCACCGGCACCTTCATCACCCGCCTGATCCAGTCCGGCCTCATCAGCCGCAAGGCGCTCGACCGCAAATACACCCGCGAACTCCACGCCAACGAGATCGTCCTGCTGGCCTACTACATCGCCTCCATCAACATCGAGAACGCCTACCACGAACGCGACCCCGAAAAGCCCTACAAGCCCTTCGAGGGCGTATGCCTGACCGACACCTTCCAGCTTGGCGAAGGCGAGGGCCTGCTCGACCT
>CAZIUM010000309.1:0-2909 GCA_964542285.1 uncultured Lentisphaerales bacterium
GCCGCGGCAAAGGCCAGCAGCATGACCACTCCATCGACCAGCAAGGTCACTGGCCGCATAATGATCGATTTTTCCCACCACGGTCGTGCCGTGGATGTCAGGAAATCGTTTGTGTTACGTTCAAAAATCGCCATGCAAGGGCTTTCATTATCAATCTATTCAGCACCGTGCCATTAAAGCAAAAAAGTCGGCTTAAAACCGACTTTATTCTGCGTTCGATTCCCTCCGCGGTCAATGACGATTATGCCCAAGCGCTGTTCTTACAATCCCGGCCACTCTTTCCACATCCTCCCGCCGCAAGGCCGTGCCGGAAGGCAGACATAGTCCACGCGCATAGATGCGCTCGGCCACCTGGCCGCCATGGCAGCGTGTCCCGGCAAATACCGGCTGCAGATGCATCGGCTTCCATACCGGGCGTGACTCGATATTGTGTCGTTCCAGGGTCCGGCGAATGCTTTCGGGGTCGACTCCTGTGCCCCGGGGATCGAGTTGTATCACCGTCAGCCAGCGGTTGCCGCGGCTGTACTCCGGTTCGGGCATGAAAGCGATACCCGGAACGTCGCCCAGCAACTCCCGGTACCACTCGAAAATTTGCCTCTTGGCCGCCACGCGTTCTTCCAGGCAGGCGAGCTGCCCCACCCCAATGGCCGCCAGCACATTGCTCATGCGGTCGTTATACCCCAGTTCGACATGCTGATAGTACGGCACCGGTTCGCGCGCCTGGCTGGACCAGTATCGCGCTTTTTCCAGCAACGCCCTGTCGTTCGACACCAACATCCCGCCACCGGAAGTGGTAATGATCTTGTTGCCGTTAAAAGAATACACCGCTGCCAGGGCACGGCGGCCGACAGGCTCGCCTTTGTAATATGAGCCCAACGCTTCAGCGCTGTCGGCGATAATCGGAACCTTATAGGGTTCACAAACCGCCAGAAGACGATCGTAGTCGCAAGCCTGGCCATACAGGTCCACGGCAATCACCGCCTTGGGCAGTTGGCCACGACGATCAGCCTCCGCCAAGGCCGGGGCAAGAAGTTCGGGGTCCATGCACCAGCTTGCGCCGTCACAATCGATAAAAACCGGGCGAGCGCCCAACTGAACGGCCGGAGCCACGCTGGCGACAAAAGTCAGCGTGGAACAAAAGACATAGGTCCCTGTCGCAACACCACAATATCGCAACGCCAGTTTTAACCCGGCGGAACCGCTGCTGAGGGCCAAGGCGCCGGCAGAGCCTACCGTAGCGGCAAACTCGCGTTCAAAACGGTCCAGCATCGGCCCTACGGGAGCGATGTAGTTGCTGTCGAACGCCTCCTCCACCAAAGAGCGCTCACGCCCGCTCATGTGAGGGGGTGATAAAAATATGCGGGGGGTAGAAGCGGTATTCATACAAAAGACGTGTTGCATGGATTATGGGTTATCGTAGGCGAACAATAGACTCTCCGTCCGGCAAGTCCCGCAGCACCAGGGTTCCCGCTCCGGCTGTGGACCAGGCTCCCAGGCGACGGAGGGGAATCGCCACGGCATTGGAGCCCATGAAGGCCCCCTCCTCCATTACACATCCGCCTGAAAGCCTTGCGCCGGGGCAAAGCTGGGCATAGTCATCCAACAGACAGTCATGTCCCACCGTGGCTTGGAAATTAACGATCACAAACTCGCCGAGACGGCTGCCACGGGAAATTACCACCCCGGCGGCGACATAGCTTCCGGCCCCCACCGCAACATCCGGCGCCACCAGCGCCGTTGGGTCCACCACGCTGAGCGGCTTCCAGCCGGCGGCCAACGCCCGTTGCGCCAGTTTTTGACGGATGCGGTTGTCACCCACGGCCACCTGAAAGCCGAACTCAGGTCCCATCCGATCTCGCACCTGCTCGATTGTCCCCAGCAAGGGAAGTCCATCCAACCTGCCGGATTGCTTTTCGCTCGCATCGTCACAGAATCCCGCCACCTCCAAGCCGGCACGTGAACAGGACCAGGCGATTTCCCGCCCAAATCCGCCGGCGCCGATAACCACAACGCTATTCATCATAAAGCCCCTGTCTTATCGCGCCTCTGATCCGAATACTCGTCATTCCCAAGAAACGGGAACATGGTTTCGCCCTGGACGGAAGCTATACCCTGACCTCGGATCACCAGCCCAATGGTTTTACATAAAATTTTGATATCCAGCCATACAGTATGATGATCCACATACCAACGATCCAGCGCAAACCGCTCGTTCCAGTCCACGCTATTGCGACCATGCACCTGCGCCCAACCGGTCAACCCCGGCAAGACCTCATGCCGTCGGGCCTGTTCGGGCGAATAGCGTGAAAGATATTCCATCAACAAGGGCCGCGGTCCCACCAGCGACATTTCACCACGCAGCACATTAATCAGCTCCGGCAATTCGTCCAGACTGCTGCGACGAAGCCACCGTCCCCAGGCGGTCAGACGTTCCGCATCGCTGCCGCTGCCCGGACGCATCGTGCGGAATTTCAGCAAGGTGAACGGTTGTGCATGAAGCCCGGGTCTTCGCTGGCGAAATAGTACCGGACGTCCCATGGTCAGCCAGACGCTCAGCGCAACCAACCCCATTAGGGGTAGCCAGAAGGGCAAGGTCACGAGTACCAGGAAGATGTCAAAAAAGCGTTTCAAAATGTTAGTTGGAGATTTTGGGATGATTCAGAGTCCTTGCAGCAACTGCGCCCATTGGTCGGCAATACCCTTTATCGCGTAATCACGCTTCCCGACAGACAAGGCATTGGTCTGGCGGCAGCGCAGTTTATCGGATTGCGATGCGATCTGTTGCACAACGAACTTCAACCTGGGCACATCGCCCGGCTCCACCACCCAGCCGCATTCGTTCTTCACAACCAGGTCCGCCAAATCGGATTTGGCGGGACAAATGGCCAGAATCGCCTGTCCCGCCCGTA
>CAZIUM010000310.1:0-2901 GCA_964542285.1 uncultured Lentisphaerales bacterium
GGTTGGTTATGAGCGGCGGTGAAGGGCCTCACGCGCCCTACCTTTTTTGCGCGGGTCTCCCGCGCGATCCCGATCCGCTCCATCCGTCCGATCGTATCGTCTCCCATCTTTGCGCCTCAGCGCCTCCGCGGGAGAACATTCTGCGATGGAGTCCGCTCCCATTCTGAATTCGGACTCCTGAATTCTGCGTTCGGTGTAATACAACAAAGTTGGATTACAACCCCTTCGCCGGCTTGCCTTGCCGCGGCGATCCCGATAGGATAAGCGGCACTTGTTTTTGCATCGAAGGATGCGACCCGACCCACGTGAGGAGCCCCATGAATCGGAATCGAACCCCGCGACGTTTCTCAAGTTTTGCCGGCCTGTGCCTGGCCGGCGGTCTGTTGTGGAATTTGACCGGCCCGGTGGCACGGGCCGAAGTCGTCCTGACCCCCCAGGGCGGCGGGATCGCTCCGGTGGTCATCGAACGGTCGATCGACCTGCCCGAACTCAGTGCCCGCGAACGAAGAGCGCTGACGGCGGATGAACGCGAGCAGCGGCAGCGGGACGAACTGTTAAAGACGACCGCGGAAGACCTGGCGTACCATCTCGAGAAGATGACCGGAACACGTCCCGAAATCGTCGTGGCCAGCGAGGCGCAGCCACCCAGGCCCGCGATCGTGTTGGGCGCGCCGGCGGTAAAATTGGGCGCCGCGCCGCAATTCGAAACCACGATGCAGGAGTCCTTTCGGCTGCTGACGCGCGACGGGCGCGTCCTGATCGGGGGCGAAAGCGTGTACGGCGTGGCGCATGGCGCCTACGAACTGCTGCGGGAACTCGGCTGCGACTGGATTTTTCCCGGAGAGGAAGGGGAAGTGATTCCGCAGCGCGCGCGGGTCGCCGTTCCCGATCTCGACCGGGCCCGCAAGCCCGTGTTCGAAGTGCGTTCCCCCTGGTACAGCGGCGGCGGTCGGATCGTCAACGCCGAGGAACAGGCCCAGTTCGCGCAATGGAAGATTCGCCAGCAGCAAACGGCCTACCGCGGACGGCCGCATCCCACCTTTCTGGGGGGCGGACACTACTGGGCCTCCCTGATTCGACGCCATCGCAAGTTTCTGGAGGAAAACCCGGAGCTGCGCGCCCTGACCCGCCAGCCGGACGGCAGCCTGGCGCGCACCTGGAGCCAACTGGACGCGGCGCATCCGGGCGTGGTGGACCTGACCGTGCAGGATATCCGCCAGACGTTCGAGCGTAACGGCTGGCCCAAGGACCATGCCGTGGCCATGAGCATCGGTCCGAACGACGGGGGGGGCTACTCGATTTCGCCGGAGTCGCTCGCGGCCGGCGCGGGGCGCGTGGACCCGATCACCGGCGACAACGACCAGACCGATGTGCTGGTCCTGTATGCCAACCGCGTGCTGGAACGGCTCGTGCCCGAGTATCCCAACCTGTACCTGGGTTTTTACCTCTACAGCGTGCATGCCGATTATCCCATGCGGCACAAGCCCCATCCGCACCTGGCGCTCAACATCGCCGACATCACCTACTCGCGGTTCCACAGCCTGCTGGACAAGGGCAGCGCCACCCGCAACTATTATCGTGGCGTCCTGGAGCAGTGGGCCAGGTTAAACAAGGAACAGGGCAATCCCCTGTCGTTTTACGGGTACAACTGGAACCTGGCCGAAAACCTGATGCCCTACAGCAAGATGAAAATCTGGGGACAGGACCTGCCTTACTACCATGACATGGGGGTGATCGGGCACAACAACGAACAGGACAAGGCCTGGAGCATTCTGGGACCGCACAACTATCTCATGGCCCGCATGGGGTGGGACACGAGCCTCGATTGGCGCGAGGTCCTGTCGCATTACTGCGCCCTGGCGTTCGGCGAGGCTGCCGCTCCCATGGAGCAGTATTACCTGTTCCTGATCGAAACGCAGGAGTCCGCCGGGTACGAGGCCGGCGGCTATGCTTCAATCCATCTGATCTTCGACCGCGAGTTCGTTCTGAAATCCCGCGCGCTGTTCGCCCGGGCCGGCCAGGTCGCCCAGACCGATGTTCATAAGCGCAACGTGGATTACTTCAGCCAGCCGGTAACGGCTCTGGAGCGCTACCTCGATTATCGTGACGCCGTGACCGCCTTCGATTTCGTCAAGGGACTGGAGGCCTACGAGGCCATGCTGGCGCATTGGGAAGAATATCTGGAAAAAAATTCCAACCTGGTTTCCCGCTACGGGCGCCGGTATGCCGAGAACTGGCTTTTCGGTCCCTATGTCAAGCAGGGGCATCAATATTCCACCGGCGACTACCGCCTGCTGTATGCCCTGCCGGACGAGCTGCCGACCCTGTTCGACCCCAACGTTGCCGGGCAGTTCATGGGCTTTCAGAATCCCGAACTGCGCGATCGTTCCTGGATGACCACCAAAACCTGGTCCAGTTCCTGGGAAGCACAGGGCCTGGGGCCGTATCGCCAGGGATCGGTCTGGTACCGGCAGCGCTTCGCCTTGCCGGCGGTTCGCGACGGCGAAGGCATTGGCCTCTTCATCGGCGCCGTGGAAGACGAAGTCCATGTCTGGTGCAACGGGCACTATGTCGGTCGCGGTCGTGGCTTCATCCGTCCGTTTGCATTCGATCTGAGCGATCACGTTCGTTCGGGACAGGAGAATCTGCTGGCGTTGCAGGTTATTCGGCGGGGCATGCTCAACGAATTGTGGCAGGGGGGATTGTTGTACCCCAGCTTTGTTTTCGCGGGACCGCGGCTCGAAAAGCCCGCGCCCCAGGAAGACCCCCCCTATCGTGTGCTGCCCGGCGGCGCCCGTGAACCCATTCGTCAATGAGGGTTGAGGGTTGAGGGGTGAGGGTTGAGGCTTGAGGCTTGAGACTTGAGGCTGGAGGGGGGCCGCGCGGGGGATTTATTGTTTC
>CAZIUM010000311.1:0-2862 GCA_964542285.1 uncultured Lentisphaerales bacterium
GGCCAACGGTCAAGACCTTGGGCATGGCGTTGGCCAGCGCGGCGCGCAGGGCGTCGCGACCGGGATGGAAGTAGTGCTTGAGCACCACTTCGACGGTGGCATGCCCCGTCACGCGCCGGACCAGATCAACCGGCACGCCGGCCGACAGGGCCAGGGTGACAAAGGTCGCCCGCAACGCATGCCAATCGCGCACGCTCGCCGCTCGCCCTGTCTGCCGCTTGACCTGTGTCGAGGCCCGGATCGCGCCCTTGGCGCTCGCCCCCTGCATGCGCAGCATAGGCTTGCCAAGCCACCGCTCGATGGTGTGCAGATCGGTCGAGACCGTGGCCTTCGAACGTCCGGTCTCCCGGGAAATGCCTACCAGCGAGGCACCGTCGCAGTAGCGCCGCAGGTGGTCGAGCATGCGATTGCGACGCATCCCCTGCCCCACCCGCGCACGGATGGCCGCTTCGCCTTCCACCAGCAATTCCGGTCCTGACGGTGGCGATGGTGGAGGTGCCGACTCGGGAGTACCCAGGGCCTCGGCCACCAGTTTTTTGAAGCGCCAGGTCAGGCCGCTGGGGTTCTGACGCAGCATCTCATGGGCTTCCGGGAAGACCCATTCCTGGTGGCGGCCATGCTGGGACTCCAGCACCTCGCGCAGCAAATCGAAGATCGGGATTTCGACCTCGGCGCCGGTCTTGGAGGTCTTGACCGCCAGCATGCCGGCATCGAAGTCGACCGCGCTCCATTGCAGGGTACAGACGTCGCCGCGGCGCATGCCCGTGCAGGCGGCCGTCACGATCAGCGGATAGAGGAACGCATCGTCCCGTGCCACGTCCAGGAGACGCGACAGCTCTTCGGGCGTAAATGGCTTGCGATGCACCATCTCGCCCGAGCCGGAGGCCCGACGCCCCACGAGCAGAGCGAAGGGGTTGTGGTGGCCCGTCGGCAGGAACAGGGCAAACGCCCGGCGGATGACGCCGCAGTAGTCCTTGACCGTCTTGGGCGCGAAGCGCTGCCGCAGCAGCTCGGCATAGGCATTCGCATCCGCCTGCGTGACCTGGTACAGGTAGACCGCCTCGGGGTTGCGATCCGCCAGGCAGGTTTTGAACAGTTCGCAGGCCGAACGCACGCCGGCCTGGTACGAGGCTGTCGGCGGCTTGGTTCGCGGGAGCGCGAGCCAACGCGCGGCGATCTGATCGATGCGGACATGCTCGAAGGCCTGGCCCGTTTTCAACTCGATCAGGCGCTCGGTCAGGTGCTGTGCATGACCCTTGCGGTTGGAGTCGCCCTTGATGCGCTCCAGTTCCTTTTCCGCCTCCTTGCGTGAGAGTTCGAAACGAAGGCCGCCCATCTCCCGCAGGGAGGCCGGCGGCGTGCCGCGCACGGCAACGCCCAGGTTGACGACCTTGGTGCGCCCGTCGACCACAAAGCGCGCGTACCAATGCTTGCGCGGGGTTCCGTCGCGTCCATACCTGATTTCCAGCGACATGATTAATTCCCGAAAATAATGACTTTCCCCTGAAACATCATGAAACATCCTGGCTCAAGGTGGGCACAAGCTCAAGGCCAAAGCCCACACATCCACCCACACAAGGCGATTTCGATGCTTTTTCGGGCCGAAAATGGCCTTCCGGAGGCGCCCTTAAAAAACGAAAAAACGGCGTTTTTCCTAGGAAATTCGCCGTTTTTCAGACTGGTCGGGGAGAGGGGATTCGAACCCCTGACCTTTTGGTCCCGAACCGCTAACCTCCTTTTACCCGGCGTTTCAGGATGTTTCAAATTGTTGCCGAATGTGCCAATTTATTTGGCGTTTTCGCGAATTTCCATTTTCATGCGACAGCATGAAACAGCGTGAAACACCACGAACGGTTTCCCACACATCCACCCACACAATTCCCACACACGTGGCGCGAAGCATACGCCGAACGGATAGCCGGATGTTCTCCTAATGACCCAGTCCCCCACCCTACTTGCGCCCCATCGCCACCGAACTCAACTGGCGCAAGCAGCGAAGGCCTTTACAATCATCAGGGTGTCTCCTTCTTCATGTATCACCTATTCGTTGCCGTCTTGCCCGGCATACAACGTGACGGGCTGTCCGGCCACATGATGGACTGTAGCGAGTTTGCTCGCGAAAGTCCAGAGGGTGGTCCGGTCCAGCAGGCCGGATCTCTTTCGCGTATCCCCGCGTCATCCCTTGCGCCGAATCTCGCGCCCCACGTACCTTCCTAGATCGTAACCATTTCCCCTTACGCTCCGCGGCTTCATGAACCATAGATTAGTCCCGACCACTCCGCTTCGCTACGGGTCAGGACTAATCCTTATTTTGTTGGCCAGATTCCCTCTCTGGCACGTCGTACTTCCTAATGACTGCTTCCCACTTGGGAATGTTCTCGGGGGTGTCCCAAATTGTGAATCGCTCCGGTTCGTACTGGTCGGCAGGCGACCACACACCTTCAGATGGGTGTGTTGTGGGATCTGAGATGGTGTTCAGTTCATCCCAGAGCGCTTGGGCACGGGTTGAGTCCTGTCGGATGTGCTTCAGGGGGACAACCACTTGCGTGAAGTATCCGAGTCGGACAAGCTCGTAGGCGTCTCGGTTGAAGCGCTGCCGAGCTGCGCCGTGCTCGTCGGTCAATACGGGGTGCTGCATCATAATCTGGCGGTCGGTGAGCATCTGTTGCTTAAGCTGCTCAACACGCGAGGCTGCGCACCCGGCGACGAGCAGGCAAGCAAGCATGACTGTGATTTGCTTCATCATCTTAAGGCGACGCTCTCCCTCACCTTGACCGTCCGCGGGCAAGGTGTAGGTGAGCAGCGTGTTGTGTGCGCCCAGCATGGGCGCGTTGTAAATGGAGTGAAAGTCTCCTGTGAAAG
>CAZIUM010000312.1:0-2832 GCA_964542285.1 uncultured Lentisphaerales bacterium
TCGTCCTGCGCGAAGCGCTCGAAAAGGCGTCGAAACGGACCCCGCGCGATGGCCAAGGTCTTTACGGGGAAAGGGTCTGGGCGGCCGGGCGGGGCTTCCGACGGCTCGCACTATTCCTGGATATGATTCAGGCGCGCAACCGGCATGACTATGCCGGGGCTTTCCGGAAAATGACGGAGTACTGGGAAGTCAACGACGAACTGGCGAACTACGTGCTGGAGGGCGAGACGCTGAAAGGGGCCGCCATGCGAAGCCGCCTGGCCCTGGTGAACCTGATGGAGCGTTCGGCTTCGGAAGAATACGATTACGTGCCTTATGGCGGCCGCGACAACTACTTCAAACGTTTCTGGGAGCCGGCCGTCGTGTCCGGGCATACCCGCACGGTCGAGGCGGGGGAATTGGTCATGGGCCTGAACGACGAATGGGATTTTCTGCTGGACCCGGCCGAAATCGGGGAGATCGGCGGCTGGCAGCGTCCCGGACCGCTGGGGGGGAACTGGCAGCCGATCAAGACCACTTCCAAAAGCTGGTCCGACCAGGGGCTGCACTACTACAAGGGGGTGGCCTGGTACCGGCAGCAGGTCACCCTTCCGGAGAAGTTCAAGGGTCGCCCGGTCTACCTGTGGTTCGGCGGGGTGGGGGTCAAGGCCAAGGTATGGGTCAACGGGGTACTGCTCGGCACCAGTCGCGAACCGAATGCCGGCCTTCCCGGTGCGCCCGGAACCTTCCGCCCGTTCGACTTTCTGGCGACGGAGGCATTGCGGTTCGGGGAAACGAACACGGTCAGCGTGAAAATCACCAACGACCGGCTGGCGGAACTGGGCGTCGGGGGCATCATCGCTCCGGTGATGTTCTGGTCGCCGCATGACCCGGCCTGGACGCCCCCGCGGTAACGGATGACATGCCTTTATGGGCGGTTTCGGTCTCGCGAAGATTTCTCCCCGTCATGGTGCGGGTCGCGGTCGATCACGCGCAACGGGTAGGTCATCGAGGGGGGAAACAGGGCCAGAAATTCCACGAGCGCGTGTTGAATGGGTTTTTCGGCCACGGAATCCAGCCGCCATAAAAGAGCCGCGCAGCCCAGGACCAGGATCGCGACGGCCATGAAAAACAGGCGCATCGGCGAAAGAGTCCAGAAGCCGATCGCGATCGCATCCGGGAAGCTGTCCAAAACGGGACCCGCGACCAATGTGGCCATTCCTCCAACGATGCCGTTAACGGTAAAGAAGATCGCCATGTAGGAGCTTCGTTCCGCCCGGGGAGCCGCCACCATCTGCCGGACCGTGTGGCCGATTCCCAGCCCCCCGCTGGCGACTCCGATCGTGAAAAAGGCGGCCATGGCGTTGATGCTTCCGAAGATGGCGTGTCGGGGGTAGGACGGGGTTCCCGCCAGGACGGCAAAGGCCACGGAAAGCAGCAGGATGTTGGCCAGGAAGACCACCTTGTTCCCGAGCCGGTCGGCGATTCTGCCCCATGGGGAAAGTCCGAGAATCATTCCCAGCAGAAGTGCTCCCGACGAATACGCCGTGAGGGAACTGGGGAAAGCCAGGGTGTTTTTCAGAAAAGGGACGATAAACGGACGGCCGAGGTTGATGGAAAAGGCCAGGAACGCCCAGAAAACGATGAACTGTCTCCATCCCCGGTCTTTCAACGGGTTGAGGATGTTTTCGAGTACGGGGGTTCGGGGGCCTCTGCGATCCGGCGCCGGATTCGGCAAACGGGCCAGGTAAAAGGGTCTTACGGCCGCCAGGGCGATCAATAGGAAAAAGACCATTTGGAACCTTTCCGCGGACGGTTCGTTGCCCAGGTAAGCCCCGATCAGTACCATCAGCAGGAGGGAGACCGTCTGGAAGGTGGCTCGCATTTGTGCGAAGAAGCGGCCGCGAAGGGCGCCGGGAATGATTACGGAAAGCAGCGACATCCAGGCCAGTCCGCCGATATTGACAAGGACACGTTGAAAAAGAAACAAGCCCACCACCAACCATACGGCCACGGGGTTCCCCCAGAACCGCCGGATCGGAAGGGCGAGAAGCAGTCCCGCGAAAAGAAGGGTGCCCCATGTCATCCAGAGAAAGACGAACCGCTTCCGGTTGGCTACGTCGATATGCGGCGCGGCGAAAACCCGGGCGATCTGGGCCAGGAAGTTCGCCGCAAACACGGAGCCGACGGCGGTGTTCGATCCCCCCAGCGCCAGGAGAAACAGGGAAAGAACGCCGCCGTTGATCAGAACCTGGGAAATCGGGGCGCCCACCGCCTGCGCGATAATGCACGTGCGGATGGCGGAACGCGTGGCGGAAGGAGATGCCGTGGGATTTTTTTCGGAGCGGGAAAAGCGTTTCATGGCCGCATGGTTACGGGGCGCGAAGAAAGAGGCTTTTCCATTTTGTAGTCGTCCATGACGAAGCCGCCCCCGATGTCCTGAACCAGGAGGGTGGATTTGCGGAAGCCGACACGTTGGTAAAAGGCGATGGACCCTTGATTGTGCCGGTTGACCGTCAACCACAAGGTCCGGATCTTTCGCGCCCGGCAAAGCGATTCCACGAAGTCGACGAGGTCTCGTCCAATTCCCTTCCCCCGGTGTTCGCCCCGGACATAGAGCTTGCTCAACAGGCAACGGGGCGTCGTCGGATCGGAAAGAATGGCCGTGTACCCGAGAGGTTCCCGGTCGGTCATCGCCAGAAAATATTCATAGCCTTCGGCAAGCTGGCGCGATATCGCCGCGGGGGATTGAAATTTTTCGAGCATGTAGTCGACCTGTTCCCGGCCGATGAGGGGGGTGTAGTGGCTTGTCCAGATTTCCCGGGCCAGGGAGGCGACAATCTGAATTTGCTC
>CAZIUM010000313.1:0-2821 GCA_964542285.1 uncultured Lentisphaerales bacterium
CTGCAGATGTCCGCTGAGATCGACGTCCCAGTCGAAGGCGTAGCTGTTGTGCCACCAGATGTGATTCTGGGGGCGATGGGCGACGAGGTATCCGTTTACGTAGAGCCAGGCTTCGCTGAACAGGCCGGGGAAATGGACATGCACGGTTCCTTTGGCCTGGGCCTCGTCGAGGGCGATATTCGTTTTGTACCACATGAACCCCGTGAAGCTTTGCCAGTCGGGGTGCAGCACGCCCTGGGCCTGGGCGTAGAGATCGGCGCGCAGCAGTTCCCATTCGGTGGTCGGATAATCCTTGCGCGCCTC
Source organism: uncultured Lentisphaerales bacterium (assembly GCA_964542285.1). GTDB lineage: Bacteria > Verrucomicrobiota > Kiritimatiellia > RFP12 > JAAYLN01 > CAZIUM01. The sequence goes on from CAZIUM010000313.1 coordinate 304, forward strand.
CAGGGTGGCATAGCGGTTCTTGTTCGCGTTCCAAAAACTTAAATCCGCATCCCGGTACGCGAAGCCTTGGGGCAGGCCGGTGTCGTGTGGGTCACGGCGGAAGGCCCACTCCAGCGGCAGCTTGGCCACCAGGGTTCCGGTGGTGCCGTCGGTCAACGCGGACAGGTCCATGTATTGGCGCACCTCGTTCTCGTACCAGGCTCCTGGACGCTCCGCCGGCTTCGATGACCGGTCGTGCCAGCGCCCGATGACACGGGTGGTGAAGGTGGGATTCATCTCGGCCAGCTCGATGCGGGTGGCGAGTCCGGCCTCACCCAGTTTGGCCGCCTTGGCATAATCGCCATCCCTGGCGCCGGCGTGCACCATGCCCATGTACTGGTCGATGAGCGTAAAGCTCAGTTCGGTAAAACGCATTCGCTCCACATACAGCCGTTCGTTGCGTGAAAGTTGGTCGGGGTCCCGCGCCCGTAGCGGTTTGAGGGCGCGTTGCGCTTCGACCAGATGGCCGCGCAACGTCTCGACCAGGTCGCGGGTATAGATTGCCGGGATGACATGCCACTCGTGCTCGGTGGCGATCGTTTCCTCCCATGCCTGGAAAATGGCGCCCCAGTACCGCGCCATGGGCTCACCGGCTGGCCCGTAGAAAGTCGGGTAGAACTCGGCCAGCACGGCCTCGACGTCCAGGTCGGGGTTCCACATGAGCTGGGCGCGGAAGTACAGGTTGAGAAACGTTGTGGCCATGGCGCCGCGCGACTCGGTATTGATGCCCAGGATGCCGGCCTTGCGGTAGTGCTGCACGTCGTTGCGGAAGACGTGGTGCGAGGGGTTGGGCAGGTCGCGCCAGACGAGCATGCCCTGGTCGTAGTCGTAGATCTGCACGCGGCCGTCCATGACCTCGGTCCAGCGGTAGAGAATCTCGCGGTACTCGCGGCGCGGCGGCGAGCGCGGGTCATCCATGTCGTGGTTGGGATCGATGTCGATCGGCGCAAGATCGGCGACCAGGGGCGGTGCGGCTTTGATCTTGCGTTGCGGCGGGATGGTGATGTTGCCGTAGGCCAGGAAGCTGATGGTCGATGGGCTGTCGGGGTGTTGATTGAGGAGGCGGTTGGCAACGCCGTTGTAGAAAGTGAGGAAGTTGTCGGTCAGCATCTGCGATTGGAAGTACTTGTCGTAGAGGTTGGCGTGCAGTTCCGCGTCGATCGCGGAGTCGGATCGATAAATGCCGTCGTCCATCCCCAGGCGGATGTTGCCGCCGCCGGCGAACTGATCGTCGAGCTGGGTGGCGACGTGGTCTATCGTGGCCTTCTCGGCGATGGGCACGTTGAAGGCGGTTCCCCCTTCGGGAATCAGTTCCTTCAGATAACGGCCGATGGCGTGCGCGGAAATGAACTTGTCGCTGTGGCAGAAGTTGCGGCGAGTGAATTCGGCGCGTCCGTCTTGGGCGCCGTTCCAGGAAAGCCAGTAGCCGCGGATCTCGAAAGGCGGCGCGTAGACCTCGTCGAGCTCGTCGAGGGTGAGGGTGGGCCGGCTGGGCACGCACTCCCCGAACTCGGTGGGCAGATACCAGCGGCAGCCCCAGAGGTTTAGAAGTCGCGACACGGCGTAGTAGTGACTGCGGTCGTTGCTGCCGGCGACGTAGACGCGGTTGCCGTCGTGGTGCAGAACAATGCCGTCTGGGCGGGCGACGCCGTCGAGACTGCGCTTGCCGACCACGAAGGGATCGGGATCAAGGACTTCATTTAGGCGATCGTTTAGACCGGGGCGGGTTTTCAACGCCAGTTCGCCCACCACGAACACTGGATCGGCGCTGTCCAGCGCCTTGGCGATCGCCGCTTCTTCCTCGATAATATTCAGCCGCGCCCCGGTCATACGCTCGATATAGTGCGCCAGGTCGGTCGCGGCGCCGTGTTCCAGGGCGCGGGCCGCGTCGGTTTTCGCGGCGGCCTCCACGCAGATCACTGCCCGGCTTTTCCCGTTCTCCACCAGGGTCAGGGTCTCCGCAAACACGGTGTTCCAAGCGAGCAACCCGGCTGCGAGAATCATCCCCGCATTACGAACGGTTGCCTTCAATCGAAGAGATGTCTGTCTTTTCATGTTCATGGTTCGATCCTTTTTTCAAGGCCTGTGCTGTCGGTTCGGTAATTTCGCAAAGCAGTTATCGTAGCATAAACAGGGTTCCCGCCGGGGGAACGACCTCGTAGGCTCCGAGATCCACGAGGCGCGGAAGTTCCTTGCGTCCATTGAGAATGCGCTGGTTGCCATCCAGGTCTGAGGCCTCCAGCATCCAGAGGGCATTGGCTCCCGCATCGATGCAGGGTGAGCCTTCTCCCAGGCGGTAATTGCCCGCTTCAACATCGACAAACAGGGGATCGGAAGCCAGCGTGTCGTTGACCCCGTTGGTCAGTTCCGAGGCACAGGTGTAGGCGATCGTGGCCGCCGCTTCCGACAGCAAATCCGAAGGTTCCTGCGTTACCTGTTCGATATTGTGGAAGACGATGCTGTTGCTGACTGTTCCGCC
>CAZIUM010000314.1:0-2788 GCA_964542285.1 uncultured Lentisphaerales bacterium
CCAATCGGGCGCGGGGTTGCGCGACGGCGAGCGCCTCGCGACGGGGATGTAGTCAAATTCGGCATGGAGCCGGTATTTCACGTCGCGCAGGAGCAAACCTGCGCGCTGCTGGCGGGCCTCCTCGATGATGATGCCGTCGCTGCGGGGAGAGGCGACGTTGGCCACCTCGTTGCGGCGGATGGAGGTCCATCGGATGGGGTTCAGCACCTCGATGCGCTTGACGCGCCAGCGAATGGCCGGCTTCCAGAGAATGGCGTCGAAGATCGCGCGGGCCGCCGAGGGGGTGATGACATCGTAGCTAACCCGTTCCACTTTCATTTCAGGGCGGGTGAAGCAGGCAAAGTCGCCCGCCACCTCAAGACAGAAACCTTTCATGAACTGGTCCTTTCGTGGTGGGATGTGAGGGTTGAGAAGAGGGCGAGAAGGGAGGCGACACTCGACGCTCGACGCTCGACCGTCGGGGAGAAATGACCACCGACCCTTGGAAATGATGCCTTCATATCACGAGTTCCTCGGGGTCAATTCCCTCGCGCCAATAGTCGAGGCCGCTATCATCGCGGTAGAGCGACGACAGCGTCTGAAGGTAAAGTCCGGGGTGAGGCTCCTCGACGAAGCCCTTTTCAAGCAGACTTGTCAATATCCGGCGCGGCACGTTAACCGTAAAGCGCTGCAGGCGGCGCATGATCTCGCGCTTCGGACCAACCACCTGCAACGAACGGAGCAACGATTCGTTTCCGCCGTAGCGAACGATGACGGGGGCGGAGGTCTGGTCGTCGATCATTCGGAAGGCCCGCGCCGCTTCGCGGAACTGGAACTGGAAGGCGGACGCATCCTCTACAAGCCAGGCCTTGAAAGCGGCGCCCAGGTCGTTTTGCTTTTCGTAAAGCAGATGAAAATAGCGCGGGTAGCTGTCGGGCGCCTCGACATCCGCTTTCTCCGCCAGCAGCTCCCGCATGGTATCCTCCTGCTTGCGCAGGCTGCCGAGGGGCGCGGATTTGGGTGGCATGAAGACCACCACGCGCCCGGGTTTTGCCCCCCTTCCCTCGCGATTGCAGCGTCCGGCAGCCTGGGCGATGGAAGCGAGACCGGAAAAGGCGCGGTAGACCACGGGGAAATCGATATCGACACCGGCCTCCACCAACTGGGTGCTGATCACGCGTACGGATTTTCCGGATAGCAGTCGCTGTTTGATATCGGTCACGACCTGCGAGCGGTGTTCGCCGCACATGGATGCGGAGAGGTGAATCGTACCTTCGGGCATCGCCTCGTAAAGGTCCCGACAGTCGCGTCGCGTATTGACTACGCACAGCACCTGGGGAAGGACCGACAGTTCAGCGGCCAGATCATCCCACGAGTGGCGGGCCGACAAATTCTCGGGAATGACGATCTCCGTGCGTTTCAGCCGTTCGTAAAGCTTCATTTCCGGCGGGACGATTTCTCGGACGTCATCCAACCCCGGCAAGGCCGGCTGGGTAGCGGTGGAGAGAATGAGGCTCACACCATAGTGTGCCGTCAACTGGCGCATGGCCTCGACGCAGGGCAGCAGCAGATGCGGCGGCAGCAACTGGACTTCGTCCAGGATCACGACGCTGTTGGCGATATTGTGAAGTTTGCGGCAGCGGCTTGATCGGGAAGCGTAGAGCGACTCGAAGAACTGCACGCTGGTGGTCACGATGACCGGAGCATCCCAATTCTCCGCGGACAACCGGCTCTGCTGCGTTTCCCTGTCCGGATCGAGGCTCGAATGGTGCTCAACCACGTTATCCTCTCCCAGAAAATCGCGCAGCACATCGGCGGTTTGCTCGATGATCGAGGTATAGGGGATGACATAGATGATACGCCGATGGCCGTGGGCCAAGGCATGGCGCAGGGCAAAGGCGGTGCCGGAGAGGGTCTTGCCGCCGCCCGTGGGAACCGTCAGCGAGAACAGACCGGGCACCTGTGGAGCCATCTTCTCGCAGGCGGCGCGGATCTCGGCGCGGACGCGGTTGACGGACGTATCGGGCGCCTGCCGCTGCATGCCGTCCAGTTGTGCGAAAAAACGTTCCGCCAATACCGATAGTTCCAAATACCCCCGACGCGCGGCGGCCCGTTCCCTGTCCATAAAGGCCTCGGTATCTAGAAAGTCGGCGTCCACCAGGCAGGAATAGAGCATGCGTATCCAGAAGCTGACATCCGAGACATTACTCCTGTTCATGGACCATGGAGGGGCAAGGCGGCGGTTGATCCACTCCGCTTGATGTGTCGCTATCCAGTCGGCGACCGGCGGCTCCCTCACGACATCACGTTCCTGATCCAGACGGTAGGCCAGCGCACCATGAGGTGTATCGCCGCCTATCCAGTCGGGAAGCCCCGCATGATGCCCAGCGATGCAATAGGCGAGAATGCGGCCAATCTTGCATTGCTTCAGCGCTTCTACGGCCCAGACCGCGCCGGCACCGGAGTGCGTGCGATCGGAAGAATCGTAATTCAGATCGGTCAATCCGTTCGATGTGCGCAGATAGCTCTGGAACGAATGCCGCGTCTTGCCGATGTCGTGCAGATGCGCCGCAAGTTCGGCCCAGCAAGCCGACCCAAAGGATGCGGCAAATTGCCCTGCTTTCCCTGCACTTGCGTTCAAGTGGTCATTCAGAGATTGCCACTGTGCGATGGGTTTTTCGGGATCGCTGTGCGCATACAATAGTTCAACTCCTTTTTTGTCCCCCCTCAAGAACTCAACCGCTCGATTCCACACCCCAAACATTCGGATTTCATGGCATGGCGACCTCCAACGCTATCGTCCCGGGAC
>CAZIUM010000315.1:0-2781 GCA_964542285.1 uncultured Lentisphaerales bacterium
GAACCGTATCATAGCCGCGCCGCCACCGCTTGTCGATGGAGTTGTGGGGGGGGAAGAGCGTTGCGGCGCGAAGCACCGAACGCGGAAGTCAGGAGTCGGTAGTCCGAATTCAGTTTGGAAGCAAACTCCATCGCGGGGATAATCTCACGCGGTGGCGCGGTGGCGCGGTGGCAGGAGGGCAAAGGGATCGCGCGGGGTACCCGCGCGAAAAAAGGTAGGGCGGTGAGGCCCTTCTACCCTTTCCGCGCATGCTCAGGAACAATAAAACCCACGGACCTCCCTCACGTCTCAAACCTCCAGTCTCCAGCCTATCCTTCCGCCGGTTAAAGTCGCTTGCTTTTAACGCATCAACGTGCCATAAATATTGTCCATCCGACCACGGCCCGGAACGAGGCCGCAACCACAACAGACAGCGACATGATTTTCTATTCACGCGGTTCGATCCACGACAATCTTTCTGCCACCGACCTGGAACAGGGACTGGCCGAGGCCCTGAAAAAGCTGGGGACTCGCCAAAGGGTCGTCCTGGTGCCGCCGGACATCACGCGACTCCACTCGCGCGCCGGCGACCTGGCCTGCGCGGCCTGGCGCTATTACGGGGAACGGGTAACCGACGTGCTGCCGGCCCTCGGCACCCACAGTCCCATGACCCCGGCCCAGATCGATCGCATGTACCCCGGGATTCCCCACGAACGCTTTCGCGTACATGACTGGCGCGCGGGCGTTCGAACCCTGGGACGCGTGCCCTCCGACTTCGTGCGAACCGTCTCCGAAGGCGCCGTCGATTTCGACTGGCCCGCGCAAATCGATCATTTGCTACTGGAGGACGATATCGACCTGATTCTCTCGCTGGGGCAGGTCGTGCCGCACGAGGTGGTGGGCATGGCCAACCACAACAAGAACATTTTCGTCGGCACGGGCGGTCCGGAGGGCATCAACAAGAGTCACTACCTCGGCGCCGCCTACGGCATGGAACGCATGATGGGGCGCGCCGACACCCCCGTGCGTCGGGTCTTCGACTATGCCTCCGAACACTTTGCCACACACCTGCCCATTGTCTACGCCCTGACGGTAGTGGGGGCCGACGGAGACGGCAACATGGTGCCCCGCGGACTGTTTGTGGGCGACGACGCCGAATGTTTTCAACAGGCGGCCGCCCTGTCGCTGGAGGTCAATTTCCACTTGCTGGACCAGCCTCTCGACAAGGTGGTGGTGTACCTCGATCCCGAGGAGTACAAGAGCACCTGGCTGGGCAACAAGAGCATCTACCGCACCCGCATGGCCATTGCCGACGACGGCGAGCTGGTAGTGCTCGCCCCGGGCGTGCGGGAATTCGGCGAGGATGCCGAAATCGACCGCCTGATTCGGCGCTACGGCTACAAGGGCACGCCCGCGACGCAGGAAGCCGTCCGCACCCAGCCCGAACTGGCCGCCAACCTCAGCGCCGCCGCGCATCTCATCCATGGATCGTCGGAGGGACGTTTCCGGATCACCTATGCGCCCGGACATCTCACCCGCGCCGAGATCGAGCAGGCCGGCTTCGCCTATGGCGAACTCGACCCGCTGATGCGGCGCTACGACATCGAGAAGCTGCGCGACGGATACAACACCCTGCCGGACGGCGAGCGGATTTACTTTATTTCCAACCCGGCCGTGGGACTCTGGGCCTATCGAGGGCGCTTCGCATAACCCCCACGCCACGCACTATCAACCCAACCGCGCGATCCTCGCGCAGCAACGACAAGGAAAGCACAGCATGAACGTCCCCTTCCAGATCGATCTCAAAAACAAGGTCGCGGCCGTCACCGGCGGTGGCGGAATTCTCTGCGGCTCCATGGCGGAAGCCCTGGCGGCCTGCGGCGCGCGCGTCGCGATTCTCGACCTGCGCAAGCCCGCCGCCGACAAGGTGGCCGAAGCCATCCGCGCCCAGGGTGGCGAAGCCCGGGGCTTCGAATGCAACGTGCTCGAAAAAAACAGCATCGAGCAATGCAACCAGGCCATTGAAGACGCCTTTGGCCCCGTGGATATCCTCGTCAACGGCGCGGGCGGCAACCATCCCAAGGGCACGACCACGCGCGAACAACTCAAGAAGGAAGACCTCGACCTTCAGGAAGAGGGATTCACCTCGTTCTTCGACCTCGACCCGGCGGGCATCCAGTTCGTCTTCAACCTCAACTTTCTCGGCACGCTGCTGCCCACGCAGGTCTTCACCAGGTCCATGGCCAAGCGCCAGGGCGGCGTGGTGATCAACATCTCCTCGATGAACAGCTTCCGCCCGCTGACTAAGATTCCGGCCTACAGCGCCGCCAAGGCCGCTGTCAGCAACTTCACCCAGTGGCTGGCCACGCACCTGGCCCCCGTCAATGTGCGGGTCAACGCCATTGCCCCGGGATTCTTCCTGACGGACCAGAACCGTTCGTTGCTGACGCAGGAGGACGGCTCGCTGACCGCGCGCGGCCATCGCATTGTCGAACACACCCCCATGGCCCGCTTCGGCGATCCCTCCGATCTGACCGGAGCGTTGCTCTGGCTGGTTTCCGACAAGGGCGCCGGTTTCGTCACCGGCACGGTCATCCCGATTGACGGCGGTTTTTCGGCTTTCAGCGGCATCTAGAGGCTCCGCAAATCCGCCGGGACACACAACAAAAACTCAGAACAAAACAACCAAGGAACAAGGCATGAACAACGGACTTAAGGCCGACATCGGCCTGGTAGGTCTCGCCGTAATGGGCGAAAACCTGATTCTCAACATGGAAAGCAAGGGCTTCACGGTCGCCTGCT
>CAZIUM010000316.1:0-2777 GCA_964542285.1 uncultured Lentisphaerales bacterium
GAGAGTTTGGGAAGCGCGGAAAGTAACGGCGTCAAAATGACGTTTACAGATCTTCCTATGCCCAGGTTCGCGGTCGATTGCACGATGAATCCGGCGATAAAACCTTGCCGAGTCTCCACCAGCCGCGCCAGTAAACGGCTGTTACTGGTATCCTGACGGACGAAGAGCAATCCTTGTGCACCGAGAATTTTGCCCAGCCGGATGCGGCTATCGGCTTCTACCAGCCCCTCTGCGGTTATTTTCTGTTCGTCGAGCACCCGTTCGATCTCGGCCCGCTCGACAGTCTCGACGCCGGGGCAGCTTGCCAGTTTGACTGTGAGCAGGTCTGCCAGCACGCGGCTCTCGGGTGCGACATCTTCAGCCAGCACTGCCAGCCGCACGGGCGCAGAAGACGGTGGGGTAGCCGGTGGAGGTGCGTCGGCACCCCATAGCCGGCAGGTGACTAGTACACATGCGGCAATGGCCAGCTTCAGGCTTCGAGCCTGATTGATTGGTGGCAAGATTCGTTTTTTGAGTAGAGTCATTTCGTCTCCAGGGCAGCCGCCCGCGCGAGCAGCGCGTCGGCCTCTTTCTGATCGCCGATCCGCCGATAAAAATCGGCGGCGATTTTTAACATTTCGGGTGTTTCCACTTGGCTTGCCAGGATGGCGAGTTGTCGCACTTTGTTGCTTTTGCCGTTTGCCAGATACGGGTTGATCAGCCAATCTACCTGCTGATAGTTACGAAAACACCATTGAATCACGTGTTGCGCCAGAAACGGATCGACGCTTGCGATACGTTCAAAATCCCGGCGCGCCGCCTCCGTGTCGCCCCGCTGAACCTTGCGAAAGAGGGTGCAGAAGGCAAGATACGGGTCGAATGGCCCGGCTTCAAGGCGTTTTTCGATTTCAGGAAAGACCGCCTCGCGGATATCGGAGCGAAAGGCCCAGCCACCATGCCGCTGCCAATCGATGAAGCTCATTTTGACGGCTTGCAGGTAGTACTCGGTCCGGTCGGGCTCGGAAAAACGTCGTGCATACATGTACTTCTGCCGGCTACTCACTTCGGTATGGTAGCGGGCAAAGGCGATCAGGCAGGCGTTGCGCTCCGCATCGGGCAGTGTCTCTCCCTGGCGCAGCCGCGCCAGCGCGCGATCCACGCGCGAGGTATGTGCGATCTGAGGTGATGACGGGGATCGGTAGACAACGTCAAAAGCGCCGGGGATTGTGCCCAGCCACAGCATATCGGTCATTTCCGGGTTGAGGCCTAAATCCATAGGAATTAACCCCTGGCTGTCGGGGGCCAGAGGATTGGCGCCATCCTCCATCAGGGCACGCATGATGCCCGGATCGCCCACAACATTAAAAATGGGAATGCCGTGGTTGTCACGGTGACAGCTATCGGAACCGGCGTCCAGCAACAGGTTCACGCAGTGTAAATGCCCGTTTCCCGCCGCCAGCATGAGCGGCGTCCGGCCTCTGGCGTTGGGCACGTCGATGTCGGCACCGCAGGCGATGAGCGTCCGAACGACATCCACCTTTCCGTTGGAAGCGGCGTGTGCCAGCGGCGTCATGCCTTTCGGATCGTATTCATCGACACAAGCTCCGGCCTTCAACAGGCGGGCCACGGCATCGCTGTCATTCGCCAATACAGCCGTGACGATCGGTGTGTGCATGGGGGATGTCGCCTTCTCGGATGGTGCGGCCAGAGGTGGTTTGGGTGCGGCCGGCGGAAACAGCCAGGCCATGTCCGTACCGACCGTGTTGGTGGCGCCAACCAGGTAGGCCAATTCCCAGTCAGGACGTTTGCCGGAGCTGAAATAATTGCCGCCGATGACGATCGTACCGCCGCGATAGCGCGCCAGATCGTAGCGGGCAAGATACGTCTCGGGCGTGGCAAGTTCGACAGGTGGTGGCCCGAGCGATTCATCGGCCAGCCGGAAACAGCCGGTGATGTCAACAAACGCTTCTAAAACATTACCGCCAAAGCCACGTGCTTGCGGACGTGTCTTGGTAAACAAAACCAGACCCGGTGTGCTGGTGATGATACCATGCCCGGTTCGGCTTGTACTGACACGACGGTCGCCTTCGGCCAGCTTTGCCCAGGAATCGTCGGCGGGCGTGTAACGCCAGATTGTTCTCTCCGCGAAAAGGTAGAGGCGGTTTGACGCGGAATCGGCCGCCAGACCATCAATCAAGCCGGTCGAGGCAAGCACCCCGGTGGCCGTTTCCGTAGCCGTTACCGTGACGACACGCGCCCTGGCAGATCCCTCCTGCCAGGCCAGCAAGGTGTTGGGTAGAGCGATATAGAGCGTGTCGCCCAAGACGGCGGCACTCGTGATATCGACAGAAGGTAGGCCGATTTGCTCATTCAACAGACGAGTGATCCCCAGGCCGTGCGTTTCAACTGGCGCTTCGCGCGGAAAAAGGAAAACACCCCGCCCGCGCTTGGCGAAGCAGATGTGATGGTTCCAGAAGAACAGCGGGGTAAACGCGTGATATTCACGATCGCTGTAGGTAATGCGGTTTTTTGTCACTTTTCGCTCGAACGTCTCCATGCTTAGAACGGCGAGGTGTCCACTTTTCAGGTCCATGCGCAGAAGACCGGTAAATTCCGTAACGACGCCCAATGACGAATCGGCGTCGTGGCCGCCCACCGCTATCCACAGGTGATCGCCATCAACGAGCAGGCGTTGCGGTGTGACCGCAAACTTCATGCTTTGAACAGGATACCCGAGCTCCAGCAGGCGGCTGTCGCGCGGAGAAAGCATGCCCCGTTTGTCGCCCTGAGCGACACCC
>CAZIUM010000317.1:0-2775 GCA_964542285.1 uncultured Lentisphaerales bacterium
GAACCGTGGACGGTGGTACATCCGGAACCAACGCCTGGCAACAGGCCATCGACCTGGGGACACGCGAGCAGTGGGAACTGGTCTCCTTCCAGGTCACCGGACTGACCAGTGGGCAAAAGTATTTCTTCCGTTGCTTTGTCAGCAATTCCACCGGCACGGCCTGGTCGGATCCCATACAGCCGTTTGCGAGCATCGAGCTTCCGACGATCGAAAATACCGGTCCTGGATACGTCCGCCGCCATGAGGCCGGATTGAGGGGGCAGGTTGTCGAGACGGGCGAACAGGTTCCCACGATCTGGATTTCCTTCTGGCAAGAAGGAGGGTCTGTGACAAATGGGTTCTCGCTGGGAACCCAGGAAGGGGTCTTCGAGCAGGAGGTTGCCGGGCTGTCGGCGGACACGGAATATGCCTACTTTGTCACCGCATCGAACGCGGCGGGAACCGTCGAAAGTGTCACCCAATCGTTTCGTACGGCGGGCGCCTCCATGCAATGGTATGCGGCGCCCGGTGGAACCTCGCGCAGCGCGACCAACTGGACCTCGGCGTTTTCCGATCCACAACGGGCCTTGGATGCGCTCGAAAACGGCGATACGCTTCATGTGGCGGGGGGCGTGTTCAAAACCGTGGCACAACTGAACTGGGGCGGAGTTTCCAATGTTACCATACTCGGAGGATACGAGGCGGCCTCGGATTTGGTTCTTCCGGGACCTCGCGATCCCGCCGCCTGGCCTTCCGTCATGGAACGCGACGAAACCATTGCGGATTTCAGGATTCTGGAAATCGATGCGCTGACCAACGCGGTAATCGATGGACTTACCTTCCAGAACGGACTGTTGACGGTCAGTGGCGAGCAACAGGGCGCCGGGCTGCGCATTGTCGACAGCCCGGGGTTGACGTTTGTCTCCTGCATCGTCCGTGACAACACCTGCGGAAGCGGCGGAAACGGACGGGGAGGCGGAATGTACGTGGCGAACAGCTCCCTGTCGTTGAGCAACTGCCTGTTTACCGTGAACCTGAGCCGGGGACCGGGCGGAAACGGCACGGGGCATGGCGGGGGTCTTTATCTGGCCGACGGCGCGACGGCGATAGTTAACCGGAGTACATTCTCCGATAATACGGCCCAGGGAACCCAGCACGCCAACCAGGGTTTTGGGGGCGGCGTGTACATTGCCGCGGGAGCAACGCTGGATGTGCGCGAGTCGCGCTTCGAGGGAAATCAGGGGTTACAGGGATGGAATGGAGACGATGGCCGCGGCGGCGCGTTTTACTCCATCGGGGATACGACAATGCTCAATGTCCTGTTGGTGAAGAACAAAGCCGATCACAGCGGCGCGGCGTTCTACACGGCCGGCGGCAGCACGGTGCTTCGCAATGTGACTCTCTCCGACAACGTGGCCATCCCCAACGGCGATCTCCAGATTTCGACGATTGCCGTACCGGGAGGGACCGCGGCCATCACCAATGCCATTCTCTGGGGCAACGCGACGGACCTGGACGTGGCCGGCGACGTGGCGATGGCCTACGCGCTGGTCTCTTCCACCAATGAAGAAAGCCACGTGGGCTGCTTCATCGCCGATCCCCTGTTCGTCGACACCACCTACTATCACCTCCAGTCGATCCGCGGGAACTACATTGGCGGTTCTTTCGAGGGAGGCACCTGGGCGGAATCCGAGCAGCACAGCCCGGCCATCGACCGCGGGGACCCCGCCGCGGACTGGCGGCTCGAGCCCACCCCCGCCGGCCGGCGAGTGAATTTGGGCGCCTATGGCAACACCCCGGTGGCCTCCATGGCGGATACTCCTCTGGGCACGCTGTTCATTCTTCGGTAAAGTACCCATGCATTCACCACCCAGGCGAGGATTATGAAAAGACATCCAGACAACGCTTCCATCGATCGAGCCCCCCCTCCGAATATCGTCCTTGTGAACTGCGACGATCTGGGCTACGGCGATGTCGGCTGCTACGGTTCGACCTTGAACCGCACGCCGGCCATCGACCGCATGGCCGCAGAGGGACGCAAATTCACCAGCTTCTACATGGCGGCCCCGGTTTGCTCCCCTTCCCGCGCGGCCCTGATGACGGGGTGCTATCCCTGCCGCGTCGGCATGGAGACCGGCTGCGAGATCGGCGTGCTGCGTCCGGGGGAACCGATCGGGTTGAATCCGGACGAGCGCACCGTGGCCGACATCCTGAAGGACGCGGGCTATCGCACGAAACTCATCGGCAAGTGGCATTGCGGAGATCAGCCGGAGTTTCTGCCGACGCGTCACGGCTTCGACGAATGGTACGGACTGCCTTACAGCAACGACATGGGAATGTCGAAGAACCATCCGCATTTTCCCCCGCTGCCCCTGATGGACCAGGAGGAGGTCGTCCAGGAACAGCCCGACCAGGCCGCCCTGACGGAACGGTACATGGAACAGGCCGTGCGCTTTATGCGCGAGAACCGGGACGGTCCGTTCTTCCTCTACCTGGCGCATCTGCACGTGCATGTGCCGCATTACGCGCCGGAACGGTTCATGCAGAATTCGAAAAACGGGGCCTACGGCGCCGTGGTGGAACAAGTCGACTGGACCATGAACGTGCTTTTCGACGAATTGAAGCGCCTGGGCATCGACGAACGGACGCTGGTCCTGTTCACCTCGGACAACGGCGGCGCCCCCCGTCCGGGCATCAGCAACGCGCCCCTGCGCGGTCACAAGGGCACCACCTGGGAAGGTGGCATGCGCGTACCCTGCATCGCCCGCTGGCCGGGAACCATTCCCGCGGGAACGG
>CAZIUM010000318.1:0-2770 GCA_964542285.1 uncultured Lentisphaerales bacterium
GACCGGTTAACTGGCGTCCGGGCGGATACCTCGACCGCGTGGAGTTGCCGCGTGATCCCTGGGGCCTCGAATACGTGTATCTCGTGCCGGGGCGACATGGGGAACCCTTTGAAATTGTTAGTTACGGCGCCGATGGTCAACCCGGTGGCGAAGGGTTCGATGCCGATATTTCCAGTTCCAATCTTTGACGTTTTTCGCTAATCCCGGACATGTTTTGGTTACGATGGTTTCCCGGAGGAAAAAATGTTGCACGCTGAACAGCCCAATGTCATTTTTGTTTTTGGCGACCAGTGGCGCATGCAGGCGACGGGTTATGCCGGCGATCCCAATGTCCATACGCCGCATCTGGACGTTCTGGCGCGTGAGAGCATTCATTTCACGCATGCCGTTTCCGGCTGCCCCGTCTGTTCGCCGTATCGAGCCAGCCTGTTGACGGGGCAGCGGCCCCTGACCCATGGCGTGTTTGTCAACGACGTGTCCCTGCGTCCCCAGGGGACGCCCCTGGGAACTGCCTTCAAGGAGGCTGGGTACGAGACCGCCTACATCGGCAAATGGCATGTCGACGGACAGGGACGATCAAACTGCATCCCCCCGGAACGCCGCTGCGGTTTCGAGTACTGGAACGTGCTGGAGTGTACGCACGACTACAACCATTCGGCATACTATGCGGGGGACGACCCGCGAAAACGCTACTGGGAAGGCTACGACGCCCTGGCGCAAACGGAAGCGGCCATGAAATACGTCCGCCGGCAGGCATCCGCGGAAAAGCCTTTCCTCCTGGCGCTTTCCTGGGGGCCGCCCCATTCGCCCTACGACACCGCGCCCGCGGAATTCCGGTCCCTGTACGATGCGCGGAACATCTCCCTGCGCCCCAATGTTCCGGACGAGATCGCGGACAATGCGAGACGCCGGCTGGCCGGGTATTACGCGCATTGCTCCGCCTTGGACGAATGCATGGGACGCTTGTTGCATACCCTCGGGGAATGTGGCATCGAGGACAACACCCTCTTGGTCTTCACTTCCGATCATGGCGACATGCTGGGGTCCCAGGGACATGCCAACAAGCAACGGCCCTGGGATGAATCCATCCGGGTGCCGTTCCTTTTGCGCTATCCCGGGCTTGAAGACTGGCGGCCGCGGGAATGCAATGCCTTGATCGATGCTCCCGACATCATGCCGACCCTGCTCGGTTTGGCGGGCCTTGCCGCGCCCGGGGGGATGCAGGGATTGGACTATTCCGGCTACCTTCGTGGCGAGGAGAATCCTTCCGACGGGGCCGTGCTGTTGACCTGCCCGCATCCCTTCGGACAATGGCAACGCGTGCGCGACCAGGGCCGGGAGTATCGCGGGCTGCGTACGGAACGCTTTACCTATGTCCGTGACTTGCAGGGGCCGTGGTTGTTGTATGACAACGAAAACGACCCGTTCCAGATGCAAAACCGCATCGACGACCCTGCCTATCGCGCCGAGCGGAAGCGCCTTGAGGAACAATTACACGCGAAACTCCGCCGACAGGAGGATGCCTTTCTCCCGGGCATGGAGTACGTTCGAAAGTGGGGGTACAGGGTGGACGCCACCGGGACCGTTCCCTATGAGAACTGACCGCATGGCGCGCGCCGCCGCAATGGCGTCCGGAAGGGCGTCGCCCGCCGAGCGCGTCACCGGATGCTTTCTTTGACGAGGAGAAGATCACAGCGGCATGCCCGCCTTTGCGATCTTCAGAACAGTTTTTTGATCAGTCCCAGGGCGCCCTGTTTCCAGGGAACGCGATGTGTCACACCCGACGCCTGCCCGAAGCGATCGACATTTTCCAGGTACCATTTAAAGTTACGCAACAAGGCTTCCTTGTTGGAATAACGCGGATTGAACCCCAGGACGCGTTCGGCTTTCTCGATACTGACGAAGGAATCCTCGCAAGCGGTTTCGTAAACCCATTTGTAGAGCGGGGACAAGTGCAGCATTTCCAGCAGGCGGAGTCCCCAGATCACGGGGCGGGCCGGGAACCCGATGATCTTCTTCCCGTGGCCGGCCTGATCGAGCACGGACTGGTAGTCCTCGCGCATCGTGGCGAAATCGCGCGCGCCAATGTTAAAGACGTCGTTGACGCGTTCCGCATCCAATTGAAGGCACAATTCGATCGCCGCGCAGAGGTCGGCGACGTCTAGCAATTGATAGCGGTTGCGCCCATTGCCGATCATCGGGAAATTGCGTCGGTCGTGGGCCCAGTCATAAAGCAGCGCGAATACGCCCAGGCGTTCCGGCCCCACAAACGATTTCGGGCGCAGGACCGGTACGCAGAGTCCGCGTTTGCGATATTCCGCGCAGGCGGATTCGGCGAAAATTTTGGCTTTTCCGTACGGACCCACGCCGGAAAGCTTGTCGTCTTCGCGCAGGGGATGGTGGTCGGGAATGCCATAGACCGCCGTGGAGGAAACATGTACAAACCGTTCCACCCCGGCTTCGTGGGCGGTCTTCAGCAGGGTGCGGGTCCCCTCCACCTCGGTGGTGATGATTTCAAGCGCGTTGTACAGGGGCAGGGCGGCGGCGGTATGAATCACCCACCGGACGTCCTTCATCGCGTTCCGGACCTTGCTTTCATCGCGAATGTCACCCACGATGCTTTCGATCCGGTCGCGCTCCGGGTAGTCGAACGGCACGAGGTCAAGCGTCCGCACCGGGCCAAGGTTGTTTTCGAGGCAATGACGCACCATGTTGATGCCCAGGAATCCGCTGCCACCGGTGATGAGAATTTTCGTCTTCATACGTCGAG
>CAZIUM010000319.1:0-2725 GCA_964542285.1 uncultured Lentisphaerales bacterium
GCCATTCTTCTGGGAACTCAATGCCGTTGTATGCGGGTTCTCTCATTACGAACCTCCTGAATCTTGTCTGAATATCCGAGCAGGTACGATAAAAATTTTTGACACACCCTTATGCATTCTCAAGGATCGTGTTCACCGGCACCCCCAGGGATTCGCCGGTCTTAACCAGTTCCCGCCAGGTGCCCTCGTGGAGGGGAATCCCTTGCTCCAGTCGTCGGTCGCGGGTTTCAAAATCGCGTTCGCCCGGCAGGACAATGCCGTGGCCGTCCTCGCGTGGCGGCGACGATCGCAGGTCGTCGCAAAGCTCCTCGACCCGGCGGATGAATTCGGCCTGACCGCAAAAGGCATCGGGATGGATCGCCAGAATGAAGAATCCGTTGATGTAGGCGTCCTTTGCGTCCTCGGAAGTGACTTCGGCGCCGGCCAGCGTGTTGCCAAGCAGCTCCACCAGCAGTGACAACCCGAAGCCCTTGTACCCCTGACGCCCGCCGAACGGCAGGATCGACCCCCATGAACCGCGGTAAAATTCGTTGGGATCGGTGGTGGGTTGTCCTTCGGGAGTGAGCAGACATCCTTCCGGAACAAGACGTCCGGATTGCAGGCAAGCCCGGACCGCCCCTTCGGCGATGGCCGAGGTCGACATGTCCAGCACGAGTGGCCGGCCGTTGGTCGGACAACCGTAGGCCAGGGGGTTGGTTCCCAGCCGGCCCTGGGTGCCGCCCCAGGGCGCCACGTAATGCCCCTGCCGGGAGGAATTGGCCACCGCCAGCCCAAACAATCCCCGCTCGGCCAGGCGTTGTACGAAGGACCCCAGCCTTCCGACATGGTGGGTATGCCGGCTGACGGCCGCGGCCAGGTGCCGTGTTTGGGCCAATTCCGCCACGGCATCGGTCATGAATCGCGCCGTGATCATGCCGAATCCATTCCCGCCATCGACGATCAGCGTACCGTCCTTGCGCTGAACGATGCGCGGGGTGACATTGGGGCGCAGGCTCCCGTCGCGCAATTGCTTCGTATATTGCGGGATGCGTATGATCCCGTGAGAATCGATCCCCATCAGGGAGGTTTCCACCAGCTCCTCGGCCACGATGGCCGCTTCGGCATCTCCCGCCCTCGCGGCGATCAAGAGCCGACGTGCGATTTCCCGCAGCTTGATCATGGGAATCCTGCGCGGCGCAGTGTCCGTTTCGGAAGCCCGCGCGCCAGCGGAGGAGGGTCTCCTGGGCAAATCGGGACGAAACTCCGGCGCCAGGAAGGCCGTCATCTGGGCGGCCAGTTGTCGTCCGCCGACCCTTGGCAGGCGCACCTCGCCGCGGGATTCGAGTCCCGGCAGATAGACATCGGAAAGTTCATGGATGCCTGCCGGTCGGCGCCCGGCCAAGCGGCAGGCCAGCGTATCGGTATCGAGGGCGTCGTCCGGCCAGGTTTCATGACAGCGGTCGAAGGGTTCGGTCAGGGGGTGGGGCGGTTTTGCCGCCGGGTCGAGATTCATGACCTGGCCGATGAATACAGCCATGGCCTCGATGCGTTGCGTGTCCCAGGAATGGCCGCCATCGAACACGGCGGTCCGGCAGGCGTCGGCGGCGCCGGCCTGCTCGTAGGCATGGTGCACCTTGCGACGGACGGAATGAAAGATATCCTCCGGGAAAAGGGGATCGTTCCGTCCTTGAAACAGGAACAGCGGCTTGGGCGCGAACCCTCCGTACAACTGCCACATTTCCAGGCGCCCCACAATCCCCGGCAAGATGTTGCAATGACAGTGTTTCTTTTCCTTGAGCGCGATGTAATCGAACCGGCAGGGATATCCGCTGGAGGAGAGGGCGCACAGGCGATCGCCGAAAATGGCGCCCAGGAAGGTCGTCAGCGTGCCCCCACCCGAGTTTCCGATCGCGGCGATGCGGGTGGCATCGAAGCGCCCGTCGGCAAGCGCCCAGTCGATCCAGGCCGCCGTTTCCATCACGATCAGTCCCTGCAGCGAGAGCCCGCAGGCAAAGGGCATCAGGACATCCCGATGCCCCATGGGGTTTCTTTCGCCCTGGCCGAGATTGTCGGGCACCAGCACGGCGCAGCCCATGTGGGCCAGGCGCCAGGCCATGTCCTGGTAGCCTTGTCCCCGCTTGCCATCCCTGGCATGCCCGCAACAGAGCAGCACCAGCGGCCGCGGGGCCGGGGCCGTGTCGCGGGGCATGAAAAGATGCGCCGCCCCCAGGCAACCGCGCCAGGATTCGGACCGCAGGTGTTGCACCACGATGCTTCCCAGGGAAGACTCCGCCGCGGGCTCCGCGCGAATCGAGGGCACCCATTCGTCGCGCAGGCCCAGGCATTCCCGGGCGGCGGCAACGATCGCCTCGCGTTCCGAAGCGATCCACGGGCGCCATGACCCGGTGTTGGCGCCCGCCAGGCGCAGCGCGCGCTCCAGTTCGGAAATCGTGTCGCTGTCGATCCCTCGATCCGTGGTCAGCGAGGGGCTGTTGGAAGTCGATTTCATTGCATGAGGAAGTCTACCCTCGAGGGGACGAATCGCAAGCGCAAAAGTTTTTCCGTCGTGGAAACTCATTTCGATTGTCATCGTCCGGGGTTCGTTGTTCAATAGGTACGGAAGCGGCCCTTGCTGTTCTGCCTGGGGTCCGGTTCGCGAAAATTTTTAACCCATCGGAGACAGGTTGTGCGTACAATACGGAGACTAACCTACGGATGGCGATTCATGCGGGGCGAAATGCCGGGC
>CAZIUM010000320.1:0-2696 GCA_964542285.1 uncultured Lentisphaerales bacterium
ATGCTGGTGGCCCAGGAATGCTGGTGGTGGGCGCCGTAGCCGGCCATGATGACCGAACAGCGGATGCGATGCGCGGCCGCGACCTCTTCGGTGCTGGCGCCGGGATACACCGGCGACACGTCGGGACCTTCCCCGAAGACCAGCAGAGGCGTTTCCCCGGGACGATAGTTTTCCCAGGCCTTGCGGAAATAGTACATCGAGTGCAGCGAGCACTGGTGCATCTGCTGTTCCGGCAAGCGGGTATAAAACTGGAAATCGCATTTCACGCCATCCATCAGGTTGCGCGTGTCGGGGTCCTGCAGGAAGGGAATCGTGAAACACCAACCGCCGTTGGGCAGCATGATTTTCGATTTTTTGTCCAGTTCCCTGAAGGCCTTGCGGATGGTAAGAAACTGATACTTGTAGTTCGCATAGCGTTCCGCGTACTTCGGCTCCAGCTTGGAATAGTCGTAAGGTTCCTCGCCATAATATTCACCGAACCCGGCATTGCCGGTGCCCACCCCGCCGGGCTCGCACAAGATGGCCGTGTACTGGGGATTTTTCACGCCATCCGACTGGATCAGCATGGGGGGCATCTTTTCGCGCAGGATCGCGAGGTCTTCCGCCTCGTCGCGATTCCCGGCCAGGAAACGGCCGATGCGCATGATCCGGGCACCGTTGAAGTCCTGCATACCGTACTGCTCCATCAGGGCGCGCGCTTCCTCGTTTGCAGGGTTCAACCCGCTGAAGCCGTCAAACCCCAGCATGCCGGCCAGCCGAACGGTATCCACCGAGCCCACACTCCAGCACCCGAAAAACATGCCCTTGGCATCGAAAGGTCGGGCGGCATGTTCGCGCCGGCGCAAATGCACCAGCGTGCGCTCGAAGGTCTGGACCTCGCCGCCCGTTTCACGTTCTAAGGCCACCCGGTAGTAGCCAAATTTTTTGGGCCGGAATTTGAAATCTACCCTGCGCGCATCTCCCGGACGCAGCGACACGCGTTTGCGGTCCCGGTATTCGTGCTTCCCGTCGTAACTGACGGCCTTGAAAGACAAGTGGGCGCGCGTCTTTGCGTCCGTGATGTTCTCGAGGTCCACCTGGTAGGTCACCCGTTCGCCATCGTGCCAGATGTTGGCGAAGTTTTCCGGCGTGAAGCGGGTCGGCAGCTTCGAACGGCCGAAGGTGATGCCGAAGACCCGCACCGAACTGGGGAGCCCCGCCCCATGAATGCTGTGCGTGAGCGGATCGGGATAGGCCCGATAGGTTTGCACATCCTTGGTGAGTTCCATGTCAAAATACGAACCGCGACTGAACTTGACGAACTGCCCCGGTTCGAGCTTCACCTTCACCAGGTACAAACGGACCTTCTTTCCGTTGGAAAGCGTTACGGGCAAGGCATCCCGCACTTCGCCCTCGGCATCGAACGCCGGAATGTCCGCCGAAGCGAAATTTACGGGCCGCCCGCGGCGCGGCAGATAAAACTGCGCCGTAAAACGCGGAATGGTGTCCGTGCGTCCGTCCGAAGCCGCCAGGACATACAGCGCCTCGTAATTCTCGAACGGCACCCGGAACTGGTAACGCAGCGGCACCTTGTCGGTAGCGGCGCGCCAACGGGTCCAGACCTCGGTAATGCCGTAGCCACAGCGCATGGCCGCCTCCATCCAGCTCTGGTAGAGATCGACATGATCGTATTTCGGATCGTTCGGCAGGAGGAAGGGCACACCCGCTACTTCCACGGTCTCCCCTTTCGGCAGGTCCGCAAGGCTTCCTGCACCGGGAATCCCGGAAGCGTTAAGACGCTCGCGGATGTCCAGCATGCGGTAGTGCGGTGTCAAGGCATCGCAGCGAACCGTGTCGGAGATCGAAGTCCGATCCTGGATGCGCAGTACGCAATTCCCAAGATCGATGCCCTCACGCGCCAGGTCGCGCATAAAAACGCCATTGACAAAAAACCGCAGCTTGTCGCGGGACACTTCCACCCCCAGGAGCAGATCCTCCCGCAAGAGGTCGCGCCGCAGGGTTGCGGCTTCACGCTCCTGCCAACGCGCCACGTTGTCAATGGTCGAAAAATTCTGCTCCGGCATGATGTAATTGAGCGTGAGGCGACTGCTGCGATGGCGCCGGTCGACAATGGCCGGGGAATCCTCGAAGACATCCACGGCATACCAGAAGCCGCTGCCACGCTCGGCCACCGGCACAAAGGTCATCGCCTCCGCCAGCTCGTTGGTAAATTCCTTGCCGCCGCGCGTGAAAACGTATTCGTAGTCGCGCCCGGTGACAAAGGCAAACCGCGCCTGCTCGAACCGCAGTCGGAAGGTGTAGTGCCGTCCTTCCCGAAACCCGCCGTCAGGGATCAAATCCAGCGTCTTGCGACCGTGTGGCGAGGGAATGCTCACCCAACCTTTCTCGCGAATCATTTCCTGCGCCAGAGGACGTTGCGCCAGGGGAAGTTCCTGGGCAGCCTGTACCGTGGCCACCCCCATCCATACCGCCGCCAAAACCCAAAGCGTTTGCATGTCCATCTTCCTCTCCGTTTCCGTGCGCGGTCTCCAACAACCGAACTCAAAAAACAACGAGAGTATTTTCAACCCACAAACGAACTTGTGTCAAGCCCCCGCTTGCTGAATTCCGAAAGAAAATTAGGGACAGACACTTTGTATGTGGAAAAAAATTACAAAACACCCAAATGTCCATGGCACGAAAGAAACACGAAAACG
>CAZIUM010000321.1:0-2692 GCA_964542285.1 uncultured Lentisphaerales bacterium
AAAATCCGGGTTCAAGTGCCGTCTCAAATCGGCGGCGGCCTGTTCGCGGGCAATCAAAAGTTCGTTTTCGATCTGTTGGGCATCCGCTTGGAGTTCGGCAATCTCGTTTTCGATCTGGGCATACTCGGCTTCGGCTTGGCGTTGCTCTGCCAGTTGGAGACGCTCGCGCAGGATCGCGATTCGCTCTTGAAGGGGACGGCGCAATTCCAAAACGGAATCTACGGTCCCCCGGTGCGGGTCAATTCCAGCGAGCGCATTTTCTGCTTTGGCGAGTTCGTCGCGGATTTCGGCGACGGTAGCGGCGGGGGTGGTTTCGGTTTTCTGTTTCGTTGCCTTCATGGTGTTTTTCTCCTGTTGGTTTGGTTTGCTGTTTCGTTCGTCATCATCCGAGATACATGCCGCACCTTTGGCGCAGTTCGCGGGCGGCCCCCCGCCAGTCGCCGGGCGGTTGGAATCCGACGCGGCAATCGTGGCGTAAAATCTCTTGTTTTTGCGCCTCGTTTAGCTGGTCATCTTCGCTTGCCAACGCGACGAAAAGCCCGTGCCGCTTGCGTACGCCCTCCCGAATCAAATCTCGCGGAATCTTCGTTTCTTGCGTTGCGAGATGTCCCGGCCCCTCGCTGTAGACGATGATGCTTTTTTCCCGAATCAATCGCATGAGTTCGCGCAGTTGTGCGCCTTCATTCAATGGCATAGATTCATCGGCCATCGTTCCCCCCTATCTCGCCACATCGCGGACGGCGGCGAATGCGCGGACCTAATTCAACCCAAAACCATCGGGGCGGCGGGTTTTCGTCTGGCCGATAAGGAAGGGGTGGATCTTGTATCCATGCCCTCGGGGTGGACTGCATCGCGGTCCCCTCGGGGTGGCCCGGTACAGTGTGGGCTGGCTGGTATGGTGTTGAACCGTTCATCATGTTTCCGGTTGTGCTGGTGCTGGGGCTCATTCCTGCCCCCTGTCCCAAAGTGTCCCACAGACTGTCCCGGGACACTGGCGGCCTTGCCCTCCCAACTGTCCCACCACCCCTTTAGGGGTGGGACAGTGGGACACCGCCCACGCATGGCCGGTTTTGAGTAGTTCGGATTTCATGCCTTTTCATCCCTCCCGTGGGACAGTAAGGGATGCTTGGCGAGTATCCGTTGAACCTTGCTTTTGCTGTAGCCCGTGGCCTCGGCAATCTTGCGGACACCTTCATAGGGATGAGCCGTGGCATAATCCACGATGGCCGGTTCACCCTCCACCATTGGCTTGTGATCCGTCTGGTCATCGCTTGGCGACCAATAGGGCTTGTGATGATCCGGCGCACGGTCGAGATAGATGTCACGGATGGGAAACCCGTTTCCATCTACAACACCAGCCCGCTCCCAATTCTTGCCAAGGTGAAGACGATAGCGGTCATCTCCCTCGGCTGGGCTGTAGAGTTCCATGCTGGTTCTGGCCCCGTTCGCCTTCCGGCTGGTTCCAGCGGCCATGTAAACCGAATCATGCCTCCCCCAGTTTTTGCGCTCGGCTGGCTTTCCGGTGTGATCTACCAGCAGCATCCCGGCCCCGTGTTCCTTCAGCAGTTTCGAGATGGGAGTGATAAACAATTTCCACTCCCGGCTGCCGTTGATGTCGTCGGCGGAAAATGCTTGGTAGTTATCCACCACCAGCAGGTCGAACCCGCCCCGGCGAAACTCTCTATCCAGCGCCGTCACCAGTTCGGGACCGTCCAGAGCGTAGGCATGGTGAAGTTGTAGATTCTGGTCCAGCAGGTCGGCGTCCAGCCCGTCATGCTCTGCGATTGCTTCAAGGTCACGCTTCAAGGTTTCTTCGTCCTGTTCCGCCGTCAGCATCAGCACGTTGAAGGGACGCACCACGGTCAGTCCAAAAACGGATTTTCCACAAGCGACACAGGCGGCCATCTGTTCGGCCAAAACGGATTTTCCGATGCCGGTCCCCCCGGTGAGTAGGCTCCATGCGCCACGCCGCAGGAAACCGCGTCCAACAAGATGCGTTTCCTCGGGCTTCACTTCCAGCGCATGAAGCATGGCAAACCGTATCGGCTGAAACGTGTCAACCAACGGTCCGCCGTGGGCACTCCCTGAAGCCTCGCCAGCGGCCACCAGGTCGGCGGCCACCTCATCCACCGCGCCGCCCTTCTCCAACGCCTCTACGGCCAGCCTTGCGGCAAGATGCAGGTTCCGGCGACGTTCAGCTTGCTTCACCTGCCCGGCGTAAAATGCCGCGTGTTCGGCGGTCGGGCATTCGTCAACCATCTGGCCCAGCGCCAACAGGTTCTCCCCGTCGTCGCCGTCCATCTGTTCGGCGACGATCAGGGGGTCAATGATGCCGGGTTTTCGGGATCGTAGTGACTCCATCGCGCACCATGCCGCGATGCACGTTTCATCCGTAAATGATGCCGCCGTGATACCGGCCTGTTGGCATACAGGGAAAGCCCGGTCAGGGGCTTGGAGTAGAGCGCCGATCAAAGCCCGCTCGGATAGGCTGTCGGTTTTCACGATTCGGCCCCCTCTCGCAGAATGCGCCTTAACGCTTCATCAACGATGTCGCCGATTCGGACAGGTTGCCACGGTTCGGGATTCGCGCTTGCACCCGCGCCGCGTCTGGGATAGTGTTTCGGACGTGAGATAGTTCCGTCGCCGCCCCTGCTTCCCGGCTGGGCGGCTTTTTCTTCGATGGGCTGTTTCA
>CAZIUM010000322.1:0-1746 GCA_964542285.1 uncultured Lentisphaerales bacterium
CTGAAAGGCCGAGATTGAATGGCTCGATTGTCCGAAAAGCAGGCGCGAGACAATTTCCTCGGGAGGCAGATCCGGATTGGAATAGAGGGCGATCGACGGTTCCGATAACGGTCCGATCATGTCAAGATAGGCGTCAATGCCGCCATGCCGCGCATCGGCGCCGGCATGGATCACCGGCATGAGCGTCTCCACACTTTCAAACGAAATGATGGCTTCCCGCAGTTCGAAACGGCGTCCCATGAAAAAGAATTCGCCGTCGATCATGTAAATCGAACCGCTGACGATCGGATTGCCGCTGTCGCCCCCCAGGTGCAGATCCACATCCCATTCCGAGCGCAACCCCCGTCCCTCCACGGTAACCGGCTCATCGGCAAGCAGCACAAGATCCAGGCGGAGTCCGCCGGGTGCCTTGAACGGATCGGCTTTAAATTTTCGCGCCGGTTGATCCAGTCCCGTCACCGGCAGGGTGACAATGTTTTCATACGGCTGGTCGAGGGCAATGTGCGTGTTGCCCAGTCCGAACTGTCCCGCCAGGATCGGCGATGTTAACGGTCCCGTCAAGCCACAGGCACCGCTGAGCCCGAGACGGCTTTTTCCCGTGCGCCAAAGCGTCAGGTTGTAAACTCTCAGGGCAACACTAAGTGGAAAGCGTTCCTTCGGCGCAAGCGCAAGCTCGCCTTCCATTTCCACGAGGCCTTTTTCGCCGTCCTTCAAGCGTGCGTGATGCAACACCAATTTGTCGCCCAGACCTTCGACCGCGAAATCAATATCTCGCAGCAGGGTTCCCGTGGGTGGATATTCCGCATAGCCCTGTTTGAACTCGAAACGTCCTTTGACCGCGGGGGCGGTCAGCGGCCCCACGATCGTCAAGTCGCAATCCCATCGTCCCCGTGCATGCAGCCCGCCAAAATCGATTAACCCGGCCAGGGTTTCCAAATCACCTTGGCTTTGCAGCGACAAGGTCCAGTCGGGTGCCTTGTCGTTACGTTCCATCCGCCAGGGAAACAGGCTCACTCGTGCCGGGACCTTGAGGCGCAGGGTCGGCAATTTTTGCGGCCACCCCTGGTTGTCAAGGAACAGATCGGCATGGTTGCCGTCATATTCCAGACGACTTGAAAGGGTCAGCGGGGGACGTGGAATTCCGTCGGCGCGGGACCAGTTCAAGTCCTGCCAAAGCAGCTTGGCGTCGAGCAGGGGATGACCGGGCGAACCGGCGATTTCGGCCTCCAGGGTGATCGGCCCTGTCGCCAGGGCGGGCGGAAGATTGGTTGTCCAGAAACCCGGAAGAAACTGTCCGGAAACCTGACCTGCCAGACTGTTTGTCCCGACCCTGCCGGAACTCCAAAACCGGTTTTCGCCAATCAGGAGTTCGCATTCATCCCAATGCCATTGGTCGTCGACGCGCATCACTTTGCCGCCAATAAAATTGCGGGTCATCGGTGCGGGCAGCCAGGCGCTGGTGAGTTGTGCCGACGAAAGCGCGAGACGGCTGCTTCCCCCTGGATCATGGTGCCCGAGGAACGTGAGATCGGAGGCGTCTGCCCAGGGATTTTTAACGCGGGCGACGGTGCCCTGTGCCTCGACCGTGCCGTTAGAAACGATGCGCGCGTTGCCCTGGAAGTCTTCGGCTTGTCCCCAGGGGCTGTCGATGCGGGCGACGGTGGCCTGTGCCTCGACCGTGCCGTTGGAAGCGATGCGCGCGTTGCCCTGGAAGTCTTCGGCTTGTCCCCAGGGGCTGTCGATGCG
>CAZIUM010000322.1:1846-2679 GCA_964542285.1 uncultured Lentisphaerales bacterium
GGCGACGGTGGCCTGGATATCGATCATGCCTTGGGTATTCAGGTTGATGGAACCGCTGGCATAATCGCCCTCGATGGAGGCCAGGCTTGGATGGGTCAGCCGATACAGCACCGTTCCGGACGGCCGGCGGTTGGAGGGATTAAACGCCCAGTCGGCCTCCAGGGAGACGGTGTTGAAGTTCCAGGGAAGGTTCGTGAAAATGTTGCCGGCAAAAAACGGTTTCCCATTCAAATCAGCCTGCAAAACGCCGTCCCAGCAAGGCGGTTGGTACGCTGCGCTTCCCGAGATAAATCCTTGCGGGATGCGTACCCGCATGGAGTGGAAGATCACGTTGGAACCGGAGTCGCCGGGCGACCAGGTCATGCGCGTTGCAACGACCATCCGGGGTGCCGATTCTACGGCAACATTCGACGACTGCGAGAGCGCCCGGTCGGAATTGTCCGCATGGACGATCACCCGTGAATCCAACGTCCCCACGCGCCAATGTCCCTTCGCATGAACTTCCCATTCGTCGGGCAGCCTCGGATGGTTGAAATCCGGTGGAAGCCGCAGGCTGCCGATATGCAGCAGGGCAAGGTCCAGCGCGAAGGGAAATGGAGGCCCGGAAACATTCCGTTTTTCGGAACCGGAAGGCCGTCGCAGCAGGTGCAATCGTTCAAGCTTCAGAGGGTCGAAACTCAATTGCGGCACGCTTTGCTTGAGGGTTAATCGCCGAATGCGCCAGCACAGGTTGTCAACCTGCATCCATTCACCCTCGGCGTCGAAAACTCGGATCGCACCGATGTTGCCGTAGAACGGCAGCAGACCGCTCACGTTCGTGATGGACAGGCCGC
>CAZIUM010000323.1:0-2677 GCA_964542285.1 uncultured Lentisphaerales bacterium
GCGCGGCGGCGAAGGGCCTCGCCGCCCTACCTTTCCGCGCATGCGCGGAACAATAAAACCCCGCGGAACTCAAACCTCAACTCTCAACCCTCAACCCTCACGCCAGCGCGGAAAACCCGCGCGCGGCGCTGAAGGGCCTCGCCGCCCTACCCTTTTGGCGCAAAGCGCCGAAACTGTAAAAACGTTTCCCCTCACCCCTCAAGCCTCACCCCTCAACCCTATCACACCCCCCAACCCTCAACCCTCACGCCCGTGCGGGGGATCGAAGCGCACCCAACGACAAGAAGCAAGTTGCCATTATCTTGAATCCGTAGTTTAATGGGTTTTGTTGTTCGCGGTGATCCCATAATTCGCGGGTCTTCCCAGGAGCACACCATGAAAACGTTTCAACCAACGCCCTATGCCGCGGTGGCAAAATACTACCGCGCCTACTTCGCCGACCACAAAACCAATATCACCCCTCTCTGGCAAATGGAATCGTTCCGCGCAACGGTGGGCGAATCCATGAGTTTACGCCGCGCCAAGGCGCTGAACCATGTTCTGGACAACAGTTTTTTGATCCACTGCCCCGGCGACCTGCTCGTGGGCTGTGGGAATCTCGGTCACCTGGGAACGGCCGACGCGGTTCCGGCGGACAAACTGGCCGAAGCCGATCAAACCATGCTCGAAATCGGACGGCGCACCTTTGCCGTATTCGCCGATCATCATGCGCCGGACTATGCCACCCTGTTGCGCGACGGACTGCCGGGATTGCGTGAACGCATCGAGACTTCCCTCGTTCAGGCCAACCCCCGCCAACGCGAGTTCCTCGACGCCATGTCGATCGCGCTGACCGGCGCCCACAATTATTTCCTGCGTTGGGGCGAGGAATTGGACCGCCTGTCCAAAGTCAGGGCAGAACAGGCGCCCTTGCTGCGTTCCCAGGCCGATCGCATGCGGCGGCTGGCGACGGAACGACCGGAGACGCTTCACGACGCCCTGCAGCTCGTGCTGTCATTCCACCACATGTTCCAACTGGATCGACGCGGAGCCATGGCCTTTGGGCGCATGGATCAATACCTCTATCCCTTCTACCAGGCGGATCTCGCGGCCGGACGGCTGGACGACCCCCAGGCCCTGGCGCTCTTCTGCCATCTGTTTGCCAAGATCACCGTGGACGGCGACGTGCAGAACATCGCCCTGGCCGGGGTCAGGCCGTCCGATGGCGAGGATGCCACCAACGAGCTTTCCTACATGATCCTCGAAGCCTGCCGCCTAATCGGCCAGCCCGGAGGAAATTGTTCCGCTCGCATCGATTTTGAAAAGACCCCGCGCGCGTTCGTCAAAAAATGCGCCGAGGTCATTCGAACGGGCATCGGCTATCCGGCAGTGATGAACGACCGGCTCACGATCCAGTCGCTGCTTGACCGTGGCTATGCGCTCGAAGACGCGCGCAACCATTGCTTTGTCGGCTGCATCGAAGTCTTCATTCCCGGCAAGCAGGCGCCCTGGTCCGACGGACGCCACAATGCCATGAAGCAAATGCAACCGGCCGTCAACTGGCTTGCGGAACATGAGCAGGCCCTGCCACCTGACCAGCAATTTGAAGCCTTCTACCGGAAATTTTTCGAGTTGGTCACGGTCATGACCGACGAACAGTTGCGCCGGGATACCGAGCAACAACGGCGTTTTCAGGAACGGGCGGACGACTTCACCAGTCCCCTGATGAGCCTGCTGGTGGCGGACTGCATCGAGCGCGGACGCGACCTGTGCGATGGCGGCGCGGTGTATCCCTCCAACAAGGGATACGGCATCGTGGGCATCGCCTCGATCGCCGACTCGCTGGCCGCCGTCAAAAAACTCGTTTGCGAGGAGCGGCGCTTCACGGCCTCACAGCTCGCGACCCTGCTCGCGACCGATTTCGAGGGACACGAAGCCGAGCGACAGGAACTGCTCAGCGCCGCCCCGAAGTTCGGCAACGCCGATGACGAGGTCGATGCGCTGGCCGCGCGCTTTGTCGGCGACCTGGCCGACGTGTTCGCCCGCCACCGCAATGCCATGAGCGGCGAATACTGGATGCTGCTGGCATCCAACGTGCAGAATATTGCCTGCGGCAAGGAGGTCGGCGCCTCGCCCGACGGACGCCATGCCCACGAACCCCTTTCCGACGCCAGCAGCCCCTATTTCGGCCGGGATCATCACGGCCCCACGGCCGTGATCCGCTCGCTGGCGCGTCTTCCCTACCGGCTCTGCCCGGGCGGCAGCGTCGTCAACATCAAGCTCGATCCCCATGGCCTCGAGGGCGACCGGGGGCTCGAAGCGCTGGCCGCGCTGATCGTCACCTGCTTCCGGCTGGGCGGGGCCGAGTTGCAATTCAACACCACCGATCGCGAAACGTTAATCGACGCCATGAAACGTCCGGAATTGTACGAAAACCTCGTGGTGCGCGTGTCCGGCTTCTCCTACAACTACACCTGGCTCGATCCCTCCGTGCAAAAGGACATTCTCGCCCGCACGGAACATGCCGTGTAGTCCCCTGAAGATCTTCCCGAAAAATATTCTCCAACCCGATTGACAAACCTAAAGGGACAAAGCTAGGATGCCTTCGCGCCCATAAATATATTTATTTATCTCAATGACCGATAAGACATATCCAAAATCCGGTTCGCGGCGTCCGCCCAAATGGGAAACCATACTC
>CAZIUM010000324.1:0-2670 GCA_964542285.1 uncultured Lentisphaerales bacterium
GCGCGAACCCTCCAGCCTGTTACGACGATTTCTGCGCAAGCGACACGGCGGCCGCGGGCTCAAGCACCCGGAAAGCGAAGGATGCCAGCAGATACAGGTTGACTGCATCGCCTTCGCACCCGGCGAAACCGATGGCATAGTCCTGGCCCACCACCAGCTCGTAGTCGCCGCCACGCCCGCTGAACAGCACGCCTCCCTCGACGGCGGGACTCCAGCGAATCTCGCCACCCTCCAGCAGGTCGCGAATGCGCTTGTGCAAGGGATAGCCATGATTGTCGCCCACGGCCAGGGCACGGTAGGCGGCCCGTCCCAATACCAAGTGATAGGGACCGGCAATTCCACCAGACTGCAAGGCATGCACGGCGCTTTCGACGGACTTGGGATAGCCGCCGGGAGCCGCTTCCAGCGCCACTTTCTTGTGCGTGGACGCCGATGCCATGCCGTCGTGCCCCGCTTCGGGCAGTCCCAGGTACAAGGCGCGCTCTTCGAAGTTGGCGGCCTTCTCAGCCGCATTGGCAACCGGCTCGAGGTCCGGGGTTTCGCCGCCCCGCGCGACCTGGTCCAGATCCTCCAGGCTCAAGGTGAAATCCACGCGTTGTTCGACCATCGGCAGGACCTGACGAAGCCGCCAGGAGACTCCCTTGATCACCTCGGGGCCGGGTTTCCCAAGCGAGCCCAAATTAACGGACGCCTTGTCCAAACCATGCGGTCCGCTGAAATCCACCAGCGCACGAGCGGTCAGGTTGCCCTTCAGGATGCGTGCCGCTTCTTCGTCGATCATTTTCCAGGCGTCCCCATGGATGGGCGCCAGTTCACGTCGCAATAGAGTACTCATGTCGTTTTCCTTCCTTATGAACGCATAGAACCGATACCCAAATCCGCGCCACCCGATTCGGAAGCGCCGCCTTCACCGGTGGCATCGTCTTCGATTTCCGTGATCGGAGCCGTGGTGAACAGATAGGTTTTAAGATTCTCGTCAAACGCGGGAATCCGTCGCCGCAACCACTCCAGCAGCATGGCGGTATGCTCGATTTCCTCGTCCCGATTATGAAGCAGAATGGCTTTAATGTCCTCATCCCCGGTACGATCGGCGCGTTGATGGTAATAGTCCACCGCCTCCAACTCTTCCTGCAGACTGGCCAAGGCGCGATGCACATCCATCGCCGACTCCGAAAGACCGCTTTCCAGATACGCACTACTCATGAGGTAACTCCTGTGTTATTCGCCTGTACACGCCTTTTCGGGAGTGTTCTTGCCTTGCAAGACCACTCCAAGGTCAATGAAAGCATTGAACATCGAATGCCCGGGTTTGACAAGCCTTTTTCGGCGCGGGGGGGGGCGTGCGGCGGATGCGGCGAGCCGTCCTTACCCTTCCGGCGCAAATGCGCCCTGAATCGATCTCGAGGTAGGGCGCGTGAGGCCCTTCACCGCCGCTGATAAACAATCGTTGCCTTATCCCATCGCGCGGAGATCGCCGCCCTACCGTTTCCGCGTGTGCGTCGGAAACAATAAAACCTTGCGGGGCTCCCCTCCAGCCGCCAGCCTACTTCACCGCCCCGCTTCACCGATTGTCCGTATCGCACGGCGATCTCGCGCGGCACGAACGCCTGGCAACGAAACCCTACCCTCTGCCAATCCGTACCGCCGAGTGGCGGAAGGCTTGTTTCAGCTCCTGCACCGTGAAGGCGGACAAATCCGCTTCGGTCCAGCTCTGCCCGATATCGTCGAGATAATGCGCATCCGAGGAAGCGATCAGCGGAAGAGGGCCCGCATGCCGCCGCCAGGATTCGGGCCGGGCATGCCGGCTGATTTCCATGGCGTCGAACCCTTCGTTGCCCGAGAGGACGCCAAAGCGCGCCACCACGCTGAAAACGGGCCGGTCAATATGGCACGCCACCAGCAGCCCTCCCATACGATGCACCGTGGATTCCACTTCCCGCAGGGTTAGACGCGTGGGAGCGCTGAGCAGGCGCCACTCCATCTCGTCGATCTCTTCGTTCGCGTTAACCACAGGCTGATCGCCGAAGACCTCGGGCTGATTGACCCGTTTTGGCAGTGCCGCATAGACGATGCGTGTCATTTCCAGTGACGTTTCCAGTTCGTCGAACACCGCCAACACGTGAAACTCCTCCGCCACGCAGATTTCCATGCCACACAGGCAGGCCAGACCCTCCTGGCGACAGCATTCGATCAGGGCTTGCTGGTTGAGGGCGCTGTTGTGGTCGGCCAGGGCAATCGCGTCCAAACCCACTTCCTTTGCACGCGCGACAATGGCCCGAGGCGACATCTCCAGCGAAGCGCAAGGAGACAAACAGGAGTGAATATGGAGATCGAAACGCATCGGAACCACGTTACCGGCCCGCGGCAGGGTGTCTCCGCCAATGACCGGTGACCAGGGCCACCAGGACGTAACACAACGCCGCAAGTTCCACAATCGTCGCACCGGCGGGCCATTCCGGCTGGTAGCTCAACGCCAGTCCACCCAGGGTGACCAGCATGCACAAAATCGACGCCAGCGGCATCATGCGATCCAGACGACGGGTCATCAACCCTGCCGTGGCCGCCGGCAGGGTCAACAACGCCAGGGCCAGCACAATTCCCACCACCTTGACCAACAACACGATCGTCATGGCGGTCAGCAAAAGATAAATCCGTTCATACAACTCCACG
>CAZIUM010000325.1:0-2628 GCA_964542285.1 uncultured Lentisphaerales bacterium
GCTGACCTGGTCGGAGTAGAGGCGCAGGGTGGTGAAGACCTCGTCGGCGAACAGGGCCGCGCGGGTTTCGTTTTCCGTGTCGGTGGCGGCGCGCTCGCCGATGTTGGAAAGCCCCAGCAGCGCCAGGATACCGATGGCGATAACCAGAGACGCCACGGCCAGTTCGATCAGCATGAAGCCGGCCATTTTTTTCATGGCGCCGCCTCCCGTGCCAGTCCCGTGCGGCGGTTGATTTCCACGGCGCGGTGGTAGCGCTTGTCGTCCGCCGGCGTCCTGGAATGCCGCAGGCCGATGCGCAGCCAGCCGAGTTCGTCGGAAAGCTCGTCGCGATCGCTTTCCCGGCAGCGGCCATCGGACTGGAAGACCAGGTTGGTGGCGTATTCTCCGTTCCTGTCGGGCCTTGCTCCCACGTGGAACACGATCCAGTTTGGCAGGGCGTTCGTTCGGTCCAGCAGACGCCAGTCGTTGGTGGAGGTGGGGCGGTACTCGATGGCCAGGGCGTCGGAACGCGCGCCGATGTCCTCCTGGAACACCGCCAGCCAGCGGGTTTCCATGTTACGCGCCAGCGCATGCGCGCGCGCCCGGTGCAGCGTGGAGAGCACCATGCGTTGGGCGGCTTCGACCCCGTGGTCGCGCGTCCAGGTGTGGTAGCCCCCCACCGCCAGGGCCAGCAGCAGCGTGGCCAGCGCCGCCACGCTGATCAGCTCGATCAGCGTGTAGCCGCGTCGGGCGGAGGCGCGCGCCGGGGCCTGGGCGACCGGCCCAGTCGGCTTCGTCCGACAAGTCCGACAGGTCCGCCCCGTCCGACCTTTGAATGGAAGGTCCCGGCTCATCTACGGCTCCAGGAGAAAAGGCAGGGCTCGTCGTCGAGACTGGCGGGGTCGCCCCAGGAAAAGGCCACGGCGTCGGAAGGACCTTCCACGATCAGGGCTGGGGAATGGCGGTCGGCGGGATTGTACTTCCGGTTCATGGACCAGCGTACCCCGCCTTCGAGGCGGGCGACCTCATGGTTTGCGCCGTGGCGCGTCATGACCAGCACATAGGGCCGGTGCCAGGGATCGAGCGGGGTGCCGTCGGCATCCAGGGCGTTGCCGGGAAGCTCCAGGAACCGGATGCGGCGCGGGTTGTGTTCCGGCCAGGCATTGCGCAGCACCCGTACCACGTTGGACAGGGCCAGGTGTTGGGTTTGCAAGCTGCGTCCGGCCACGATGGCGGTGGCTTCGCCGGGGACGGCGGCTTCGTCTTCCAGGGGCCACTGGCCATAGACCCGGCGGTAGGCCAGCGCGGCCTGGGCCAGGCTGTCGGCTTCGGCAATGGCGCGATGACGGTTGGCGCTGCGTTCCAGACCGCGATAGGCCGGAAAGGCCGTCAGCAGCAGCACCGTCAGCAGCATGATCACCATCATCAGTTCGATCAGGGTGAAGGCCGCCGCCGCGGCGAAGGTTTCTGCGGAACGCACTCGATTCGGTCGCCGGGCTGCGACGGCGCGGGTGCCCTTGTGGGGCGGATGAAAAAGACGTTTCATCACTGCCAGCTCCCCAGGAGGCGGGGACGTCCCTGGCGGTCCTTGATTTCGGGATTGAAACTCCAGACCGCCACGTCGCGATACAGGTTGGTGGTCATGGACGCGGCGCCTGTAAGATCGGTAAAGGGATCGAAGGCGATTTCGTTGCGCCCTTCGGTGTCGAAGCAGACGTAATAGGCGCATTGCTCCCGGGGATAATGCGGCCGCGCGCCCCAGGCGTTGACCGGCATGCGGTGCTCGTTGGCGTTGCCGGGTTCGATTACGAAGCGCGAGAATTCCATGAATACGATGCCGTCATGGTTCCAGGATGCCGCCCAGGGATGGTTGGTGATGCCCTGGAGGGCTTGCGCCATGACCGGGGTGATCCGGTGTTGCGTGCCGTCGCGATCGGGAAGCGTGGGCGCGCCCGAGATGACGTCATCATCGGGCCAGACCTGGTAGTGGGCGAAATACTGCTTCCAGGCGTTTTCGATGTTGCGCACCTCGGCCAGCGAAATGGTTTGCAGGGTATGACGCTGCACGGTGCGGATGCCCGAAAGCAGGATGCCGAAAAGGATGGTAATGATCAACACCACCATCAGCAGCTCGATGATGGTAAAGGCCGTCCGGCAACGCCGGTCGCGCGCCGATGAAGAGCGTGGGTTGGCGGGCAATTTATAGCGTAATGTCGTCATGGGGCGAGTCCACGTCGGGGCCGGCGGATATCAAATCGAAGGTTTCGTCCTGCATGTCGTCGCTGACAAATCGACCGTACAGGTAATGTCGCTGCCAGGGGTCCAGTCCGGAAAAGCCGTGGGGCAGGGAATTGCTGAAAGCGTAGCGGTCGTTGGGATCGGCGGCAAAATCCAACGGTCGGCTGTGTTCGAGCAGGTTGCTGACCGTGTGCCAGTCGTTGAAATCCAGCGGATACTCGCCGAAGCGCAGGTAATAGCGCTCCAGGGCGTCGGCCAGCAGTTGCAGGTCGGCGCCGGTGCGCGCGGTTTCGGCGCTGCGCGCGGCATGCCGCGTCAGCCCGGTGACAAACGCCACCAGGATCCCGACGATGAATAGCACGGTGACCGTTTCGACCAGCGTCATGCCGTGTCGGTCGGAATGTCGGTGCA
>CAZIUM010000326.1:0-2620 GCA_964542285.1 uncultured Lentisphaerales bacterium
GTATTGGCATTTTAGGTGCAATGAATATAAAATAGTAATCTGGAGGTGCCTATGCATAAATTACTGGCAGACAACAACATGGGGCTGGAGCGCTTTGGTGAATACCTGCTGAAATCGGGACTGGTTGATGAGGCGCATGCTAAATTCTACGTCATCTGGGTCCGGAAATATTTTGCAGACAACCATCATCATGAGGACCTGGAATGGACGGAGCGAATGAAGCGTTTTCTCGAAAAACTGGAATCCGACCCGCAAAAATGCGATTGGCAGATTCGGCAGGCGGAACATGCCATCCGTCTTTATCATGTTAATTTTCTGGAAGCGGATTCCAAGAACCAGGCCCTCGGACCCTTGCTGACGGTTTCGGAAAACGGCGCATTTGATCCGGCCCTGGCAATCCATGTTTTCAGAAACGAATTGCGCTTGCGTCATTATTCTTATCGCACCGAGCAAACCTATCTGGACTGGGTCAAACGCCTGCTGCGTTATGCGATGCGGGTACAGGGCTGCACAAAGGGCGATCACGTTGTGCTGGCTCCGCATACGGTAAAGGATTTCGTTTCTGACCTGGCGATCAACGGCAAGGTTGCGGCTTCGACGCAGAATCAGGCGTTCAGTGCCGTGTTAGCTTTCTGCAGGCATATCCTGCGATTGGACCTGGGGGATGTCAGTGAAGGAGTTCGGGCGAAGCGCGGTAAAAAATTGCCGGTTGTGTTCACCCCGGACGAAGTGAACCGGCTGCTCGAGGCCACAAGCGGTACGATGCGCCTGATTCTCGAGGTCATTTACGGGGGGGGGGTGCGTGTCATGGAGGCCTGCCGGCTGCGGGTGAAGGATCTCGATTTCGACCAGGGACTTGTTTTTGTGCGCTCGGGCAAGGGAGACAAGGACCGCAGTACCCTTCTCCCGGGTACCGTCAAGACCAGGTTGAGGAATCATCTCGAACGAGTCCGCAAGCTGCATGAAGAGGATCTTGCCGCGGGGCATGGTGGGGTGTATCTGCCCGACGCGCTGGCGCGCAAGTATCCGAACGCGGCGCGCGAGTGGGGCTGGCAATATGTCTTTCCGGCGGCGAAGCTTTCCGTGGATCCAAGGGCAAACCTGATTCGGCGGCATCATGTCAGCGATTCGGCTATCCAGGCGGCGGTGAAAAAGGCCATCCGTAAAGCCGGAATCGACAAACCGGGCTCCGTGCATACGCTGCGTCACAGTTTTGCGACCCATCTGCTGCTGAACGGGGTCGACTTGCGCGAAATACAGGAATATCTCGGCCATGTAAGTGTGGAGACGACCATGATTTATACCCATGTCGTAAAAACCATGCGCAATCCGGCGATCAGTCCGCTTGATGTTTTACGCAAAAAGGAGCCCTGAAAATCTGGTACGTCGTTTTACGTCAGCCAGGGTTGCGGCGTAAGTAACAAAAGACGGCAAAACCAACGGCTCGCGAAAAGATATAACATTTTGGGGCTTCGCCAGTTTCGGTGGGTGACGAGCAGGGAACGCATCGTAACCCGCCGAAAGAAGTCGATCTTGATATCGATTACTCACTTCTTGTGAAAAAATCTTCTGTCTTTGCAGAAGAAAGTCTGTGTCGGAACAATGAAAGTGGAGCGCAACTCAGTTGCCGCGCCTGAGTCGCTTCAAGGTCTTCGGGCGCTTTTGGTTATGAGACTTGTAAAGAAGGTGCATTGGGGAAAATTTGGAAGGCCTGGAGCGAAACATCGCTTTCCCACTGCGGTAACCGTTCGCGCGGACCTTCGATCCGGACCAGGGGAGGGTTCCGTTTCGCAAGTGCGTTGATTTTGGCCCAGAGGGTCGTGTCGCCCCAGAACAGGGGAGGCGTCTCCGCGGCGGCGACGGACGCGGATATTTTTTCTGGGTTCTGGTGTCCGGCGCGGATGGCTTCCAGGGCCAGTTGCTCCAGTCGTCCCAGGCCGGTAACGGGGTCTGGGCGTTCCTGCAGCCAGCGGCCCGCCGCGGCGGGCATCCAGGGCAGGGGAGCCGAAGATAGATCACGGATGGCGGCCAGAGCGTCGTCATCCTGAAGGGCAAAGGCACGGTCCACCCGGCAGGCAAAATCGAATTGGGAGTCCGTCACGGCATGCCGTTGTCCATACAACGAGGCAAAGTGCTCCGGCTTCAGTTGTCCAAGGCCATGAAACGGATCGATGCCGGGAAAGGCGTCCACGCAGAGTAGTTCGACTTTTCGGGCCTCCCGCAACCGCAGGCATGCCAGGATATGCGCCAGCATGGATTGGTCGAAAAGACAGGCGTCGAACCACAGCACGACAGGTCTGTCCGGGCAGGCCCGCGCGAGGTCGCGGACTTGGCGGCGAAGCGTATCGAGGACGCATTCGCGCTTCAGCCCACCGCCGGTGGACGATTCCAGGAAAACGGCCCGGGCCGCGAGCGTGTCTTCATCGGGCCAGCCGGGAATCCGCGGGCCGTCGTACAGGATGTCGTGCCAGACTAAAACCTCGCCCGGCAGTCCCGCCGCGGCCAAAAGTCTACCGGCGCAGTCGCCACTGGTGATATGAATTGGAGTCATACGGTTTCCAAGAGAGGTTCAACGAAAGTTCAAGTAATTTGCCACGTTATCCTACCATTTTTCCTGAGG
>CAZIUM010000327.1:0-2607 GCA_964542285.1 uncultured Lentisphaerales bacterium
GTCATAAATTTTGGAACGTTGCCCTCTACGCGGTCGGAGCGGCTCTGATGTGGACCATGGCATCGGCCGCCACATTGGAGGACCCCGGGGCATTGGCACCGGAGTTGGACCGGACGCAACCTGTGGACCTGCAGGCCGATCGGTTCACGGCCGATGAAAAAACCGGCTGGGTCACCGCCACCGGCAACGTGACCATTCGACACGGCGACACCCAGTTGAACGCGGATCGCGTGCGGCTCAACAGCCAGACCGGACAGGTCATTGCCGAGGGCAATGTCGTGCTGGTGCGCCGCGATCAAGCCGCGACCCGTACGGAGCGTCTGAGTTACAACTACATGACCGGAGAAGGGTTGAGTTCCACCGTCGACTTGAGGGCACAGGTCTACTATGTCAAGGCGGAAGAGAGCCTCCGCCGTCCGGACGGCACGTTTGCGTTGAAAGATGTCAAGGTGACCACCTGTACCAACGCGCCGGGCCGCTGGCATTATCACGTACGCGGACGCGAGGCCGAATTCAAACCCAACGAATACGTGAGCATGCGGGGCGTGTCCCCGTATTTTCTCGGGGTCCCGTTTTTTTACCTGCCTTATTGGCGCAAGGAACTGGACGAACATTACGGGTGGCGGTTCGTGCCGGGATACGAATCGGAATGGGGCGCCTTCCTGTTGTCGACCTACAAGTTTCGCTTGATCGATTTCGGCGAGGGGGATCGTGTCAATTCGCACACGCATTTCGATTACCGCACGGAACGCGGCGGCGGGGTGGGGCAGGATCTCGCCTGGTTGTTCGATCCGCTGGGCGCACGTCAGGAGGGTTTCGTGTCGGCTTATTATCTCAACGATTCGAAGCCGATGGGCGAGGATTTCGACCGTGACCCGCGCCGCGACGTGGTGGAGGAAGACCGCTACCGTTTCACTCTGCGTCATGATCATGCCTTCACGCCGCGCGATACCCTCTTGTTGCGCGCCAGCTATCTCAGCGACAGCTATCTGCTCGAGGATTTTTACATGGAGGAATATCGGGACCTGCTGCAGCCCGACAACTACGTGGCCTACAG
Organism: uncultured Lentisphaerales bacterium; assembly: GCA_964542285.1. GTDB lineage: Bacteria > Verrucomicrobiota > Kiritimatiellia > RFP12 > JAAYLN01 > CAZIUM01. The sequence continues at coordinate 1,058 of CAZIUM010000327.1, forward strand.
CCACATCGGCGAAGGTTCTTCCTTTGGGTTGGCGATTTATCACCGGGTGAACGATTTCTACGATTCGGTCAATCGGCTGCCGGATGCCTGGTTTGACACGCTGCGGACCGAAGTCGGATCCTCCGGGTTCTATTACGAAAGCCAGTCGCGCGCGGGATGGATCGAACGCGAATTTGCCGATTACGGCAACCCGTCCAATCCGCCGTCCATGGCATACGACACCGTGCGTTTCGACACCCGGCATGCGATGTACATGCCCCGCAAGCTTTTCGGGTTTCTTCAGGTTGTTCCGCGGGGCGTTTATCGCGGCACCTACTATGGCGATACGTTGCGGGAGGAGCAGTTCGTGGTCGCCGCCGCCGGCGGCACGAATGCCAGCGATGTCGTGGAAACCCGCACCGCCCCGGATGACGCCGCACTGCGTTCGCTGTTCGAACTCGGCCTGGAAAGTTCCTTCAAGGCCTATGGCATCTTCGAGGACCAGGCGGGGCGCTTCCGGCATGTGGTCGAGCCCTACTTTAACTATACCTACATTCCGGAACCCAACCTGCGACCGCGCGAACTTTACCAGTTCGATAGTGTCGACCGGCTGGACATGGCGCATCACGTGCGTTTCGGCACCCGCCATCAAATCCAGCGCAAAGTCGGCGACACGGTCAAGACCCGGCTGGATGCCGACCTCTACGGCATCTACGATTTTGAGGATGCCTATGGAGACTCGGGCATGCGCCTGGTCGGCCTGGACAGCATCCTGCGTCCGACGGACAGCATCCGCTTGCAGGTGGATGGCACCTACGACGTCGAGGAGGGCGAAATCCATGAGGTCAATGCCTGGTTGCGCCTCTGGAACAGCGAGCTGTGGGAGGCCACCGGCGAGTTCTTTTATCGTCCGGAGGAAAGCACGCTCTTTGCCGGCAGCCTGACCTACAGCCTTTCCGACGCCTGGTCGTTCAGCGTTTACAGTCGGTATGAGGCCGAGAGTGGACGCCTCGAGGAACAGGCAGCCTACCTTCAGTACCAGCTCGATTGCCTGGCCTTTCGCCTGAAAGGACGGTACATGCCGGGCTTTACGCGCGACAATGGCCCCACGCGCGAAGACAATTACCGCATTTCGTTTTATGTCTGGCTGCGGGCCTTCCCCCCCAGCCGGATCGAAAGCGACTGGCTCGATCGTGACCGTCGATAGCATCTAGAGGTTGGAACTCATGGTTAAAAACGTTTTTTCGACTTGTCCTGATCAAGGACCGCGTCCGGAAGCCCGACGCAACCGCCAGGGGTTTTCTCTGGTCGAGCTGCTGGTGGCGGTTACCATCATGCTGATCCTGGCCGGAGCCGTGGCCGTCAACCTGCTGCACGAACCCGGCAAGGCGCGCGTGGCGCGCGCCAAAAGCGATCTGGCGACGTTTAAAACCGCCGTCAGGCTCTACCAGGACGACAACTCCCATTTCCCGACCCAGCGCCAGGGGTTGCAGGCCCTGGTGCAACGCCCGACCACCGAGCCCCGACCGGTTAACTGGCGGCCGGGCGGATACCTCGACCGCGTGGAGTTG
>CAZIUM010000328.1:0-2591 GCA_964542285.1 uncultured Lentisphaerales bacterium
GGTAGTCCGCCGGCATGCGCCAGCCAAAATCGTCGTCCAGCGCGACGGGACGGCGCTCGACTCCCCGGATGTCCGTCAGGACTGGGTACAGCGAGTAGGAGGGTTCGAAATAGCCGATGCTGCCGTCGTCTTCCACAAACGCGCGGGTGGCCAGGGCCAGCACTTCGTCCGAACCGTTTCCGGCAAAGACGCAATCGAGGTCGCAGGCATGAATCTCGGCGATGCGGCGGCGCAAGGCCACCGCCATTGGGTCCGGGTAGCGCCGCAGTCCGTTGACCTCGAATTCGGCCAAGGCCTCGCCGACCCGGGGGGAGGGGGGGTAGGGGTTTTCGTTGGTATTAAGTTTGACGATTCCCCCGCCACGCGGCTGTTCCCCGGGCTGGTAGGCCTTTAAAGAGGCGACATATCTGGCGATGAATGGCGATGACATAGGCGATAAAGTACAGTACTCGAGAAGGTTTCCGGCGTCAAACCAGAGTTATGAAAAAACCGTGGTCTTTGACAATTCGGGGCGGTGTGCTACCCTACTTCGCATTCGTGTCCCGCATGGGCCTTGTTAAATTGCCTTTCCCCATTAACGCGAAGGAACCGCAGCCATGTCTCAAAGCAACCCACGGCGCAAGCCCAATCCCTGGGAAGAACCCGGCAAGTTCAGTGTCGGTTGCCTGCCCGCCCGAGCCTCATTCGATCTGTTTGCCGACCCGGATGCGGCCTGGGAGGGTCGGGCCGAATCTTCGCCTTGCATGCTCTCGCTGGATGGCGCCTGGCGCTTCCATTACGCGACCCGTCCCCTGCTTTCGCCGGACGGATTCGAGCAACCGGGGTTTGACGACAGTTCCTGGGCCCGGCTGGACGTGCCTTCCAACTGGCAGATGCATGGATATGGTCACCCCCATTACACCAATGTCATTTACCCAATTCCCTTGGACCCGCCTTATGTGCCGAGTGAAAACCCCACCGGTTGCTATCGGCGTTCGTTCGAATTGCCGGCGACCTGGAAGGGGCGGAGAATTCACCTGCTCTTTGACGGGGTCGACTCCTGGTTCGAGGTCTTTGTCAATGGAAAGCCAGTGGGCCGCGCGATGGGAAGCCGTCTACCGCACGAGTTCGACATCACCTCGATGCTCAAGCCGGGGAATAACCTGCTGGCGGTACGCGTGCTGCAGTGGTCCGTGGGGACTTACCTGGAAGACCAGGACATGTGGTGGCTTTCGGGTATCTTTCGGTCCGTGTCGCTGAGATCGTTTCCGACGACACATATCGCCGATCTGGCCGTCGAAACCGACCTGGACGCGGAATACCGCGACGCGACGGTGAGGTTCAAGGTTCGCGTCGAGACCGCGGGACGCGGGGGCGTCCCGGGCGGCAAACTGGAAGTCGAACTGCAAGATGCCGGTGGGGATCCCGTGTGGCGGCGCGCCCTTTCCGCGGCGCTTCCGAAAAGCGGCGGCGAGGTAACGCTCCAGGGCAAAATTCCTTCCGCCCGCAAGTGGTCCGCGGAAGCCCCCTATCTCTATCGCGCGGTCGTGACGCTGAAAAACGCCAAGGGCGCCCCCCTGATGTCCGTGCCGCAAAATGTCGGTATCCGCAAGGTGGAAATCCATGACGGCGTATTGCTGCTCAACGGAGTTCGCCTGGTGTTCATGGGAGTGAACCGGCACGAACATCATCCCGAAAAGGGACGCGCCGTACCCTTCGACACCATGGTCCAGGATGTCCTGCTGATGAAACAGCACAACATCAATGCCGTCCGGACCAGCCATTACCCCAACGATCCGCGTTGGTACGACCTTTGTGACGCGTATGGGATCTACCTGATCGACGAATGCGATCTTGAAACGCATGGATTCGGTTATAACGAACGCAACATCACCAACGATCCGGCCTACGAAGGGGCCTGCGTGGACCGCATGACCCGCATGATCCTTCGCGACCGCAATCACCCCAGCGTAGTGCTCTGGTCGCTGGGCAACGAGGCTGGGTTTGGATGCAATCATCGGGCCATGGCACAGGCCACTCGCGCCCTGGATGCCACGCGTCCGATTCACTACGAAGGCGATTACGGCTGCGAGGTGGTCGACCTCTACAGCCGGATGTACCCCTCGCATGCCGAACTCGAAACGATCGGCTCCGCCAGTGGTCCGGCCGTCATTGGAAACCTGTCGCCCGAACGCTATGGCAAGATGCCTATGGTCTTGTGCGAATACGCGCATGCCATGGGGAACGGTCCCGGCGGGTTGCCGGAATACTGGGAAATCATCCGCAAGCATCCCCGCTTGTGCGGCGCGTTTGTTTGGGAGTGGCTCGATCACGGCATTTGCTCCGAGACCCCGGATGGACGTTCGTATTATGCCTATGGCGGCGATTTCGGCGATCGACCCAACGACGGTTCGTTTGTCTGCGACGGGTTGTTGTTTCCCGACCGGCGGCCTTCCCCCGCGATGCAGGAACTTAAAAAGGTTTCACAGCCGGTGCGGTTGGAACCGCTGGACCTGGCCAGTGGGCGTTTATGCCTGACCAATTGCCAGGCTTTCAGTGGGTTGGAAGGATTTGTCGCGAACTGGCAGGTTCTGGCTGATGGCATCCCGGTG
>CAZIUM010000329.1:0-2583 GCA_964542285.1 uncultured Lentisphaerales bacterium
ATCATGAGTTCGGCATCTCGGTGTCCGTGGCGGGCGATGTGGCCCTCGTGGGGGCGCAGGGTGTAGCGTCTTACAAGGGTGCGGCGTGTGTGTTCGAGAATTTCCCTGAATCCCCGGGTGCTGATATCTCGGTCCTCGGCACGAACGGGGCAACAATCGCCAGCGGCGAGGCCGCCACGGCGGCCAAGGGCACGGATTTCGGGTCCCTGGCCTGGGGCTCGGCTCTGACCAAAACGCTTTCCATCACCAACGCGGGCGCGGCGACCCTGACGATCAGCGGGGTAACCACGAATGGAGCCGGAGCCTCCGCATTTTCGATTTCCGATTTGCAATTTTCGATTGAAGCGGGAGGCGTTTCCAACTTCAACATCCGCTTCGCGCCGCCGGACGTCGGGGCTTACACCGCGGCGGTGGCGATTGCCAACGATTCAACCTGTACGCCTTATATCGTCCATCTGGCCGGGACCGGGACTAAACACGATCAAACCATCACCTTCCCGGACATCGCCGACCAGTCGGTGACCAGCGTGGTGACCCTGGCGGCAACAGCCTCCTCCGGCTCGCTGGTGCATTTCGCGGTGGCCAGCGGGCCGGGCGTGATCACCAATCCCCCCCCGGCCTTGCGCGGCACCCCTCCGCCATCCACCCTGCGCTTTACCGGCACGGGGATCGTGCGGGTGGCCGCTTCCCAGGCCGGCAATGCCTACTGGAACCCCGCCCCCACCCTGACCAACAACGTGAGGGTGCATGGAGAGGAGCCGACCAACCTGCCGCCGACCATCACGGCGAACCCGCAAACGCAGACTCAAAGCGTCGGGCAGGCCGCCGCTTTCAGCGTGAGCGCGAGCGGGACGGCGCCCTTGTTTTATCAATGGCAGAAAGATAATGCCGATCTTGCCGGCGCCACGGCGGCCGGTTACACGATCACGGCGGTCGCGACGAATGACGCGGGCAGTTACCGTTGCCGGGTGACCAACACGGCCGGCGCGGCCACCAGCGCGCCGGCGACCCTGACGGTCCTTTCCAACGCCCTGCCGGCGCCGAAAAAAGTGGCAACCCAGGTCGAGGGCCGGACCAACCTGATCCAGGTCACCTGGCAGGGCGTGGCCGGCGCCACCGGCTATGAGCTGTGGCGGGGAACGAATAACAACTCCAGCAACGCGACCTTGATCGCCACCGGGCCGGCAACGCAGAGCGTTAGGATTAAGGAATCAGGAAAACGTTCAACCTTCAACGCTCAACGCTCAACGCCCAACGAAGAACGAAGAACCAAGAACGACGAACAAGGAACGTCTTATTCCTACTCCGACTACGCCGTCCTGCCGGCCGTGACGTACTACTACTGGATCCGGGCCACCGCCCCCGGCGCAGTCAGCCCGTTCAGCTACGCAGCCATGGGCGCGCTCCAGCAGAGGCCGGAAGAGGCGGAAGGCACCGCCGACCTGGCGCTCTCCGACCTGGTCTTCCTGCCGGTCAACCTGACCAACGGCAGCCCGGCCGGCACGGTCTCCTGCCGCCTGGCGAACCTGGGTCCGGATGGACTTTCCGGTATTCCGGTGGCCTTCGACTTCTATCTCACCGGGCCGGACGACTATGCCGCCTGGATCGGGAGCGTGACGGAAACCGTGACGCTGGGCGCGGGCGAGGAAGGACTGCTCATCCTGACGCCGGCCAGCCGGGCTCTGCTCCGGGCCTCGGGCGACCTGTCGGCGACCAACACGGTCCAGGCCCATGCGCGGCATGTGACGAAGCGCTACGATCCGGTCCTGGCCAACAACAACACCACCGGGCCGGGCCTGGTGCGGGTAAAAACCAATGGCATAAGTTCGCTTAACCGGTCGCTGAGTGACTTCGACGGCGACGGCAAGGCCGACGGCGCCGTGGCGGGTCCGGTAGGCGACTGGCACCTGGCGCTCTCGGGCGGCCGCTACAAGGAATATGTGGACCTGGGGGCGGCGTTCACGGATTGGCGGAACGCGGCGGGCGATTATGACGGCGACGGGCTGGCCGATACCGGCATCTACGATCCCTCCACCGGCTGGTGGTATGTGCGGCTGAGCACCCAACCGGAACAGTTGTCGGTCATGCAGTTCGGCCTCGAAGGCTACGAGCCGGTGCCCGCGGATTACGACGGGGACGGCAAGACCGATCCCACGCTCTACAGCGCGGAAGCCGGCTACTGGCTGGGGCTGAAGTCGGGAATAGGGTATCAGCCGGGCGATCTCTGGCTGGGCGGCCCGGGATACGTTCCGGCGGTCGGGGATTACGATGGCGACGGGAAGGCCGATTCGGCGGTGTACTCGGAAGAGACCGGCCAATGGATCATCGCGTTGACCAGCCGGGGCTACCAGAGCATGGCCGGTCAATTCGGCGGGCCGGGGCTGACGCCGGCGGTCGGGGATTACGATGGGGACGGCCTGGCCGACCCGGCGCTCTACGAAACATCGAGCGCCAGGTGGTATTTCCTGCTCTCGAACTGGCCGGCGGAGCTCCTGCAGAACTATGAGCCGGTAAACAATGTGTATGGCGACGCGCAGGGGCTGGCGGTGGCGGCGGACTTCGACGGCGACGGCTTGACCGATC
>CAZIUM010000330.1:0-2566 GCA_964542285.1 uncultured Lentisphaerales bacterium
GCCCCCGCGACCCCGCATTCGCAGGTCTCGAACGGAACCATCACAATGGATGGCGACCGCGAGATCATGGCGGTGTTCGGACTGAAACGCACCATCACCCATCATAACTACAATCCCCAGCAGCCGGCGTTGCAGTTTGTGCAGACGGCCGTGGAAGGCAGTTTCCCCGTCGTGAGGGTGCCGCAGGCGGAATACAATCCCTCCGCCACCGAACGCTACCGCTGCGTGGGCTGGACCGACGGCGGACCGCAAATCAATACCACCGGCGGCACCACCAACTTCACCTTCGTCGAGGCCATCAACACCAACAACCAGTTGACCTGGGCCTGGAAGCACGAATTTGCCGTCTTTGGACAGATCGGCGCTGGGTTGGGCAACATCGTGCCCCTGAACGACAACCTGGACGTGCCGGCCGTACCCAACGTCAATTGGCTCGAAGCCGGCATCCCGGTATCCGCCGTGGCGGTTCCCGCGGCCGGCTATTCCTTCAGCGGCTGGACGACCATCCCGGCGGGCATCGTTCCGGCGGCGGATCAGTTTAATCCCAGCCTGAACTTCACACCCAACCAGTCCTTTACCCTGATCGCCAACTTCATGTTGCAGACGGACGACACCGATGGGGACGGCCTGCCGGATTGGTGGGAAAACATGTTCGGTCTCGATCCGGCCGATCGCACCGGGAACAACGGTTCGGGAGGCGATCCCGACAATGACGGTCTCAACAATCGGCAGGAATTCTTGCTGGCCTATTCCAACGAAGTGCGCCGGGTGTATCTCTATGCCGATCCCCTGAATGCCGACAGCGACGACGACGGCATGCACGACGGCTGGGAATATCGCATGTTCCCCCTGCCGCCCGAATCCGAGGCGGTGCCGGCCCTGCTCGATCCCGGCACCTATTACGTCAATCCCGAAACCGGCGAAACCGATGGACGTTTTGGACCCAACGGCAACATGGACAAGGATTATCGCTGGGACGCCAATGGCTGGGAACGCCGGGACTGGCCTCTGTCCAATATCCTGGAGTACGAGGGCCCGGATGAACAACCCCCGGTGACGTATGAATGGGTCGCGGTCGGCGCCGCGGCTTCCGACGGTTGGATCAATACCTGCATGAAGCCAGTCAAACGTGCCATCACGAACCCCAACGAGACCGGCGATGCCACCAACCCGAGTATACGCGACACGGACGACGACGGTTTCGATGACGGCTTCGAATATTCCTGGGACAAGTGGCATCGCGAAAACACCGGCGGACCCGACCCGGTCTACCTGGCCAGCACCAACTACTGGCCTTCGATCACCAATACGGTGCTTCCCTGGTCTGCCGCTCCCGCGGACCGGCCCTTCCATCCCAACCGGCGCGCGATCGATGACAGCAATCTCAGCCAGGCATATCTTTTCTATTTCGATCGCGAGGACCCCGACATCGGCCATCTCGTGGGCCAACCCAGCAGGGCCTTGACCGATAGCATGGAGTATGGCGCTTCGATCCTGGCAACCAACGGGGTGTATACCTTTGTCCGTCCCACGGATGGGGACCCCGCGCTGCGCCCGCGCTGGTGCACGAATCCCTTCCTCTGGGACAGCGATCGGGACGGCCTGCCCGACGGCTATGAACTCTCCTTCGGCTTCAATCCCTGGTCTCCCACCACCGCGGCGGGCAATGCCGATCGTGAGGGCAATCCCGATCTGGATTATTACGCCGTGGTCGATGCCGACACCAAGCATTACGACGTCTATGCCGTGCGCGGCTTCAACCCCTATACCGGTTGGGGACCGAGGAGGTTGCCTCCGACTTCATTCGAGCTGAACGGAGGAGTGGATACCGAGGCGTTCAACAACCTCGAGGAATTGCGCGGGACGTTCTATCCGGCGGAGATGACCCTCGATAACCAGTTGGACTGGGATGGCACCCACCCGCGTCACCATGATGGCGATGGCGATGGCATGTATGACGGCTGGGAATTCTACGTCGGGCTCAATCCCCACAACTTTCGAGATGGTTCCAGTGCCGCCAGCGCGGAAGACGACGGGCTGACGAATTACGAGGAATTCCACTCCGCCGTGACCCCGCCCCAGGGGTTGGGGTATCATCTCGACACCACCAACCAGCTCGCGATTCATCGCCCCCACGGCTACTTCGTAGACGGCTGGTTTAACAAACGCTTCCCGACGGACCCGAACCATTACGATACCGACCGCGACCAGCTTCCCGATGGAACCCGCACAAAGCTCTACCCCTTTACGGGCGAACGCGAGTCCTTTAATGCCGGCGCCAATTTCGTGCCGCCCGGAGGATGGGCGCCGGACCTGATTGCCGAGAATGGCGGTCTATGCCCGACCACCATCGATACCGATGCCGACTACTTGCCGGATGCCTGGGAAACCGGTTACGGCAGTATGGGTAGCAATACGTTTGTGCGAGCCCTGTCCGTCCGCGACGTCAGTGGCGTCCAAAACTGGACCTATGTCACCAATACTGTCCAGAACCTTAACGGTACGGTGAGTGACATGTATGGCGATCCCGACGGCGATGGGCTGCTTAATTACCAGGAATACATGC
>CAZIUM010000331.1:0-2558 GCA_964542285.1 uncultured Lentisphaerales bacterium
ATGCCCGAAGGCGCCTATCGTCTCCGCGTCACGATGCGCCGCGCCGACCTCTACACGATGTACATTGAACCGTCCGTCACGCCAAACGCGGAAGCAACTTCAGCAGACTGAATGGGAAACCCATTGACGGCGCCTCTCACAGGACGCATCCCAGAACCTGCGGGACTGCCCCGCAAGCTTGGGTCCAAGGAACTGGGTCCGGTACATCGACGAAACGGCGTACAAGGCGGCAGGTTCCACCTTAGAATCGCCGATCCGTGGTCGAAGACTGGGGGTAGGCGCAGTCCGCCCTCATAGTTTTACCCGTCGCAGGCGCAGAGCATTACCCACAACCGAGACTGAGCTGAGACTCATGGCCGCGGCGGCGATGATCGGGCTCAGCAGAATACCGAAGAATGGATAGAGGATCCCCGCGGCCACGGGGACACCCAGCGAGTTGTAGACAAAGGCGAAGAACAGGTTCTGGCGGATGTTGCGCATCGTGCCGCGGCTCAGGCGGCGAGCCTTCGCAATCCCGCGCAGATCGCCCTTGATGAGCGTGACGCCGGCGCTTTGCATGGCGACATCCGTGCCGCTGCCCATGGCGATGCCCACGTGGGCCTGGGCCAGAGCGGGAGCATCGTTGATGCCGTCGCCGGCCATGGCGACCATTCTTCCTTCATCCTGAAGTTGCCGAACGAGTTCATTCTTGCGCTCGGGGAGGACCTCAGCTTCAACACGGTCGATGCCCAATTTGCGCGCCACCGCGTCGGCGGTCTTGCGGTTGTCACCGGTCATCATCATGATCTCAACCCCCGCCTCGTGCAGTAGTTTGACAGCTTCGGGGGTCGATTCCTTGATCGGATCAGCCACACCAAGTAGACCTGCGGGGCGGCTGTCGGCGGCGACAAACATCACCGTCTGCCCTTCGGTGCGCAGTTCGTCGGCGCGGGCCGGCAGGTCGCCCAGATCCACGTTCTGGTCCTCCATCAGTCGCTGGTTGCCGAGTGCAATCCGCCTGCCGTCGATCCTTCCGATAACGCCCTTGCCGGTGATCGAATCGAAGTCCTCGGCGTCGGTCAATTCAACCTCCCGTTCCTGCGCACCCTCGACGATCGCCGCGCCAAGCGGGTGCTCGCTGCCGCGCTCGAGGCTGGCGGCCAGACGAAGAAAGGTCTGCTCATCCATACCCGCGGCCGGTTCGACGCTGACCAGTCTCGGCCGGCCCTCGGTCAGCGTGCCGGTCTTGTCCACGAGCAGCATGTCGATCTTTTCCAGGACCTCGAGTGATTCGGCATCGCGGATTAGCACGCCCGCCTGGGCGCCGCGCCCCACGCCGACCATGACCGACATCGGTGTGGCCAATCCCAGCGCGCAGGGGCAGGCGATGATCAGCACGGCGACGGCGTTGACCAGGGCGTAGGCCATTGCCGGCTCCGGTCCCCAGATCGACCAGATGGTGAAGGTAAGGACGGCGATGCCGATCACAACCGGTACGAACCAGCCGGCCACCAGGTCGGCCAGCTTCTGGATCGGCGCGCGGCTGCGCTGGGCCTCGCTCACCATCTGCACGATCTGCGCCAGCATCGTGTCGCTGCCGACCTTTTCGGCCTTGATCATCAGCCCTCCGGTCTGGTTGATCGTCGCGCCGATAACTGAGTCGCCTTCGCCTTTCTCTACGGGGATCGGCTCGCCGGTGATCATCGATTCGTCGATATTGGACTTCCCCTCGACGACTTTGCCATCCACAGGAACCTTCTCGCCCGGACGGATGCGAATCCTGTCGCCAAGGTGCACTTGTTCCAGCGGAATGTCTTCCTCAGTGCCGTCCTCTCGCACGACGCGGGCGGTCTTGGCCGTCAGTCCCAGCAGGGCCTTGAGCGCTCCGCTGGTCGAGCGTCGCGCGCGCAACTCAAGCACCTGGCCCAGCAACACGAGCGTAACAATGACCGCCGCGGCTTCGAAATACACGGGGACAACGCCTGTCTCCGGGTCACGGAAGGCGGCGGGAAAGGCATCCGGCGCCAGGGTGGCGACAATGCTGTATGCCCAGGCGACCCCTGCGCCCAGCCCGATCAGCGTGAACATGTTCAGGTTCATCGTCTGAACAGACTTGACGCCGCGAACGACGAATGGCCAACCGCCCCACAGCACCACCGGCGTTGCCAACACGAGTTCGATCCATATGCCCACGGTGGCCGGCGCCCAGTCATGCACGGGGATGCCCACATGCTCGCCCATAGCGAGAGCAACCACCGGGATGCTGAGGACCGCGCTGACCCAGAAGCGGAGAGACATGCTCCTAAGCTCGGGATCTTCCTCCTCCTCCTCGGTTACGGCCATCGGCTCCAGCGCCATGCCGCACTTGGGGCAGTCGCCCGGCCCGTCCTGGACGATCTCCGGGTGCATCGGACAGGTGTACTGTGTCTTGGATTTCGGTGCAGACTGCTCCTTTGGTTCGAGCGCCATGCCGCACTTGGAGCAATCTCCGGGTCCCTCCTGCTCGACATCAGGATGCATGGGACAGGCGTAGATCCGGGCCGAGGCGTCTTCTTCCTGCCTGGCTTCAGATTCCCGAG
>CAZIUM010000332.1:0-2553 GCA_964542285.1 uncultured Lentisphaerales bacterium
GTTGCTTCCGTATACGCAAGGTACCAGCTCCGCGATTGTCGGGATACGGGTGGGCCGTGACACCATCATCGCCCAAGGCGGCGGCATCGATGCCCATGAAAAGGGGTTTTATTCGGTGCCTGGCAACGCAAACGGTCCCGGTGCCGGCAAGGACATCAATGCCGGCGGTGCCTACGGTGGCTACGGCGGACATGCCACCTACTCGCGCGACATCTATGGATCGGCGGTTTTGCCGCTCGATCCCGGCAGTCCCGGCGGGTGGTATACTTGGACGGGCGACCACTCTTCCAGCGGGCATGGCGGCGGCGTTGTTCACCTGCTGTCGGGACGCGACATTATTCTGGACGGATTGCTCAGGGCGGATGGCGGCAGGGGGTCCTACTATCGCGCCGGCGGTGGTAGCGGCGGTTCGATTTTTCTGGCGGCCGGCCGCACGCTACGTGGCCATGGCGAACTGCATGCAAAAGGCGGGTATGGCGAGTATGACAAAATCCGCTCCGGCGGCGGCGGCCGCATCGCCGTCTGGCACCATATCCCGCTGGATGTGGTCGAACAGCGCATCGCGACACGCGACACCTCCGGTCTGATTCACAATAACGACTTGGGTACATTCTCGGGGACACTGAATGTCGATCCCGGCCGGGTGAACGACCCCGGCAACGCCACCCCGGGCACCCAGGGCTTCTACTGCATCGCCGGGACCCTCATCATCCTGAGATGATGCAGGGGGTGCGCGGGATTAAACCATTTCCCGCAGGCCCAGCAGGCGGGCGGCGTTTCCGCCCATCAGGGCCGCCCGGCGGTCGGACGGCAGCGTCAGTGCTTCCAGCCGCGGGAGCACCTCCGCATGGCTGTTCCAGGGCCAGTCGGTTCCCAGCATGAGGCGATCGTCCGGATGGCGCAGGAGAATGTCACGAATGCGTTCGTCCGGACACCGACCGAAAGAGTACGAAATCTCCATGTACAGCGGGCGTCCAACCAGGTGGCGCTCCACTTCGTCCCAGTCTTTCCATCCGCCCAGGTGGGTTGCCACGAAGTTCAAGTCCGGCAGGGTCTCGACAACATGGGCCACCCGTTGCGGATCGCAGATGCGGTCGCGCGGGAAGGCGATGTCGAATCCCGTGTGGCTGACCACCAGCAAGCCCTGGTCCCGGGCGCAGCGCAGGTAGTCCAGCATTTCGGGACTGTCCAGCACGAATTGCTGGTAGTAGGGGTGGATCTTGAGTCCCTTGAATCCGGCCGCGGCGACTTTTTCGATATGTCGCCGCCAATCCGGATCGGCCGGATGCACCGACGGAAGCGGGACGATGCGGCGGGCGGTCTCCTCGCCGAACGTGCCGTCGCGGATGGCCTGGGACCAGGCTAAAATGGGTTCGAACTGCCGTGGGCGCGTGGCGATCGAACAGACCACCGCGGCATCCAGATCATGGCGTCGCAACTGGTCCATAAGCGTGCCCAGTTTGCCGTCGAAGCGCGCGCCGGCGCCTTCCTCGCGGAGTTCGGACTCCAGGGCGCGGATCGCCTTGTCCGCCAGGGTGTCGGCAAAGGCATGGGTGTGGAAATCGATACGCATGGTGTCGGCTTCAGTTCTCCATGGCCCGCAGCAACCGCGCGGCTTCAGGCAGGTGTTCGGGGGAGATTTTGCCTTCGACCGACATGCGTCCCTGGTATCCGATGCGCCGCACGGTGTCCAAAAACAACGGCAGTCGGCTGCACGGTTCCGCGCCGGGCGCCAGGCGATTGGGCTGTGTCGCCACATGCATGTGGCGAAACAACGGGGCCGCCGCCTCGATGTCGGCGGCGGGTTCGTCGTTGTGAGCCCAATGATATCCGTCGACAAGCAAGCGAATGGAGGGGCGATTCACCTCCCGAACGGCCGCGGCACATTCGGAAACCGTGTTGTAAATATTGCACTCGGCAAAGCGCAGCGGTTCCACCGCGATGGTTACCCCGTTTTTCGCGGCGTAGGGCGCCGTCAGCAGCAAAAAGTCGCGCAACTGGGCATGCGCCTGGTCCTTGTCGAAGCCTTCCGGCACCTTGCGGGCGCCGCCCGATCCGAACACGATCGTGTCGACGCCCGCTTCGGCGGCGCGTTCGCAGGCCGTGGCGACATAGGCCTCGACGGCCGCGGTGTCGATCGCCGTGCCGACGACATTCAGCGTGCCGGGCAGGAACATGTTGCAGACCGGGCAGGGGAGCGGAGACGCCTTGACGGCTTCCAGGGCCTTTAAAAAGGTTTCCCGCGGGGCCATGGGCTGCAACATGGCCTGGACCGACCCTTCAAAAAAATCGAATCCGGCCTGGTGGGCCGGGGCCGCGATATCAGGACTGCCGCAAACGCCGAGCTTCATCTTGTTCACACTCCATATAAAACACAATCGAATGACTTGAGCCTACCCATTGCCGGGGCGTCTGTCAATCGCTTGATCGCGCGGGATCGGGTGCAGGAGTGGATGAAGTGGGGACGGAGCACGGACGGATGGGGATCGCGCGGATTGAGATCGCGCGGGGGACCCGCGCGCGGCGGCGAAGGGCCTCGCCGCCCTACCATTT
>CAZIUM010000333.1:0-2535 GCA_964542285.1 uncultured Lentisphaerales bacterium
ACGGCCGCGAGAGCAAGAGAGCAGAATCCGAACGCAAGGCGAACATCTTCATGACACTCATCCGCGCCAACCAACCCGCAGTCTTCCGCCATGTCGTCGGCCACGTCATCGTGGCTGTCATCAGCCCGGGAGATCTCGTCATGCAACACCTCGGCGGTAATTTCGTCCAGCACATCGTCCCGATCGGAGGGAAGGTGGTCCTCCACCTGGCTTGACGTCGCGGAATCGTCCGGATTACTGATCCCGGGGCTGGTTGCAATGTCCTCCCCGGGGGGGGGCGGCAATTCCTCGACCTTACGGACAACCTTCTTTTCTGGCGAAGCGGCCGTCGTTTTCTTGACGTCCTTGCGGCGTGAGGCCGCGGGCTTCCCGGCGGGGGCGACCTTGATAGCGGGGGATTTCCCGGCGGACTTCTTGTCCGCGCCCCCGGTTCGGGGGGATTTTCGGGCGAGCGCCGATTTCATCTTCGTCTTGCTTTTGCCCGCATCATCCTTGACCGCGGCCTTGGCTTTGGCGGTTTTTTTTACCTGCGTCCCGGTCGTTTTCTTCAACGCGCCTTTTGCGACCGTCTTGGCGGCCTTTGACGCCGCCGGTTTCGCTTTCGCGTCACCGAGTTTCTTTGAACTCTTTTTATCGGTTTTCTTGTTTGCCATGAGTGTTCAGCCAATCTCCTCAAACGATACAAAAAATGAACCCAGGGTTCTACTTGCGTCCCACGAGCATCGCGTAGTTCAATTTTTGCAGTTCCTCGTCAAAGTCCTTTTCCTTGCCCTTGTAGGGGCCGGACCCCTGGACGGACTCGATATGACCGTCGACAAAGATCACATGTCCATACCATTTTCCCGCCTTGCGATGCGGCGCACCGCAAATCTCGTTTTGACCATACCACGACAATCCGTCGCCCGAGTCGGGCAAGTCATCGTTGACGTCGTAGGTCCCGTTCTGGTTTTCTTTGGCCACCTTGTTGTAATCCCAGGCGCCATCTCCGCCGCGGGCGCCCTCGCCCTTGCCGCGGTTCCAACTGTCCGTCGCCTTGTAGATCGGCGGTTGGGTTCGTTCACCCGATCGTCCGTTGTACTTCTCAAGGTCCACGCCTTTTGAAGCGTCCTGCTGCTTGCTGACCTTGATCAGCATTTCGCCAAACAAGGCGCGTCGACTGGGCTCGCTGATGTCGACCAGTTCAACCGGTTCATCGCGTCGCAGAATGCCCCGCGATTCGAAATCCTGAACTCCGCCGCCCGCGGTCTTGTAACGCGACCCGAACCAATCGTTCATGACGTAGCTTCGCACGGCCCGGATGTCGCCGGGAACCAACCGGGCAAAACTCGGGCAGCAATAGGTTTCCATGTCCTGGTCGCCCCCGATGTATTTGAAAATCGAGCCCGCGCGAATCGAATGTTCGGCATGCGAACCGACCTCGATGCGGTCGCCATCGACCAGGTCCCAGGCCGGGTCTTCCCCCTGGTCGCCCCAGACAGAGTAGCACAGCACATTGTCCGAAGCCGTGGCCACGGGTTTGTCCGAGCCGACGCCATGATAATAATCCTCAAGATCGACATTCCTGCCCACGCCCTTCGTCAGGTCTTCACGCCTGGCAACGGTCCACTTCACCCATCCGGTTTGCTGCTTGTATCGGCCGTAGACATCGATGAATTCACGAGTTTCGGCATAAGGGAAAGCGCCGTTTTTTTCGGCGACATAGTTCATGACGGCCTGGTGCAGGTTACGCATGCGCGCTTGACACCGGGAAGCGTCTCCGCTTTCGCGGGCACCGCGCAACGCTGGCGTCAAGGCGACGGCCAAAATGGCCATGATCGCGATCACCACCAAGAGTTCCACCATCGTAAAAGCGGATTTATTGGCCATTCGAGGGGGCATGCCAACCTCCATGCAACTATCTTCAGAAATACAAACAAAAGCCGTCTCGAAAGACCGGCGCAAAAAAGCAAAGTATTATTACAAACGGGGGCCAGAATCACAAGCCCGCATTTTCGCGACCTTTTCGCGACGATTTGTTGGGCCGGGATCGGGACAACCTGCCCTGCGGATGGATTTTTTGCTCGCTTCGAGTCTTGCACTGAACGACGATGTTCGCTATAGTTTTTTCTCACCTGCGGCGTGCCTGGAGCTGGCCTCCCCGTTGCGGCTTTGAACTCGGGGCGCTGCTCAGCCGCCTGTCGGGCTCGAAATCGCTTGACTTCCGGGGCTCGAATGGTCATATTCTCCCCCGCAAACACAAAGTAGATTAATATAGAGTAACGACAAAGCAAGCTGGGCAAGGACTCCTAGTTACATGAGCCAGATTGACAAGAAGGCGGTTCGCAAGGAATTTCAACGCCACGAGAGCGACACCGGGTCGAGCGAGGTGCAAATCGCCTTGCTGACCAAGAAGATCGAGGCGTTGACCGGGCATCTCAAGAGCCACAAGAAGGATCACAGTTCACGCTACGGACTGATCCGCATGGTGAGCTCGCGCCGCCGCCTCCTCGATTATCTGAAACGCAAGAACGAAAAGCGTTATCAGAGTCTGATCAA
>CAZIUM010000334.1:0-2496 GCA_964542285.1 uncultured Lentisphaerales bacterium
CCTTCAGCGCCGCGCGCGGGTCTCCCGCGCGAGATTTGGACATCTGGTGTTGGGTTGTTGGCTATTGGATGTTGCCGCGCCCGAGCGTCGAGCGTCGGGAACCTGCGTCCCCCCACAACTCCATCGACAAGCGGTGGCGGCGCGGCTATGATACGGTTCATGCAGTATATCAGTACAAGAGGCAAGTCCCCCGCGATGGGATTTTGCGACGCGGTTCTGACCGGACTGGCGCGCGACGGGGGATTGTTGCTGCCCGCCGAAATTCCCGATGTCCGCGGGTCCCTGCGGGAATGGTCCACCCTGTCTTATGTCGACCTGGCCAGCGAAATCATGCGGTTGTATGTCGACGACATTGCGCCGGAAACCCTGCGAAGCCTGATCCGTCAGGCCTACGCGACCTTTCGTCACCCCGAAGTCACGCCGGTGGTCGAGATCGGGAACCTGTCGGTGCTGGAATTGTTTCATGGTCCGACGCTGGCGTTCAAGGATGTCGCTTTGCAATTTCTCGGCCGCGTGTTCGAGGAAATTCTGCGGGTGGACGACCGGGAATTGAATATCCTGGCGGCGACCAGCGGCGATACCGGCAGCGCGGCCATTCAGGGCGTGCGCGGACGTCGCGGGATGTGCATCTTCGTGCTGCATCCCGAAGGACGGGTCTCGCCGGTGCAGGCGCGTCAAATGACCACGGTGCTCGACGACAACGTGCACAACCTGGCGTTGGACGGCACCTTTGACGATTGCCAAACCATCGTCAAGGCCATGTTCGACGACCTCGAGCTGCGCGATGCCTGTCGCTTGGGAGCCGTCAATTCCATCAACTGGGCGCGACTGCTCGCGCAGATCGTATACTACTTTTACGCCGCGTTTCGGGTGATGGAGCGCAAGGGCGCCGACCGGGTGCGTTTCAGCGTGCCCACCGGCAATTTCGGCGACGTGTTTGCCGGGTACCTGGCCTGGCGCATGGGGCTGCCGGTGGAACGCCTGCTGCTGGCCACCAACGAAAACGACATTTTGACGCGCTGCTTCGCCGACGGCTGCTATGGAGGGCGCGAGGTGCAGGCAACCTTGAGTCCTTCCATGGATATTCAGGTCGCCAGCAATTTCGAGCGCTACTTGTACTACCTGGCGGGAGAGGACCCCGCCCGGGTCCGAACCTGGATGGAAACTTTTAAGAGCCAGGGACGCATTCGGTTGACCGACCGCGGTGCCCCGCTGCGGGATGACGTGCTGACGGCCGGTCGGGCCGACCGGGAGGCGATCCTGGCCACCATCCGGCGTTACTGGGAGCGACACCGCTATCTACTCGACCCGCACAGCGCCGTGGGCGTGCATGTGGCCGAACAGGCCGTCGATTCAAAGACGCCCATGATTTGCCTGGCCACCGCGCATCCCGCCAAATTCGGCCAGGCCATCCGCCTGGCCACCGGCGAAGACCTGGCGCATCATCCTCTCATCGATGCCCTCGAAGGACTGCCGACACGGGTGGAACGCCTGCCTGCCCGACGCGATGCCGTGGCGGCCTATCTCACGAAGACCCTGGGAGTTGGCGCATGCAAACCTCTTTCACGCGATTGATTCGAATTCTTCCGGTTGGAATCCTGTTGGGCGCCGTCGCCATCCTGCCGGCGGCGGAATGGCGTTTGCCGCTGCCGACCGACGCGAACTATCGCCCGGTGACTTCGCTGCCGGACTGGGACGTCGTGGGGGTGTACGACGACGCCGAGGCCTCGCGTTTGGGCCTGCGCACCACGACCGCGCGAGACGTGCTGTTGCAATGTGTCCTGAACGGCGGGGCGGGGCTGGCCCGGGACGATCGTGCCCAGGTCCTGTGTCTGGAGTTGCGTGGAGGCCCCGATCGCGCCGTATGGGTGGGGTTTGGCGCCGACGATGTCGATCCCAACGGCAGGCTCGACGGTCAGGAATGCCGCCTGATGATCGGGCTTGACCGGGGGCGCTGGGGCATTCGGGCGCAGGCCATGGGACCCACGACCTGGATGCCGGCAAGTCTGCCCGCCGGCACGGGAGTCTGCCGGCTGGACCTGGTCGTGGACCCGCGGGACGAAACGATTCGCACCCTCATCGTAACGGATGCCGCGGGCACCCGCGCAGCCGAGACGCTGGCGGCATTCGATCCCGAATGGCACCGCCTGCCCCCCGGCGCCGCCATCGACTGGCGCCTGGCACGGGTGCAGTTGCGCGGCGAACAGGCCGAGCTGCTTGGCCTGTCGCTGCGTCACGCCCAGCGCTCCGTGTTGATCGTACGCTGAACGCTTATTCCGGCATCCATTCCCAGGAATGCAGGTGCCAGCGACCACTGTAGGCGTCGCGCAACACCACCGCCACGGCGGTTTGTTCGGCGGAGGTGCGCTGTCCGGCGGGATCGCGGGTGGTGCGGCCCTTCAGCACCAGCAGAAAAACCTGCTGGCGGAAGGAAATCTTCCGCGCCAGCTCGCGGAGGATGTCTTCCTTGAGATCGTTGCCCAGGCTGCCTTGCCA
>CAZIUM010000335.1:0-2447 GCA_964542285.1 uncultured Lentisphaerales bacterium
ATCGCCATAACGACGGTTGAGACGGTCCAGGCCGTTCATCAGCGCCCGGCGACGGGGACGATCGGGGATGGGGTCGAACAGGTTGCCCTGGACCTGGTGTTCTGGCTGCAGGTTCAGCAGGAGGACGCCCGCTTTCTTGTAGGAATAGCCCCGACGGAACAGCGCGCGGGCCAGCTTGGTGGCGGCAGCGACGATTTCGAGGGTATCGTTGGTGGAGGGGTCGAAGGCATGCAGACCCACCGGGACGGCCTGGGGCTGGTCGGGGCGAAAGCGATTGGTGGCCAGAAAGACCTGCAGCAGCGGGGTCACCTGTTGCGATGAACGCAGTTTTGCTGCGCATGTGGCGGCGAAACTGGCCACGGAGGCCTCGATGCCCCGCGGGTCGGTTTGCTCGCGGCCGAAGGAGCGGCTGGTGCAAAGGGTTTGACGGGGCGCCGGCTGGTCTTCGATTTCAAGACAGGGAACGCCGACAAGCTCGCGCCAGGTGCGCCAGCCCGTAATGGTGAACTCACGCCGGACCTGGCGTGCGTCCAGCTTATCGACAAAATCGGCCGCGGTATGGAGTCCCATGGCCGACAGACGCCGTGCGATCCGCGCGCCGATGCCCCAGACCTCTTGGATCGGCATACTTGTCAGCAGTTGGCGCCTGTCGGCGTCACCCCGCACCTGGAACACGTTGGTGGCGTTGTGCTTGGCCTGCCAGTTGGCGGCCTTGGCCAGTGTCTTGGTGGAGGCCAATCCGATACTCACCGGGATGCCGACCCAGCGCGACACCGTGGCGCGTATTTCCTCGCCGAGGCCGGACCGTCTCTCCAGCAGGGAGTTGTCGAAGGTCAGGAACGCTTCATCGATGGAATAGATTTCCATGCGGGGGCTGAAGCGCGACAGAACGGTCATCACCCGGCGGGACAAGTCGCCGTACAGTTCGTAATTGGACGAGCGCACGGCGATGTCGAAACGTTCGACCAGGGGGCGCAGTTTGAAAAAGGGCATGCCCATGGGGATGCCCAGGGCCTTGGCGCGCCCGCAGCGGGCGATGACGCAACCGTCGTTGTTGGAAAGCACTACCACGGGCCGTTCCGCCAGCGTGGGGTCGAACAACCGCTCGCAGGAGGCATAAAAATTGTTGCAGTCGATTAATGCGAAGGTTGTCATGGTCGCTTGATGATGTAGGTTACCACGCCCCAGAGGGACAGTTCCTGGCCTTCGCGGATTTCGATCGGCCGGTAGGACGGATTGGCCGGGACCAGGTAGGTTTTTCCATCGATGCGCTTCAGGCGCTTGAGAGTGAATTCACCGTCGATGGCAAACACGGCCAGAGCGCCTTCCTTCAGGGGTTCGGCGCGGTCGATCACCAACAGGTCGCCGTCCTGGATGCCGTCGCCGCTCATGGAATCGCCGGTGACGCGGGCATAGAACGTGGCCTCCGGGTGCCGTACCAGGTCACGATTAAAGTCCAGGGCCTCGCGCAGGTAGTCCTGGGCCGGGGAGGGGAATCCGGCCCGGACGCCGCCGTCCGCGAAGGGCAGGGGCAACAGGGTGTCGCTGACGCAGGAGAAAAGATCAATCATAACAAACAAAACGATTTTAGGGTTTGACGCTTGGTATCACATTATTTTACGATGTTTTTTCATTTTTGAAAGACTCTTAAGCAGGTGTCATGATGTTGATTTCAAAAGGCGGGCCGCGGGCCTTGCGATGTTTGGCGATGGCCATGGCGGTCGTTCTTCCGGGGGTTCTTTCCGTCAAGGGACAGACCCAGGATACGGACGAGCGCATTATGCTGCGCATGCAGACCCTGCCCACGGCCGTGGCGACGGACATTAATTCCGAAGTCAGTCGCATGATTGTGCGCGAATTCGCCAAGCGCTATCCCCAGTATGCCCTGGAACCCTTTTCCTTCCCGGGGCTGGAAGGCATGGCGATGGACCAGGGCCCGTTGATGTCGATCGCCACCGGGGTCCCGCCGCACGGGATGTACGTCAATTTCCGGCAGTCCTCGACTTACATCAACCATGGGTTCCTGGTGCCGCTGGAGTTTTTGCTGGCGCGTCTCGATAGCGCCAACCCCCGAACGAGAGAGTGGGACGAGGACGGGAATTGGCTGGCGGACCCCACCCCGGAGGAAGTCGAGGCCGCCATCGTCAAACTGCGCACTCGCGTGGTCGACGCCGCCTGGCCGGTGGTGTTCCGGGCCGCGGACACGGAGCGGGACGGGGTGCCGCATGGCAAGCATGTCTGGGCCTTGCCCTACCGTCACCTGGTCATGGCCATGATGTACCGCAAGGATGTCTTTAACGAGGCCGGATTGGACCCCGAGCGCCCCCCGCGGGACTGGGACGAGTTCATCGAATATGCGCGCATCATCCGTTCGGTTCCCGGTAAATACGGATTCATGTTCGGTACCGGGCCGGTCGTCAGTTGGTGGACCTACAGCTTCATGGTTT
>CAZIUM010000336.1:0-2444 GCA_964542285.1 uncultured Lentisphaerales bacterium
GGCTGGACCAGAAGAATATCGCGATTCGGCGGCACCTGGATGCCAAGGACCCCCGTATCCACGCCGACATCGATCAGTTGGTACAGGCCCTGATCAACTTTTTCATCAACGCGGCCAATGCGATGGAGAAGGGCGGAACCTTGACCGTTCGGACCGCAAGCACGGGGGCAATCCCCGATTCCCTCCCGGCGAACGTGCCCGGCGCAATGAGTTGTGTCCGGCTGGACATCGAGGACACCGGCTGTGGTATTCCGGAAGAAAACCTGAACCGCATCTTCGATCCGTTCTTCACCACCCGGGAGGAGGGAGTCGGACTGGGGCTTTCCGTCTCCCATGGAATCATCGAGGAACATCACGGAACGATTCATGTGGAAAGTGTGGTGGGGCAGGGGACCGTATTTCATATTCACTTTCCAAACCCGGGGAACTTATGCTAGGGAATACACCGATGAACGAATTCCCCGTCAGCATTCTATACACCCGCGACGACGCGCTGGCAACACGCCTGAAGGGGTATCTCCATGATCGCAGCCGGGTTCTAGCGGTTTGTGATCCTGCCGAGTTGAAACTGCTCTTGATGACCCATTCGCCCGTGGCGTTCTTTGCCGATCTTCGCGGCACGGGATGCGCTCCCTGGCTGCCGGCGATAAAACGAGAGTTTCCCGAAGTGGTGATTATCGCCCTCGGAGAGCCCCGCTCCGATCCGGTTCGAATGGTCACAGAGGAAGGACTTTACGGAACCGAATCGCCCGAAGCCGGACGAACCCGAATCCAAGAACTGTTCGATCAGGTGCAAAGGTATATCCACCTGCTGCAGGAAAACCGTATCTTGCGCGAAGAACGGAATTCGCCTCCTCCGACCGAGAGGCCGAAACGCGACCCAATCGCGCCTTCCCTGGCCGATTTTTCCGGAGCGCTTCGCCGGTTCGACAACCTCGACAACATGCTGGAAAACATCGTGGAAGGCATTGCCGACAGTGCGCGCGTTGCCCGTGTCGGCATCTTTTCAAAAAAGACCGGCGGAACGTATCGTTTTCAGGCCGGAGTGAAATCCTTGCCCTGCACGCGCGATCTGGTTTTTGAGGAATCCGATCCTTTTGTGCGCTGGCTACAGGTGCATGCGCACGGCATCTCCCGATCCATGCTCCGGCACATCGACTCCCTGGATGAACGACTTCTCCTGGAAAGAAACCTTGAACGCCAGGGTGCGGAGATTCTTTTTCCGCTGTTCGGGAGAAATCGTCTCCTAGGCTGGCTCTGCCTGGGTCGCCTCTCTTCCGGGGTTCCGTTCGAGCAACTCGATATCGAGGATCTGTCCCTCCTGGCGGAACAAGTTTCGATCGTTATCGAGAATTCGCTGCTTCACGAAACCCTTGCCGTTCAAAAAGTCCTGGCGGAAACCCTGCTGCAGACTATTCCAGTCGGCATCGTGGCGGCAGGGGAGGAAGGCACGATTCAATGGTTTAACTGTGGCGCCGAACATTTGCTGGGGGTCGCCGCCGAAGAGATGATCGGCCAGCCGGTGAAAAAGACCGGAAGTGTGATCGCCTCACAGCTCACGCGCTGCATGCACGGGAAAGAACTTCCCGCCCCGGTGGAATGGGTCGACCCCCTGACCCGCCGCGAACTCTCGATCCATGTGCGGCGATTGCAGCAGAATGGGCACGGCATGGGCGCCATGGCCGTGATCAAGGACCTGACCGAGGAACGAATCTTTCTTGAAAAAATGAACAATCTCGAGCGAACCCAGTTCTGGAACGAACTGGCCGGGGCCATTTCACACGAAGTTCGCAATCCGCTGGTTGCCATCAACACGTTCTCACAGCTTCTACCGGAGAAATACGCCGACGAGGAGTTCCGTACCCGGTTTCGCGACCTGACCATCCAGGAAGTGGAAAGGCTCAACACCATCGTCGACCAGCTCGATCAGTTCGCGAATCCTCCAACGCTGCGTTTCGGACCCGTATCCCTGCCCGCATTGTTCGAAAAAGCGTTGACTCAAGCGCGAAAAAATCAAGACCCCATCCCAGAAGTGGAAGTTTCCTTGCCCCGAGATATTCCGCCGCTGCGGGCGGACTCCGAAGTCCTGGCGGATGCCGTCGCCCGAATTCTGCAAAATGCCTTCGATGCGGTAAAAGCAACGCCGGCCCCCCGCGTGGTCCTGAACGCCGTCCGGGATGAAATCGGCATCGGACGCCCGGCCGTGGTTATTACGGTGCGTGACAACGGGACAGGAATCCCGGACGATCTGAACGAAAAGCTATTCTCACCCTTTTGCACCACCAAGCCCCGTGGTGTCGGACTGGGACTGCCGATCGTGCGTCGCACCCTGATCGATCACGAAGGGCTGGTCGCCATCGACAGCGACAAAACCGGCACAACGGTTCGGATCATCCTTCCAGTCTATGATGAGAGGCGCGATTGAGGCACCCATGCGAATTTCG
>CAZIUM010000337.1:0-2418 GCA_964542285.1 uncultured Lentisphaerales bacterium
CATGCAGACGCGGGCGGGATCGTAGCAGGCGGTCAGCCAGTCCCGCCGCCACTCGTCGTAGGTGTCAAGCGCCGGGTATAGGGCGCGGACGAACCATTCCGGCGAATAGTCCCGGTCGCGCCCGATCCGGGCGATGACCGTCTGCTCTAGGCTTTCGATGACGATCTCGCGCCCCGGACTGCCCGCGTCCTCGTATATCCAGACCCGAAAGCGCACCACGCCGTCCGCGCCGATCTCGCCCGCAAGATTGTCGATGAATGACGCCGGGAAGGCTTTCAGGTCGAGGATGGGGATCGTCTCGCCAGGCTGAAAGAGGATGAAATCGGGGTCGGGCGGCGATATCCAAAGATAGAGTTCCTGATGCATGAGGAAGCGTTCAGCCAGGTCCTGCAAGCCGGTCGCCTGCCGTTCGACAAGACCCCGATGCAGCCGCCAGTTGTAGATATCCTCGGCATTCTCGTCCTCCCCGAGCAGCGCCGCTACGACCCATGTGGCGCAGGCCATCGCAAGGGCCACAGGCAGAAGCCGGAATCGCCGCGATTTCAGCAGGAATCGCATCGAATGCATCCCTCCGAATGAACCAGCAGACTCAGGGGCACAGAATCCTAATAATTCTGCGTGTATGCGAATCGTTGAAGATGATTACGGAAACTCTATCGGGCAGATTCAGAACTAGGGGCAAGCCTCGCTGGTGTCGAACGTTCGGCAGGCTCTACCACCACCCACTTCATTTTCCGATCAACGCGCACCAAGTCGGAACGTGCAACTAGTTCCAAGCCTTCCGAGTTGTAGCGATACTTATGGACCGAGCGAAGTCCACCTTGCCCAGGGTGACGCCATCGCACCAGTATCTCGGCCTCGTTTGCACCCGGCAGCACGTCAATACCTTCGAGCACCGGAACGACACCTTTAAGGTTTGTGTCTGCCTCTCGAAGCAAGCGAAGAGAACCTTCCGAGGCGGCAGATGCGAAGTCGACCAAAGTCCCCTCATTCCCTCTTTTGCGATAGATAAGAATGTGTAAATCGGTTTGACCTTCAATGCTTACGATCTGTTCATCGGAAAAAACATACGGCCCTTCCCAAGATTGATGTGCCCGTACTGTCATTTCTTCGCGATCAATGATGCGCGTTGGATTCTGCGCGTAAATGAACTCGGACAACGCGAAGAGCACAAGAGCGGTCACAGTGTATAAGCGGGTGTTCATGGTCTCTCCTAGTCTATTTCGCCGCATACGATATCAACGTAGGCGCGATGTGTGTCTCGGATTTGCCAGCTACCTGGTTCGGTGGGGGTTTTGTTCTTCCAGTAAATCACCCACAAGGCTGCACCATTGTAGCGCTGAATGGTGCATGCATCGATAGGTGTCCGATCTGTTCCTTTTCGGAAATCCACCCCATTAAATGTGAAGATGTAATTTTCAAGCGGCATGCCAGGTTCTTCGGCCTGTTGCTGCGCCTCCTGATTGGCTATCCACGCCACTGCGGCCGTGCGACATGGATTGGCAAGATGAGCTTTCCCATCAGCAATATTCTGCTTCCAATTCCAAAGTGCCTCATCACTCGGCGGGGGATCGAGTTGCATTATCCCCCATCCATTCGGAGCTCCGAAATTGGGGCAATGCTTGAAGTCGGCGGGGTTGGGCCCAAGAGTGCCAACCTCGTTGAACTGAATATATGTGCGACCGTTCTGGGTGCCTGACTCATGCCGAGCAATGGGTATTGCGTACCACGGATTGTTCCCGATTTCAGCTTCTGCTGCTGCTTCCGTTGGATTGTTCCCCCTGATATGAAATACGTGTTCGAACTCCAGACCCTGATATTCGCAGTAAAGAGTCGCCTTCCCGCCTCGGAAGTCCGCTGCAAACTCATCCGCGATATTCCAAACTTCTCCTGCTAAAAGCGTTTTCCAAGATGCTGCCGTCGGCCCTGGGTAATACGCATCATCATTTCGCGGGTTCCGTTTGTATTCGATGTGAAGCCGCCACTTGGCATTTCCCGGCAAGTTGGCTGGTTTGAGGGCCGCCGTGATCTGTGGCATTTGAGGTGTAGAGTTGATGTAAACATAGCCATTATCGTTGACGATGTTTGCCCCATCCTTTAACTCAACTTCAAGGACATCCACAAATGCCGCCGCCGTGATCTCGGCATAGGCGTCGGTATGGTACAACCCGTCGACGGTATCGTACCGCAGCCGGACCGAACCGTTACTCCAGAACCAGACATTGGTGGTGGCCTGTTCGTCGACCATCGCGCAGCCGTTGCCGTTGTTGTGCCCTTCAAAGAAAGGGAGTTCCGACTGAAGCTCGGTGGCGGTATAGGCACGGACGGACACCTTGTCGTACCCGGAGTTGTGGTCCTCCACCCGGCCTTCGACGGTCAGCGAAAGCAGATAGCCGCAGTGCAGGAGCGGGCCGACGC
>CAZIUM010000338.1:0-2416 GCA_964542285.1 uncultured Lentisphaerales bacterium
ATTCGGCCAGGCCACGGGCTAGGTTTCCTCGTCGAGCGGAACCACGACGTAGCGATGGGCGGCCCCCACCCCCCAGCCGGCAAGGGTCAAGGCGTTGTCGGGGAGGCGCACCTTCTGGGAGGGCCCGGCCGGCAGTGAGAACCACCAACCAGTTGCCGTGGGGGCTGCGTTGACGAGGAAGCGGGTGACCCCCTCCGTGGAGATCAGCACGTTCCGGCCGGCGAGCGCGGACACGTCCACCGCGGCCCCGGCCGCACCGTTCCCGGCCGCCCCTTCCAGCGGCACCCCGCCGTAACTGATGAGGTCAAAGACCAGCTGCGCGGCCCCGCGCTCGCTGGGGGAACCGACGCCGGCCATCGAGACGTTCTGGCAGGTATTGAGTGCTCCTGGCTTAGCCACGATCTTCCTCCTCTTAGGAGACGGTTACCGTCCCGGCGGCCAGGTCGATCCGGATGATCTTGCCAGATGCGCCGGTGTCGCCGGAAGCGCCGACACCACCGCCGTTTTGCTCCGCCCCGCCTGCCCCGCCTACGGCAGAGAGCATGCCCGTTCCGGTACGGGTCACCTCTCTACGAAACGGCGGCCGTGCCGACCGTCATGTCGTACTTGATAACATAGCCAGCGGACCCAGCAGATCCAGCAGCAGGAGCCCCGGCGACGGTTGGAGTACCCGCCAAGCCACCGGCGCCACCAGCAGCCCGAACCGTGCCCGCCGCTGTGGCCGTGATATAAGCGAGCTTGACGACTCCACCGCCACCGCCACCGCCGCCGCCAGCTCCAGCCCCACCAGCACCGACGCCATTCCCCCCATTGCCTCCGGCGCCACCATCAGCTTCAATCACGCCGTTGTTGGTCAGAGTGTTGGCAACGATATAGAGCCAACCGCCGCCAGCTCCTCCCCCGCCACCACCGCCACCGCCATGATCGATTCCGCCATCCCCGGCACCACCACCACCACCTGCACCAGAACCACCACCAGCGGCGAAGTCCGGATAGTAGGTACCAGCATTATTGAAGCGACCCAGGGTTGGCCAGGTCATTCCAAAGTCTTTGTACGGAGGAATGCCGCCTTGCGTTCCAGAGTCACCGCCGACTTTTCCAAAATTAGATCCACCGCCAACACCACCCAACGCCCCTCGACCGCCCATACCAATGCCGCCGGTTCCGGCAGCCAAGTCTGGTCGGGCAGCTTGACCAGCATTGCCGTCCATTCCGACCCCGCCGTCGCCACCAGTGCCCCCTGAGCACAATGGGCCAAACGAGGAGTGAAATGGTGAGCCGTAGTTGTGCGTTCCTCCGGCACCCCCCGCTCCGGCGCCGACGCCAGCAACGGCATTGTCGCCTCTGGTTCCGTCCAAGGCATTGGCTGGAACAGCGGCAATCGTACCGTTGTTGATCAAGGTGCCTTTGACGAAGATGCGAAATCCATCAGCCGCCAAAGTTACCCCAGGGTCAACGGTCAAGTTGTTGTAGTACATATCTGAAGTGAGTGCGGTATCTGCCGCAATTACGATATTGCCGTCCGATCCTGGACCGCAATCGAGATTGACGATGCCGGGAGCGGGGGCACTGGCAATCTGGGAAGCTATGAGTTTTCCGGACACGAGACACCTCCGATCACGGGCGCGGGAGTTGGCGCCCCTGCTACCAGACCATCTCCCACTCGATCACGTCGCCGTCGGCCAAGATCGCGCCACCATCGGCCAGGCAGAGCGCGTAGCGGTTGCCTGCCCCACCGCGCACCGTCCGGATCACCGTCGCGAGAACCCGCACCGCGCCGCCGGCCGTGGTGCAGAGCAGACTCTTGACCCGCGGCCACGTCGCGTTGCCGAGAATCGTACCGATCACGATCTCATTGACGCCGCCGACCAGGAAGCCAACATCGACTGCGGAGACCGTGTAGGTGCCCCCCGACCGGTTCTTGTCCACCGCGGCGACCGGCGGGTTGATCCCACCGATCACGCAGTTGGCGTGCGAGGAGACGCCGGCCAGGACGGTCGTGGGGAGCTTCCCGGTGAGAACGCCGGTGTTACCCCCGACATCCATGGCGATCGCAGCGGAGGTCGCGTCCGCGTTGACCCGCGCGACGAAATCCGCCAGGTCGTCTGCTTCGGAAACGCCCGAAATGAACTCCCGCGCGCCCGGGGCCGGACCAGGAACACCCGTCCAGATCTCCCCGGCCGCCACCTGAATGGTCTGCGCGTTCGGGAAGGGGCCGATCGTGAAGTGCGCGCAGAAAGACGCCGGTGTCCCGGCGTCCATGACGGGCTGGAAAGAGAGCTTGGCCGGCTCCCAGATCCCGTCCACGAACTTGGCGCGGGACGCGGCGTCGGCCGCGAAGTACCCGGCCTGCATCTTTGCCCGGCCGGCGGCGTCCGCCGAGAGGCAGTCGTTGACCAGCTCCGGGGGGCCGACG
>CAZIUM010000339.1:0-2398 GCA_964542285.1 uncultured Lentisphaerales bacterium
TGCCGACATGGCAGCTATGCCCCCCTCCGGCCAAAGCAGATGAAATGTCCCTGAGGGCGATTTATTTTCAGGGTTGTCAGGGAAATTCAAATAGGATAATATTTGTGCCATCGATGGCATACCGGTCTGCCCACAGTGTCCAGGCACGGAAGGGGAACCATGCAACATACGGGAACCATTCGCATTGGCAGTCGTTGGGAGCTGCTGGTGGACGGGGTTTTAATCGACCGACTTTCAGGAGTGCGTTTCGACTTGAAGCATCCGGAACGCCGCGAGGCGTTCGTGCTGGAGGCTCCCTGGGAGACGGGCAGCGCGTTTCCCTATGCTGTCTTGGCCGATGGGGATGTTGTGCGCCTCTATTACCGGGCGACGATTTCCGGCGTTCACAAGCTGGATCGCGTCACCTTGGCGGCCCTGGCCGAAAGTCACGACGGGGGTCGCACCTTTTGTCGTCCGGAGTTGGGGTTGACGGAGTTTCGCGGTTCCCGCGCCAACAACCTGCTCCCGACGGATACTCCCGGGGTGCCGCCTCCGTTTATCGATACGAATCCGGACTGCCGGGCTGCCGAGCGCTACAAGGGACTGCAATCCCACGCGGGACAATTGTATGCCCTGGCCTCGTCCGACGGGATTACGTGGCGGCGAATGACCGATCGCCCCCTTGAATACCCGGGCGCGTTCGACACCGTCAACACCGCCTTCTGGGATTCCATCCAGGAATGTTATCGCAGCTACACCCGCGTGTGGGTCAACCGCGAGACAGCGGCGGGAATGTCCCGCGTTCGCTGTATCCAGTCGGCGCTTTCGGAGGACTTTGTCCATTGGACCGCGCCGGTCGAGAACGTCTATGCCGACGGGGAGCCGGACGTGCAACTCTACACCAACGCCACGCTTCCCTGTCCCGGCGCCGAGCATCTTTATCTTTCGTTCCCGAATCGCTACGTGCAGCAGCGCTGGATCCGGCACGGCGATACTCCCGCCCCCTCGACGCCGGGCTGCAACGACGGCCTGTTCATGGCCAGCCGTGACGGGGTCCACTGGACGCGCTACCTGGACGCCTGGGTGCGCCCCGGACTGGACCCCCAAAACTGGGGACAGCGCTGCAATTATCCCGTCTGGGGCATCGTGCCCACGAGCGATACGGAGTGGAGTCTTTATATTACGGAACATTACATGCTGCCCGATGCGCCTGGGCGCATCCGCCGGCTGGCAGTGCGGCCGCGGGGATTCGTGTCGCTGCACGCGGAGTATTGCGGCGGCGAGTTCGTCACCAAGCCCCTGGTGTTCGAGGGACGCTGCCTGCGCCTGAACTACGCGACCTCGGCGGCCGGATCGATCCGGGTGGAAATCCAGGATGCGGACGGGCGGGCGCTGGAAGGATTCGGACTGGAGGATATGAATCCGTTGTTTGGCGACGACCTGGATGCCGGCGTGACCTGGAAAGGGGGCGGCGATCTCGAGGCGCTGCGGGGACGCCCGGTCCGGTTGCGTTTCGTGATGCACGATGCCGACCTGTTCGCCCTGCGGTTCAGCGCCACGAAACGGGATGTGACCTCCGGGGAGATCGTCCTGCCGCCGTCGCCGACCTACCGCATCCAGGCATCGTGTTCCGAAATTCGCGTACCGCGCGTGAACAAAATCCCGTTCCTTGAAGGCGATCCCGGGGACTGGGACCGCACGCAGGCGGTGACGGTCCGCACGCCGGATCAGTTCGGCGATTTCTGTTATGCCAAAATCACCCTGCTGTACGATGACGAGGCTCTGTACGTGGGCGGGGAAGTGGCCGATCCGTACCCCCTGCGCAATCCCCTGGCGTTCGATGGAGACATGCGCAAATCCTGGGAATCCGACGCGCTGCAGCTTCATCTGCAAGCCGTGACGGACGATGCGCCGGGGGAGGGGGCGGAGACTGGAATCAACGACATCCGCCTCTGGTACTCCACGCCCGAACGGGCGGCCGGCTGCTGCATTCTTCCCGGCAGCGATCCCGCGAAGGCCCGCGTCAATCCGGAAGGCGCTCAAGGGTCCTACCGCGAGCGCCCGGACGGCAAGGGCTACACCTTCACCTGGCGCCTCCCCTGGACGGTCTTGAACGCGACGCGGGCGCCCCGCGCCGGCGAACGTCTGACCGCCTGCATTCAATGCCACTGGGGGACGGAGGACGGACGGGACCTCCTCTGCGGCGGCGTCGAAGTGCGATCCGACAACGCTCCGGAAGTCTACGTGAGGGCATCCTGGGGCCAGGCCGTGTTTGCGTAATCGCGATTTTTCAAACCACCCATAAAAAATTATGGAGGCAACCATGACAAGCAAACAGAGAATCCGGGCGAAGGTTTGGCCCCTGCTCGTGCTGGCATCTTTCCTGGCCTGGACAGGGACTGCGGCGGAGTTGCGCGTG
>CAZIUM010000340.1:0-2389 GCA_964542285.1 uncultured Lentisphaerales bacterium
GTGATGCAACTTGCCCATCGACATGGCACGTACCAGCAGGTCGACATCCTCGACGGAACCGTCGCGACGCCGTACCTGTCCCGCGAGGGTGATGCGCTCGCTGATCCGGTAGCGGTCTTCACGCAGAGCCCGCAAGGCCACATCGAAATGAGCCTCGTCGACACAGGTGAGGTATCCCAGCGATCCGATGTTAAACCCCATGAGCGGCAATTGGCTTTCCTGGAGCCGATGCGCGGCCTGCAACAGGGTGCCGTCGCCGCCCAGGGCCACCGCGACCTCCGCCACCCCGGCAAAATTCCGCACGGGACAGGGGGTCCAGGGAGGACCTCCGCCGGCCAGGGCAATCGTGGAAGGCTCGGCAAAAAGTCGCAACTCCAGCCGTTCGGCGTGTTTCGCCACCTGCCGCAGGGCCTCTCCGGCCCGTGGCTTGGTGTCGTTAATGATCACGCCGATGGTACGCATGGCCGCTGAGTTCCCACTCAATCTTCCGATGCATCGCGCCGCAATTGGATATGCAATTCGCGCAATTGTTTTTCGCTCACCGGGGCGGGCGCCTGCATCATCAGGTCCTGTGCCTTCTGGTTCATGGGGAAGGCAATCACTTCACGGATGTTGTCCTCGCCCGCCAGCAGCATGACCATACGATCTACGCCAGGGGCAATGCCGCCGTGTGGCGGCGCGCCGTAACGGAAGGCGTTGAGCAGGCACCCGAAACGGGCCTCCACTTCCTTGCGGCTGTATCCGGCGATTCCAAACGCCTTGTACATGATTTCCGGATTGTGGTTGCGGATGGCGCCGCTCGAAAGCTCCACCCCGTTGCATACGACGTCGTACTGAAACGCAAGCACATCCAGGGGCGATTTCTTTTCCAGCGCTTCCATGCCGCCCTGCGGCATGGAAAAGGGATTGTGCGAGAACATCACGGCGCCCGTTTCCGGATCGCGCTCGTACATGGGAAAATCCACGATCCAGCAAAACCGGTAGGCATCTCTTTCCAGCAGCTCGAGATCCCGCCCGAGTTTGGAGCGGATTTCGCCGCCTAAGCGCGCCGCGATCTCCTCGCGATCGCAGAAGAAAAACATTCCATCGCCATCGTGCATGTCCCCGGCCCGCGCCAGGGCAGCCTGTTCTTCCTCGTTGAGAAACTTCAGGATGGGGCCCTTGATCCGTCCCCCGTCCCACACCAGGTAGGCCAGGCCCTTGGCGCCCTGATCGATGGCGTATCCGACAAGCTTGTCGAAGAAACTGCGCGGCTGGGACTTGATTTCCCGCACCGGCAGGGCACGCACTACCGCACCGGATTCAATCGCTCCCGCAAAGGCCTTGAACCCCGAGTCCCGGAAAATTTCGGTGACGTCCGTCATTTCCAGGGGATTGCGCAGGTCGGGCTTGTCGGTGCCGTATTTCAGCATGGCTTCGCGATAGGGAATGCGCGGCCAAGGCGGGGCGTCCACCTTGCGCTTGGAAAACGTCGTAAAGGTGTCGTGCAGAACCGTCTCGACCACGGCGAACACATCCTCCTGCGTAACAAACGACATTTCCAGATCAAGCTGGTAGAACTCGCCCGGCGAGCGATCCGCTCGCGCATCCTCGTCCCGGAAGCAGGGCGCAATCTGAAAATAGCGGTCGAATCCGCCCACCATCAACAACTGTTTGAACATCTGCGGCGCCTGCGGCAAGGCATAAAACTTGCCCGGGTGCACCCGGCTGGGCACCAGGTAGTCGCGCGCCCCCTCGGGGGAGCTGCTGGTCAGGATGGGAGTCTGGTATTCCAGGAATCCCTGCGCTTCCATCTGGCGCCGCAAATGCGAGATCACCTTCGATCGCAACACAATATTGTCATGCACCGAAGGCCGCCGCAAGTCCAGAAACCGATGTTTCAGACGCGCTTCTTCGCCGATTTCCTCTTCGCCCGCCAGGTGAATCGGCAGAACCTCGCTGGACGCTTCCACACGGCATTCGTCCGCCACCAGTTCTACCTGGCCCGTGACCAGATCCGGGTTCACGGTTTCGGGATCGCGTGGCGTCACCGTTCCGGAAAACGTCACCACGCTTTCCAAGTGCAGATGGGTCATGGTTTCGAAAAACGGTCGGGACGGATGCACCACGACCTGGGTGATGCCGTAATGATCGCGCAGATCGATAAAAAGAATGCCGCCATGGTCGCGCTTGCGGAAAACCCATCCCGAAAGACGGGCGGGTTGCCCCGCGTGCTGGCTACGTAAATCGTTACAAGTATGTGTTCGATAGAAATGCATGCTCTGGCTTCCGCTTTGAATTAATGCCAAGTACTATACCAGCCAAATCCCATTATTGAAATGCAAAATAAAGGATGGATCACGGGCGCAAAAATGAAAAAAGGGGTTGTCACGGGCAAAAAATCTCAATA
>CAZIUM010000341.1:0-2383 GCA_964542285.1 uncultured Lentisphaerales bacterium
GTAGGGATAGTGAAAGCATTGTCGTGTTTAGCGATGACGGCTCCAGTGAAACCAATGGACTATACAGCCTGACAATTTCCAGCGGAAATGACCAGGCACCGGATGATCCGGAACGCGTCGTTTTGGTCGAAACCGGAACCCACGAAGTGACGCTGACAGCAACAGATCTTGCCGGAAATGTCGCTCAGGCCAACATGATTGGTTTGGTGCAGGGCGGAACGCTTCTGGAGCCGCAGATCACGAGTTGGACCGGCGCTTTTGGAACCGACAACTGGTTCCATCATGGAAACTGGAGCGATGGTGTCCCCGGCCCCGGTTCGAGCGTGACGGTCGGCGCCGGCGCTGAAATCCGCCTGACGGAGGAAACCGCCGTGATGGGCGATTTCAGCATGACCGGGGGGACACTCGACATGCAGAACTGGATGACCCGGCTGCGGGCGGATACCGTAAATCTCACGGGGGGAACCATTCGTCCCTACCAGCCGATTTCGGCGACCTACCTGTTCAATTTCGACGACACGGAAATGTCCAATCGCGTCTGGATCGTTTGCCAGGACTGTACGCAGAGTTCCGGTGCGACCATCGATGCCAATGGACGTGGCTATCGCAACCCGTATGGCCCCGGCTGCACTCTGGGAACCTATGCTCCCGGCGGCGGACACGGCGGCGTGGGCGCCTGGGCGCGCAACAACTGGGAGAACATCGGGCGAAGCTATGGGTCGATCGATGCTCCAGAGGCGCCGGGAAGCGGTGCGGGCCGTCACCGGTTCAGCCGCGGCGGTCTGGGCGGCGGCGCCGTCCGCATCGATGCGACCGGACGTGCGACCATCAGCGGCACCATCCAGGCCAACGGCACGCAGGGGCGGGCCAACCAGGGAGGCGGGGGTTCGGGCGGATCGATCCTGATTCAGTGCCAGACCTTGGCCGGTGCCGCCAGCGGCCTGCTGAGCGCGGCGGGCGGCGACGCGCGTAATTCATCCGGCGGTGGCGGGGGCGGACGCATCGCCGTGATCTACGACAGCACCGAACAGGGAAAACTCGATCCGCCCTTTCCGGCGGTCCGCTTCAGCGCCAAACGTGGTTTGCTCGGTGCGACCTACAGCATGTCGGAGGATGGCACCCTGTACCTGCCCGATCTGCTGTTCCTGGCCGGTTCCACCATCGATCCGTCGTTCATGGATGTGCATGTTGTGGCGCCCGGACTGGACGATCTGGTTGTGGAGGGCACCTTGACCATCGCCGGCCAGGTGGGCCTTCCCACGCTGCGGACGCTGGATGTCCGGGGCGACCTGATCCTGGCGGCCGGCGGTTCGCTGCGGCTCTATGGCGGCGAGATCGCCGCGGCGCGCCCCTTCTATGGCACCTTGCTGCGGGTCGCCGGCGAACTGCGCATGGAGAGTGGCTCCGCGTTGTATTCCACGCTCTACGCCTTCAGCCATCCGGATGCCGACGGTTACGACGCGGCAACGCAGACAGCTGGCCGCGGGGGCGTGTTGTTTGACCTGGGACGGTTGACGATCCTCGAGGGGGGTGTCATCGATGCCGTGGGCGGCGGGTTCTGGGCCGGCAGTGGCCCGGGGGCGGGTCGCTCAACGAGCTCGACCAGCGTCGGCGGCTGCGGCGGCAGCTACGGAGGGCTCGGCGGCGGCACGGGCAGTGGCGGTCCGGGGCCGGTCTACGGTGTGGCCCACATGCCCCTGTTGCCCGGCAGTGGCGGGAACGACATCACCAAGGCCGGGCGCGGGGGCGGATTGCTGGTGTTCCAGGTCGCGGGCACCGCGCATGTCGACGGCCTCATCCAGGCCAACGGGCAGATCACCTATTCCGGGTATTACTCGGGTGGATCCGGCGGTGGCATCGTGATGAACTGCGGACGTTTGGCCGGAATAGGCGAAATCAGCGCCTCCGGCGCAACCACGCGGGGCGGAGGCGGCCGGGTCGCCGTCTGGCATCCCCGCTTGCCGATGGAGCAGTTGCTGCGGTTGGCGCAAGTCACGGAAGTGCCGACGACAACCCTATGGTGTCCATCAAACGATGAAGATTTCGCCGGGTATGTTCAAGGAGGCTGGGAGGCATTTTCCGGCAAAGCGTCTGTCGAGGCCGAAAACGGAAGTCCTGGCTCCATTTTCTTCGCGCGTTATTATCCCGGCACCATGCTGATGATTCGCTGAATTCACCCCCGCTTCCAAAGGCCTTAGTACCGGCTATTCCGCCGGAAATGAGGAGTAGCCATGAAGAAACCAAGGTTGACGGAAGGAGACCGCCTCCGCATCGAGGAGGTCTGCGCGCGGCTCTCGCGTCCGATCGTCTGCAACGGCTGCCCACGGCAGAGCAAGTGCGTCCTGCGCAAACGCTTCTACATCCACGCGGCGGCGCAGAACAA
>CAZIUM010000342.1:0-2377 GCA_964542285.1 uncultured Lentisphaerales bacterium
CGATCGGCGTCCAGTTCACGCCGGTCATGTCGATGTCCGCCGTAAGCTGGTAGAATTCGCCCGCACAATCGTTTCCGGCGTTGACCCAGTCGCGGAAGGTCTCAAGATCGGCCAGACTTGCGATCTGATACGGGCTGGCCTCCGTGCCGCTGCCGGTAAGCATTGGTTCCGCCAGTGCGTTCCACCCCATAAAGCAGACCGCCAACGCAGCGATCACTCCTTGTTTCAGTCTAAACGTATTCGTTTTCATCTCTGTTTACCTAACGCTCCCCATATGCCCTAACCGGCACAAAACCCAACGTTCACGAGAATACGGAATGGAAATAAAAAAACTAGTCCCCGTAGATGGTTATCAGGCTACTCCCGGCCCCGTCTACGCACAATCGGGCGCGGCGCTGTTTTATGAGTCAGCCTTTTGTCAGCCCGATATTGCGGATTTCGCCGATATGTCATGAGGGAAAAACCTATCGTGGCATCAGCGTTCTGCCTACCGACACCGGAAGATTCGTCAGACCGATCGATCCTGACGTTTGTGGGAAGTCGCGAGCGGTACGTGTCTGGCTACGGGGCAATTCGTCTCGTTAATGGCCTTCTCGAATCCAAATCACGGCGGAACGCGTGAGATCAATGGAGTTTTTCAGCCCCAATTTTGTCTTGATATGCTCGCGGTAGGTCTGGACGGTTTTGGGACTTATGCTCAGCCGTTTGGCGATTGCCCGAGTGGAACATCCCTCGCCGATCAGAGTAAAAACCTGCAACTCGCGATCCGCCAGGGACTCCACGCCGCCCAAAGCGTCTTTACCGCCTCCATTGTCTACCATGACCTGCAATAGATGACGCTGCATGTCGGGACTTACGAAAATATTGCCGGACAACACGCAACGGATGGCCTCGACAACCGTCTCGCCCGGCTCCTGTTTCATGATATATCCCCTGGCGCCGGCCCGCAGCACGCGTTCGGCATACAGGTTCTCCTCATGCATGGACAACACCAGCACAGGCAGATCGGGATAGAGGTCGACAAGATTCTTCAGCAAGTCCATTCCGGCCATGCCGGGGAGCGACAAGTCCAGCAGCAACAGGTCCGCTTGAGTTTTTTTCAGTATCTGCATCGCCTCCTGTGCATTTCCCGCCACGGCGGCAACCTCCAGGTCCGGCTCGTCGTCGATCAGCAGCTCCAAACCTTTGCAAACCAGGGGATGGTCGTCGACCAGGATCACCTTGTGCTTGCAGGAACCGGTTTGCAGCGAAGGATTCTTATCTCGTTTAAATTTCATGAATGATTAAACTTGTTCCACTTCATGCAAGTCGAATGGAAGGCGATCGACTGAAGGTTTCGACTGCCTTGATAGCCCTGTTTCCACATTTTCATCGTTCCGGCTTCCTATTTCGAAGGCACACGAGACGGTAGACCCCTCGCCCTTGCGGCTTGCGATCGTCAGCAGGCCTCCAATCACATCCGCACGATAGTGCATGATTCTCAGTCCGGATCCATGGTCTCGGTGTGCCTTGACATTAAATCCACCCCCATCGTCCCGAATGGTCAGCAAAGCCCGCTCCATTTCACGACGTAGGTCGATCTCGATATTGTGGGCATTGCCATGACGAACGGCATTGGCGACAGCCTCCTGGGCAATGCAAACCAAATGATTGGCCATCACGGCATTGACTTCAACATCTCGCATGTTTGATTCGTTTAACCGGCAAAAGACCCCCGACCGGGTGCCGCTTGCCAGGCAAAGTCGTTTTAAGCCGTCGTGCAATCCTTCGTTTTCGGAAAGCGGCAAAACCGATTGGACTACCTCACGCAACTGCTCGTGAGCCGTACGTCCAATCTGGGCGATTTCACGCGCGCTCTCGGCGTGGGAGGATTTTTCCCGCCCCAGGTTGCGCGCCAATACCTCGAGCAGATAGGCCATACCGGCAAGTTGCTGACCGATCGTGTCGTGAAGGTCCTGCCCGATACGAATTCGCTCCCATTCGCCGATCCGCAGCAGTTCATTTTCCAGTCGCTTGTGTTCGGAAAGATCGCGGTACACGGCGAAAAACACCGGGGTTCCATGCCATGAAACTTTGCGCACCGAAATCATGATCGGAACGCTGGCACCGTCTTTCCGCAGCAAGCGGGTTTCGTATGCGCCCTTCATGTCTTCCCCGGACGTGCGCCTCTGGTACCGGTGAGCCAATCGGCGGCGGTCCTCTGGAAAAGCCACTCGCGTGAAATGGCAGCCGATCAGTTCCTGCTCCGTGTACCCGGCAAGTGTAGCGAATTGGCGGTTGACGTACTGAAATTGACCGTCCAGGTCCAGCAGGGCAAGACCGTCGAAGGCGGCCATGGCGACCCCGCGGAACAAGGCCTCGCTTTCCTTCAGCGCCT
>CAZIUM010000343.1:0-2376 GCA_964542285.1 uncultured Lentisphaerales bacterium
TTGTGGCGCCGCGGGAAAAGCTAAACTTCAGATCAAGCGGTTGCCTGCCCAGAATCGCGCGGCCAGGGCCACAACGTTGCGCTTGGTTTCGCCCCAGGTGGCATGAATGTCGCTCCCGGCCCGCACCATCCGAACCAGGTCGTTGCCGCCGTCATAGCTGTAATTGCACCCGAGCAAATCAGCCCGTCCCTCGACGGCTGCGGCGATCGGCGTGACGATTTCGCGCATCATCGTGCCGCGCGGCACGTTGCGATGAAAACGACGTGCCTTCAAGGTGGTGCGCAGAAAATCCAGTTTGAAATAGCCGTAGCCCATGGAGGCATAACGGTCGAACAAATCGTAAAGCCATTGTTTGACATCCTCGCGGGTGGGATCCAGCGAAAACCCATAGCGACGCATGCAGTCAAAACAGATGCAGGGCTTGTCGGATTCGGCCCGGGCCAGCATGTGGGTGTGCCATTGCGCAATGCGACTGTGTGGCTCCGCGATGGTCGGTGCGAACCACAATCCTGGGATAAACCCCATACCTCGCAATTTTTGCGCCAGCGATGCCATGCCGCTGGGGAAAAGCGAATTGGCCTCCCACTCGCCATGACAATATTGCCACCCGTCATCGACGATGATGCGCTTGACGTGGCGGCTCAGAACGGGGTCGGACGCAATGAAGTCGGCATTGGCCAGCACCTCATCCTCGGTAATGGTCCAGCGGTAGTAGTCCCAACTGTTCCAGCCCGCCGGTTGCGGCGTATCCGGCAGGGGACTGACCTGCTGGGAATCGGCCCATGCGGTCATTGCCGCGAAACCATGCCTTGTTTCCAGAAGGGTCAACGATTCGCTCTGCAGGCAACCCGGCGTGGGAAATTCCATGCGCGTGGGGACGCGCAATTCATGAACGCCGCCTTCGTCCGCCAGCCCCCGGACGGACGAAGGATGCTGTTGCATCAAAGGATGCGACAAGTGCAACCTTCGATGGCTGTCGCAGGTGAGCATGCATTGAAAATGGCTTTCGAATTCGGTCCTGGGCGTCCCCTGCCCCAGCGGCAGCAACTGACACCCCCCCATGCTGCGCCCATGGCACAATACATGCGAGACGTCTGAAACATGGACCGCGGCCAATGGCGCCAGTTCCAGCCAGCG
Organism: uncultured Lentisphaerales bacterium; assembly: GCA_964542285.1. GTDB lineage: Bacteria > Verrucomicrobiota > Kiritimatiellia > RFP12 > JAAYLN01 > CAZIUM01. The sequence continues at coordinate 1,138 of CAZIUM010000343.1, forward strand.
ACAGGGCCGTGTCAGGTCCAATTGGCTCGACAGAACGACTCCGACAGCGTCAGCGTCTGTTTTCGGGGCGACGTTCAACGTTACGATCCCCAGACTGGAGTGTCCTTTGACAATCGAAGCCCCTCCGTGATGGGACAACTCCAGGTCCACGGCATACTCCGTTTCGATTTCTGGAGTGGCGACCGCAATCCTGCAGTCGCGGAGTTTTGTTTTCCCGAACGAGAGATGATATCCGTCACAAGCGTCGTTCAAAACCAGGGAAAATGGTAAAGGTTGTGTAGTCATTTGGTATTTTTCTCAAGCCACCCCAATCATGTCCCGGACGGAATCGTATTATGATATCTCACGGAGTGAGTCTGCTGAACCCCCTATTGAACACGGAACCCTGCCATGACGCAACCAGATATTTATCGCCAGATATTTAACGCACAAAAAAGATACTGCCGGCGGGCGGGCCAACCCGTAAAAACGTTGCGCTGCCGGGTGCGGCGCCGAGGTCATCCGGCAGGTTGTAAGCTCCGTTCCCCGGCGAGGTCGTCATGATGCCTTCGAAGGCGGGGTACATGTCATAGGCAGTCAAGCGGGGAATTTCGGCATCCAATCTCAACGCTTCAAGTTCCGCAGCGGACATGCCGATGGCCACGACGATGCGGCCGCCGCCTCCCCCACCCCCGCTGGACGTAAGATCCGTTCTCCAGTTGCTTCCCTCGCCGCCCGAGGCATCCAGCCGCGCTGTGCTTGCGCCCCGCAGTTGTTGACAAGTCAGGAGAATGCTGCCGCCGGAACCGCCGCCCGAGGCGTGTTCACCGGCGCCGCCGCGCGCCAGGATTCTTCCATCGATCACCGCGTCCCGTTCGACCCGCAGACGGATGACGCCGCCACCGTAACCTCCGCGCGCACCGACCCGGCCATCGGATCTCCAGTTGCCGCCGCCGCTACCCGGCAGCGAGGGGAAGCGGTTGCGGCCGTAAACGCCACCCTCCAGTAAATTGATTTTGGACCCGCGTCCCCCTTTGCCGCCGTGTCCGGCTCCGGCACACCAGTCGCCGTAATGCAGGGCGCTCCCCGGCCCCGTAAATTCTCGAAATCCTCGGGCCGAGGCGTCAATCGCGCTCCCCGTTTGCAGATGCAGACGCCCCAGATTGAACAGGGGGGCTCCTCCATTTACGTCATGGGTGTTCACGCACACCCAACTTGAGGTCGCAATACGCAAGGTACCCGATACATCAACCGACGCAC
>CAZIUM010000344.1:0-2369 GCA_964542285.1 uncultured Lentisphaerales bacterium
GCGCAGTTGCGTGGCCTGTCGCCGGAAGGCACGCGTTGCGCGGCCTACGAATTGCTGGAACAACTGGGCGTACGCTGGTTCATGCCGGGAGAGACGGGACGTTTCGTGCCTTCATCCCCTACCCTGACCCTGGAAACGCAACGTACCATCCAGGTGCCCTCCTTCAGTTATCGACGCGGTCCCGGCGGCGCGCTGCAGGGGCTCTGGGGCGAACGCCTCCGCATGCCGGGGGTCGGACGGCGCTATGGCGCGCATGGCATCGCCCCTTTCGGTGGACGGAGTGGGGAGGCCCATTTCAAGGAGGACCCCAACCTCTTTGCGTTGATCGATGGCAAACGCCAGCGTCGTCAACTCTGCCTCACCTATTCCACGGACGACATTGCCAAGAACCGCACCCTGGCCATCGTGGCGGAGCATTATCGCCAGGTGCTGCGCGACAATCCCGGCATGGAGGTGCTTCACATGGGGCCCAACGATGGCGGCGGGTTCTGTCAGTGCGACCACTGTCGCAAACTTGATCCTCCCAAAACTCATACCGTGCCACTGATGACCCCCGGACCGGGCTATACGGACCGTTACGTCTGGTTTTTCAACCAGCTCACCACCCTGTTGCGCGACGAATTTCCCACCGTGCGCGTAGGTTTCTACGCCTATGGCGGGCTGCAGATGCCGCCCGTGCACATCGAACCGATGGACAACCTGGCCATCTCGCTGGCGCCGATCCATACCTGCCGGATTCATGGCCCCAACAACCCGGTCTGTCCCGAATCGAATTTCCCGCTCTGGCTGCTGGAGGCCTGGAAACCCTACGTCGGCAACTACATTGCCGACCGCGGCTATCTTTTCAACCTGGCCTGTCCCGGCTTTCCCTTCTCGATGGTGCATCGCGTGCGCGAAGAAATCCCGGCGTTCTACGAGCGCGGCGTGCGCATCTGGAGCGCCGATCCCAGCACCGCCTGGGCTTCCCACAACCCCACCATGTACATCGTCGCCAAGTTGCTTTGGAACCACGAGGCCGATGTCGAAGCGCTGTTGCGGGAATTTTACGAGCTGTACTACGGACCGGCCTCCGGCCCCATGGCCGCATACCATACCTTCATGGATGCCGCCATCCGGGATGCCGATTACCACACCGGCAGCTCATGGGACATGCCGCTGATCTATCCGTCCGAGGTTCGCGCCAAGGCGCGCACCCTGCTGAACCAAGCCGCCGGATTGGTCGCGGGTGAAGACCAGGCCATGCATGCCACCCGAGTCGAAATCACCCGGATGAGCCTGGACTTCCTGGACGGGTACTGCACCCTGATGGAACGACGCAACGCCCTGGATTTCAAAGGCGAGCTGAAAGCCCTGGAAGAACTCGAAGCGATGCGCGACAAACTGGTGGACGACTACGAGTTCCCCATGCTCAACCGGCGCCATGCCGACAGCCTGCTGAGTCGTTTCATCCGACGCATGACCGTGGCCAATGCCGAAACCCTTGCCAAGGGCGGTGAAGTTGTCGCCCCGTTGTCGCACGAATGGCGGTTCCAACTCGATCCCCAGGGGTGGGGACGCTTCCTCGGCCTGCACCGGGCGGACAGCGAAGGCGGCAACTGGCAGACGATCCGCTCGGACATCTCCTGGAGCAACCAGGGCTTGCGCTATTATTTCGGCCAGGCCTGGTACCGCCAGACCGTCGCCCTGCCCGACGGGCACAAGGGCAGAAAAATCCACTTATGGTTCGCCGGCGTGGACCGCACCGCCGAAGTCTGGGTCAACGGGCATTTTGCCGGCGCCAACCACGGAGGCGCGGAGTTCGATCTGGACGCCTACGGCTCCTCGTTCCGGGCCTTCGAGTTTGACGTCACCGAGCTGATCAAGCCCGGGGAGCCTAACGTCGTCACGCTGCGGGTGGACCGTCCGGGAACGGCCGAAATCGGCACGGGCGGCATCATCGGGCCGGCAATGTTTTACGTTCCCGGGCCATGAGAGCCCGCAGCCGTGCGACATCCAAACGGTAATAGCGGCGCGCCGGGCTTTCCAGGGCCCGTTGTGCCCAAGCGATCGCCTCCCTGTCGGCCGCTTCCCGAACGGAGGAGGTCAGGGTTCCATCCTGCGAGCGGGCATGACAAAGGTATGCCAGCAATTCCGCCGCGCGGGCATTGGGCGGATCGTGGGCAACGATGGAACGCAGTCGTTGTTCCGCCTGGGGCGTATCGTTCTTGAACCGCATGACGGCGTCCACGGCCATCAATCCGGTAGCGCCCCGCCGGGGCATGTTATCCGCCGCGATGTTCAACCACTTGACCGTCGCTTGCCCCAGCACCCGGGCGGTTTGGCGATCATGGGTCATCCCCGCCCAGTTGTTGTAAACCACCCCCAGCCGC
>CAZIUM010000345.1:0-2355 GCA_964542285.1 uncultured Lentisphaerales bacterium
TGGCTCGGACCGTACGCCCGCATGGTCAGTACGCCGCCGTACTACCGCCTGTGCCGGGACTTGATCGACGAAGTCGTCCACCTGTTCGACAAACCCAGGTTTTTTCACCTCGGAATGGATGAAGAAACCGCGGCACACCAGAAAGATTACAGGATCTCTATAATGCGCCAGCACGAATTGTGGTGGGAGGACCTGCATTTCCTGGTCGACCGGGTGGAACACCGCGGATCGCGCGCGTGGGTCTGGGCCGACACCCTCTGGCACCACCGGGACGAATACCTCGCGCGAATGCCCCATTCCGTGCTGCAATCGAACTGGTACTACGGCTCGGTTTTTCGCAAACACCTGACACAGGTACGAACGTACCTGGATTTAGAGGCGCATGGCTACGACCAGGTCCCTACGGGCAGCAACTGGAGCGATCCCCGGAACCTGCTCAAGACGACGCGGTATTGCGAAACAAACATCTCCCCGCGGCGCTTCAGGGGCATTCTCCAGGCGCCATGGCACAAAACCATGCCGGAATATCGCGAGCATCATCTTGCAGCCGTAACGCAGCTTGGGGAGGCTCGGATGTGGCTGGAGCGACATCGGACGCGTTCCCGCCGCCATGAATTCCCTGACTCCCGCCCTAGCTTGTAAAGCTCGGATCGTCCGTTTTTCAAGAACGAGGATTGACCGCATGCACGAGTACGCCATTATAACCGGAGGGTGTCGCGGCATTGGCCTGGCCATCGCCCGCAGGCTCGGCGCCGCCGGCTATTCCCTGATCGTCACCGGACGTGATCCGGCGCGCCTTGCGACGGCCCAGAAACTTTTGTCGGACCTCACCGAAACGGTGCTGCCCTTCCGGTGCGATCTGCGCCGCGAAACGGAGGTGCTGGACCTTTTCCAGCGATTGGACCGGCGCGACATCCAGGTTCGTGTGCTGATCAACAATGCCGGGGTGGGCATCTTCAAACCCCTGCTGGAGACCCGCACGGCGGAGTGGGACGAAGTCCTGGCGGTCAATCTGCGAGGCGCCTTCCTCTGCGCGCGGGAAGCCATGCGCCGCATGCGCGCGAATGGAGGCGGACGCATTATCAACATCGGCTCGGTGGTCAGCTTCAAGGGTTATCCCTCGCAGGGAGCCTACAGCGCCAGCAAACATGCCCTGCTGGGACTGACCAAGGTGATTGGCGCGGAAGGCGCCCCCGACGGCATTATCGCCCAGGCGGTCTGCCCCGGCGGGGTCGACACCGAAATGGTGGCCGCGTCCCGTCCCGACCTGGACCGCGGCCAACTCATAACGCCCGACGATGTCGCCGAAGCGGTCCTGTTCTGCTTGCGCCAGAAGGGACAGGCCATTACCGATGTCGTGCGCCTGCGCCGCCGAAACAGCGCGCCCTTCGCCTGATCCGCACCGCATCCAGGTCTTTGGTTTTCCGGCGCGGCTTAAAGCCAGAGGCGGCGCACCCGCCGGCACGCCGCCTGCCATTCTTTTAGCCATGCGAGGCTTACAGGTCTTTCAATTCCTTGTGGCAAAGCCACCAGTCCAGGTACTCGAACTTGCCGGCCTTGGAGTCCGCCAGCCGCTGCTTGGCATCGTCCACATTCTTGGGCGGGGAAATGATGACATGGTCCTTGCCGACCACTTCGCTCTCGGGCCACTGCGCCGGCATGGCCACGTTGTGCTTGTCGGCCACCTGCATCGCCTTGACCGCGCGCAAGATTTCGTCCATGTTACGTCCCAGTTCCTGCGGATAGTACAGGATGATGCGAATGGTGCTCTCGGCGTCCACCACGAAGACCGCACGCACGGTATTGCTGCCCTTGCCGGGATGAATGATGCCCAGCGTGGAAGCGACCTTGCCGTCGTCGGCGATGATTGGAAACTCGATTTCCACCCCCACGTTCTCCTTGATCCATTCCTCCCACTTGATGTGGGCAAAGACCTGATCGACGCTCATGCCGATCAGTTCGCATCCCAGCTCCTTGAACTTGCCGTAGCGTTTCTGAAACGCCACGAATTCCGTGGTGCATACCGGCGTGAAGTCGGCGGGATGGCTGAAAAGGACAAACCACTGTCCCTTGTAGTCCCCTGGCAGGTTCTTGACGCCGCGCGTCGTAACCACCGTCATTTCCGGGAATTTGTCACCCAGCAGCGGCATGCCTTTTTTTTCGTTTGTTTCCATGATAATTCCTTTTTTCGTGCGTTTCCCTATATCGATGCGCAACGATCATTAAAATGTCGCTACGAAAGAATGCTCATTATTGCATATAATTTACATTAAGCAAGAGTCAAAGATTTCTCCCTGGGGAACCTATAAGGGACAGACAAATAGTCTTCTACCGCCAACTAAGGGACGGACACTT
>CAZIUM010000346.1:0-2331 GCA_964542285.1 uncultured Lentisphaerales bacterium
CCTTCCCCTGGCCTCGCCGCCCTCACCCCTCAACCCTCACCCCTCAACCCTTCCCCTGGCCCCTGGCCCATTGCAGGACGCGGGCTTGGTCTTCGTCGGTCCAGCCGGTGAAGGCATTCGCGAGGATTTTGCGGTAGTCGGAGGAAGGATTGCCGCGCAGGGAGTAGGAGTTGTCCCAGTAGAGCCCGCGCTGGGCCTGGCGGTGGAATTGCAGGAAGTTATGCCGCCGGTATTCCTCCCAGTTTCGAAGCGTCTCGGCCCGGTCGACCTGCGCGTCGAGCAACGCCAACAGCTCCGCGACCTTTGCGGGCTCGGCCTCGGCCCGGTCGTTCAGCTCGCCGGGGTCGTCGCGCAGATTGAACAGTCGCGGGGGGGTGCCTTCGGGGAGGATCAACTTGTAGTCGCCCCGGCGGATCATCCAGCTAAAGGTGTTCGAGGTCACCCCGGAATAGCTCGCAAGCGCCCAGCCGCGGCTGCGGGTGGTGTCGCCGCGCGCCAGCGGCAGCAGCGATTCGCCATCGAAACAGGCCCGTTTTTCGAGTCCCGCGAGGTCGCAGATCGTGGGGGCGAGGTCCACCAGCGACACGGGGGTGTCGATGCGCAGGCCGGGGCGGATGCCGGGGCCCGCCATGACCAGCGGGACGCGCACGGAGCCTTCCAGGAGGCTCATTTTATAATACTGCTGGTGTTCCAGGGCCAGCTCGCCATGGTCGCCCGAAAAGATGACCGTGGTATCGTCCGCCAGGCCGGTTTCCTCCAGCGCGGCCATCAGCTCGCCGACCATGGCATCCGCCTCGGCGCACATGGCGAAATAGATATGCCGGACGGTCCGGACCGTTTCCTCGTCGAACCCATACCGCCAGCCCTTGGACTTGCGCTGGTATTCCTCGGCGGGATGGCCGGACTCATCGCGGGGCGGGGCATCGACGAGATCGTGGGGAATGCGGTCCCACCAATAGCGATTCGTGCGAAACGCGGCATGGACCAGGCCCGGGTTGAGCGAAATAAAGAACGGGGGGGCCCCCGGCTTGCGGGCGCGCAGGAATTCGATCGCCTGGCGCGTCGAGAGCCAATCGCCCTGGTGGTATTCGCGCTCGCGGCCGGGATCGAGGCTATATTCCTGGGCGCCGTCGGCATCCATGACCGGATGGGCGGCGGTATTGAGCGGTTCGAGGAAATCGGCCACCCGGTTCATGACCGAATGGCTTCCGGTCAGGAAATCCATGTGCTTGCCGAGCAGCAGCACATCGCGTTGTTCCTGCAGGGCGCGGTGGTAGGTCCACATTCCGGTTTCCAGGCCCTTAAAATTGCTCCAGCTTTCGCAGGAGTGGGTATAGGTGCCCGAAAGCATGTTGGCGCGGGAGGGACAACAGATGGGGTTCGAGCAATAGGCATTGTGGAAAAGCGTCCCCTGCCGGGCCAACCGGTCGATATTGGGGGTGGCGCCGGCCATGGCCGGATGGAGCCCCTGGCATCCGAGCATGCGCCCGTCCCAGCTTTCGGCATGAAACTGAAGAATGTTGCCGCGATTCATGAGTTTTCCCTTGGTATGGGTTCTTGCGCGCGATGCGCGATTCCGCAAAAGGTTTCCGCGATGAAGCGAAGTTGATTAAACGATAGCAAACGAAGGAGGGAGGGGGGAAGCTCCATCGCGGGGGCAGGCAGGGATCTCAATGGCCAATATCCAAATCCAATGTCCAAGGATCGCGCGGGTGGGAGAATCGCGCGGGGGACCCGCGCGCGGCGGCGAAGGGCCTCGCCGCCCTACCCTTTCGGCGCAACGCGTCGGAACTGTAAAACTTGCGCGGCGTTTCCCCTCACCCCTCACCCCTCACCCCTCACCCCCCACCGTGACTCTTCGAAGTAATCCCCAAGGCCCTCGCCCTGCCGGTCATAGAAATCACGTCCCCGTGCCAGGTCCTCGACCGCGGACCGCAGAATGACGGTTTTCACTTTATTCTCTCTCGAAGAATCCGCTTTGCATCTTCCCAGGGAATAAATTCGTCCGTACCCTCCCGGATCGATTCTTCGCGCTTTCGAAGAACGTCGCCATGCCATTCCGGCGACGGGTACAGGTTTTCGGAACGAGTCAGATCGTCCCAAAGCTCCTCCATCGCTCGGAGTTTCTCCGATTGCGTCAGCTTACCAAGGTTCAAAACCGTAGTCATACTTGCCATGATGCCCCATGAAGGCAATTTTTTCAAGTAGCTTATTGTTCCGATTCCTTCGTGGTGATCCTTTCGGCGCAAAGCGCCGAACGTAGAATTCAGGAGTCAGGAGTCCGAATTCAGCATGTTAGCGGGCTCCAGTGCGGGGGGAGGAAGGACGCAG
>CAZIUM010000347.1:0-2323 GCA_964542285.1 uncultured Lentisphaerales bacterium
TCGTGGCGTAGGATACGATTCATCGTCTGTGTCACAGTATCGTCCGCCAAGGCCTTGTAGAGTCGATCGGTAAGGTCGTGTACGGTGCTGAACATCACTCTGTAACCGGCATTCACTGCTTCGACTCCTAATGCTATGGCTAAGTGGGTCTTCCCAACGCCAGGCGGACCCAAGAGCACCAGGTTCTCCCTGCGCTCGACAAAATCGAGCTGTGCTAGGTCGAGGATGGTCTGGCGGCGGACCGAGGTTTGGAAGCGAAAGTCGAAGCCGTCCAAGGTACGCAGGAACGGGAAACGAGCTGCCTTAAGCCGTTTTTGACGCCGGGTCTCCTCTCTGGCTATCACCTCCTGTTCAACGATGTATGCGATGAAGTCGAGATAGGATGGTTCCTCTTCCAATGCCAACTCGTTCAGTTCATCCAGGCTCTCTCGGAGCCGACGCAATTTGAGTCGTTTCAGACCTGTCTCCAGGACTTCTCGTTCGGCGGGAGGGAAGGTACGAATCATTGCCCGCCACCTCCGTAGTAGCTAAGATCACGCTGTTCTACGCCTACGGCAGCCATAGCAAGCTCATTCGGCCGCTCTCCCACCTTGAGGGACGGAGTTCGAAGGGTTTGAGGTGCTTTCTCTTGCCGTTCAAGTATGCGTTTGAGCCGCCCGTAGCCGAAGACCTGAAATCCAATGCTCCTCTGCATCGCTTGCTCCAGTGCATCAACGCTATAGCGCTCGGCCAATGCAACGATCTGTTCCATCTGCTCCCGAAGGTTGCCGGGACCATGCTGGCTCAATCCTCTCAGGTATTCCTTGGCTGAAGGAGCCAATGCCTCGAAACCAGCCTGTAACGGGTGCCTGGCTCTTTCGGGCTTTCGCATGTGCGCCGGGTAATGGCGATCCTCAATGCGCCGATGCCCCCGGCCTGACATGAGTGCGATCGTGTCGACGACCTCATCGTCATGAAGTAGCTCAATACGATCGTCGAAGCGTCGATAGCGCACCTTCCTCTGCGCAAAGATAGGTGGCACCGAGTACTGATTCCCCTCTACCGAGATCAACTGCGTCTTGGTCGCTCGGCGCTCCTCGATAATGAATAGGGGATCGGTCACGTTCAACGGTTTGAGGTACGCCCGTTCCTGCTCGAGGCGGTCAAACGGCACCTCGCCGGTGGTTGCGTGCACCTTGCGGTTTGCCACCTCATTGCACCACTGAAGTGCTTGGACGTTGAGATCCGCCGGCCCGGCAAAGTCGCGGCCGTAATAAAACCCACGCTTGATATACCCAATGGTCGATTCGACCTTGCCCTTGGATTCCGGGTCATTCACCCAGCAAGCCTTTGGCTGAAACCCATATGTCGCGGCCATGCGCAGCAGATCCTCGTTATAGCGGACCACGCCGCCGACGCGCTCGGCTACGACCGTCTTCGCATTGTCAAAGACCACTTCACGCGGTACCCCGTTGATGTAACTCAAGGCACGATGCATGCATCCTAGAAATGTTGCCATGTTCAGCGACGTGATGAACTCCACGTAACGAACCCTCGACCACGCCAGAGTGAACGCGAAGCAATAGAGGGGGAGTTCCGCGCCGTCGATTGAGATCCGCCCCATGTGTCCCCAGTCTACTTGGGCCTGTTCACCTGGGAGAGTTTCGAAGGGTTTATACTCTCGCTTCTTCCGGGGGCGAACCTCGGCCACTGCACGCCTCACGCTTCGCCTTGATCCTTCGTATCCCATAGCCACAATCTCTTGATAGAGGCGCTCAGCTGAAAGCTGTGGCCACTTCTCAAGCCGCGCTGTGATATAATCCATGTACGGGTCGATCTTGCGCTGTCGCTTTTTGTAGCGAGGTGTTTCGGGCTCTTCCGTCGGCCCATCCCAGTACTTGGCGACTGTCTTGCGGTCGACGCCTACCACTTCCGCAACGTTGCACTTATACAAACCTTCGTCACGCAGTCTTCGGATATCCACGATTGTCCCCACCTTGATCAGTCTTGCTCACTCCCGGTAGCCAATGGTTTTTCTGTTACCCACGAGCTACGCAGGGAGTGGGCTTTTTTCCTACTTCCTGACCATTCTTGGGGATTTTTCGTGGCCATTTATGACCATTTTAGCCTGGCCACTGACACTCCTAACCCGCATCGGCGTCTTCTTGGGCGGTGAAGCCAGCGCACGGCTGACCCGGGATATGTGCACTCCGGTCAGCGCCGGTACGATCTTGTGGTTGCTCTATCGCATGGAAATCGCTTCCTGTGGCAACCTGCGGATCGTCGGCGTCGATGAGTGGGCGTGGCGCAAGGGCCACCGGTACGGCATCATCGTGTGCGACCT
>CAZIUM010000348.1:0-2307 GCA_964542285.1 uncultured Lentisphaerales bacterium
CCCTCAGGCGGCGACCGCAACAATCGCGGTTTCTCCCGAGGCAATGACCGGAACTCATGGTGCTTCCAAGGCCAAACCGGTCGGGCTGCGATTGACTTCGATCATTGAACATCGACACGTGCTCCGATGCAACCGAAAAACAAGAACGAGCGGGGGATCTTGAGGGTTTTTCAGCGGCGTTTGGATTTTTTGCCGCTCCCTTCGGAGATGGCCATCAGCAGGCCCACCATGGCCAGCGAGACGGCCAGGCTGCTGCCACCCAGGCTGATGAAGGGCAGGGGGATGCCGGTCATGGGAAGGGCTTTGGTGACGCCCGCGAGGTTTAGCAGCGTCTGGAGGCTCAGCGAGGCGGTGATGCCGATTGCGAGCAGGATGTCGAAGGGGCCGCGGACCCGGGCGGCAATATCCCATCCGCGCAGGAACAAGGCGCCGTAGGCCAGCAGCAGCAGCGCACAGGCGATCAATCCCAGTTCTTCGGCGGCGGCGGCATACACGAAATCGGACGCAACAATCGGAACAGCCTGGGGGGTGCCGGCCCCGATGCCCGCGCCCCACAAGCCGCCGGCATACATGGCCGTCAGCGACTGCAGGATCTGCCATCCCTTCCCGGTGACGTCGACAAAGGGATCGCGCCAGATTTCAAAGCGCGCGCGCGCATGGGCCGAAAAGCGGCCGGCCGTCACGGCCAGCAGCAGCACGCCGGTCCCGCCAATGATCAGGTAGCCGAGTTTGCGTCCCAATGCGTAGAGCATCACGACCAACATGGCGTTGAGCAGGACGATCAGTCCCAGATCGCGCAGGACCAGCATCATGGCCAGCGGAACGCTCCAGAGGAGAGCGAAGCGCCACAGGGTGCGTGCGGGCGGCATCGGCAGCCCGATTTGCGTGGCCGAAAAGTCCGCCTTGCGGTTGCTGAGAAAGGCGGCCAGGAAGGCGATCAGAAGGGGCTTGACGATTTCCGAAGGATTGATGTTTCCCGGAAGGTAGAGTCCACCGCGGAAACGCCGGCCGAACAAAAGCAAGGCCGCCAGGGCCGCCAGGGCCGCCAGGTAGCTGAGTCCGCCGAACTGCGCCAGCCGCCGGTAGCGTCCGTTGCGGGCCAGGGTCAGGGTCAGCAGCAGGGCGGCGGCGCCCAGCGGCAGGGCGAGCAGCATGCCGCGTCCCCCCGAGGCCGCGAACACGCCCATGCGGAATTGCAGCGTCAGTCCCGTGCCCACCAGGAAGAGGGCAATGGGCGCCAGGCGGTTGTCGCCCCGGTAGCCCGCCAATCTCAGCCACAGCCCGACGACCGGCACCACGATGCTGAAACATGCGAAGGGCCGCAATTGCTCCCAGGGCATTTTCGGCGAGTGCGCCAGGTGCATGGCCAATACCACGGCATGCGCCAGAGCGATGGCCAGCCAGGATAGCAGCAGCAGTGCACCCGGCCCGACCGGGCGGCGAGTGGACGATTTGCGTCGGGCGGCACGACGGGGGGCGGCGCTCATGGCGCGTTCTCCCGGTCGGGGACCGGCGTAAGCAGCCCCAGGACGGCCGCTTCCCGAAGCAGGTCTCGCGCCACCGGTAAGGCGCCGCGCGATCCATAGCCGCCGCGTTCCACCAGCACGGTGACCACCAGTTGCGGCTTGCCGGACGGGGCAAAACAGGTGAACCAGGCATGGTCCTCGCCGCCGGGGGCCTGGGCGGTGCCGGTTTTGCCGCAGACCTCCATCCCGGGGATGTCCGCGCCGCGGCCCGTTCCGTCGCGTACGGCTTCACGCATCAGGTCGCGAACCAGGGCGGCGGCGGCCGGGGCGATGATTTGCGGCGGGGACGCCGGGGCGTCGTCTGGCGTCAGGCGTGGCATCACTGCCCGTCCGCCGTTGGCGACGAGGGCCGTCATGCGCGCGACATGCAGGGGGGTCAAGACCATGCGGCCCTGCCCGATGGCCAGTTGCGAACGCATGCGGCGGTCCGAATCCGTCACCTCGGGAACCTTGCCAGGCACCGAAGCCAGGCGGGTGTCGCCGGACTGGTACAAGAGCAGTCGTTCGCGTAAACCGATGCGTGTGGCCAGCTCGTTAAAGGGCGCCGCCGGTCCATGCAGCCCCAGTTGCGCGAAATAGACGTTCGAGGAATGCACGAAAGCCTGGCGCAGACCGATACGGCCCCAGCCCTCCCAGGTTCGTCCCTGGCGGGCGCGGCTGTAATATTCGCTGTCGCGAATCGGACGCGCGTCCGGTGCGGCGCGAAAGCCCTCCGCCGGGCAATCGAAAACCGGCGAGTAGCGTTGTTCGGCCGCGAGGGTGGCCATCAGGATTTTGAAGG
>CAZIUM010000349.1:0-2287 GCA_964542285.1 uncultured Lentisphaerales bacterium
CGCCGCCTCGCGGGGCGCGGGGTCATACGATTCAACCTTCCACAACCCAAACCCTGACGGTGCAGGTGACCTCGGGGTGGAGTTTGACGGGGACATCGAAAGTCCCGGTTTCTTTTAACGTGTCCTCGAGCGCAAGCTGGCTCTTGTCCAGAGCAATCTTGTTGACGGACTCAATCTCCGCCACAATATCACCCGCCGAAACGGAGCCGTAAAGCCGCGAGCCGTCAACCGTCTTGGCCCGGATCGTGACCGAAACGTTGCGCAGTTTCTCAGCTTTGTCCTTGGCCTCCGCCAATTGGATGCGCGCCAGTTCCTCGCGTTTCTTGCGCAGCTGCTCAAGACGCCGCAAGGCGTGCTGAGACACCGGCATGGCGAGATCCTTCGGTATCAGATAATTACGCGCGTAACCGTCCGCGACTTTCACGACATCTCCGGCTTTGCCGAGTTTTTCGACATCCGACAGCAAAAGCAGTTCAGTACCCATTTTTTCACTCCTCTCGGGTTATGCCATAAGGCCCATGTTGCGGGCGCGCCTGACACCTTTTTTGATCTGCCGCTGCTGTGCGGCAGTGACCCCGGTAAGGCGCGGCGGCATGATTTTGCCGTGTTCGGTCACGAAGCGTCGCAGGACATCGACATTGTTTAAGTCCACAATGTCATTGGGGTCCAAAGCGCGCGCACGTTTACGTACGGAACTGTTGTCGCGGTCACGGCTGTCCCGTTCCGCCCTGTTGTAGCTTTTCCTTTGCATGGCCATAAACTTAATCCTTGTTATCGATCACTCTGTTTCAAAAAGGCAGATGCTCGTCGTCATCCTGCAGACCGTCACCGGACGGTTCGCCTGTCGCATGCGCGTCATCCGCGGCCTCAAAACGAGGCGGCGTTTGACTTTCCGCCTTGAAGCGCGGGGAAGCGTCCGAAGGCGCGCCCTGATTGTCGCGCTTGGGCGCGGGGCCGACAAACTTAATGGTGTCCGCCCTCACGCGCAACTTGCTGCGCTTTTCACCCTGCGGGTTTTTCCACTCGTCCAACTGCAACCGGCCCTCCACCAGGACCGGACTGCCTTTTTTAAGGTATTGGTGGCAGAGCTCCGCCAGACGGTTCCAGACCGTCACATCAACAAAACATACGATTTCGCGGTTCTCCCCGGTGTTTTTGTCGCGCCAGTTCTCCGAGACCGCCAGCCCTAAATCAGCCACTTTCGAACCAGAAGGCGCTGTTTTAAGGTCCGGGTCGCGGGTCAGATTACCCATCAGTATCACTTTGTTGAATGAAGCCATAGTCACCCCACCCTTTTAAGACTGCACCGGCAGCCTTTAGGCATCAATCCGCCTGGTTGTCTTTTTCAGCCGCCTCTTTTTCCGCCGCGGCGGCACGGGCCGCCTCACGGGCCTTGTGCGTTTCTGCCTGCTGCGCCAAGACCTCCTCGCGGCGCTCGTCAACAGCCAGCACCTGCACACGGAAAACTTCTTCCGCAAGCCGATAACGCGCGATCAAAGTCTTGATCTGCGCCGGATCCATCTCAAAGCGGATCTTCACGTAGACACCGTTCTCCCTCTTCCGCATAGGGCGGGCAAATGATCGCTTGCCGAGCACCTGCGTGTCCAGCACCGTCCCTGAAAGGCGCGTGATTTCTCCGCACACTTTCTCGATCTGTTTATCCAGAACCTCATCTTTCGCCGAATTGGCGAAGATGTACAAGCCGTCATACTTCTTCATTACGGGTTAATCCCTTTCATTGCGGTCTTTCGGACTGATCCTCATCATAGCGCAATCCGTTATACCTGTTCATTGCCTCATCCAAACCTTTTTTCACCATGCACTGCACCGCATCCGCAGCCAGAGCGTACATCCGTTCCGCAAGAATCTTGCGCGCGGGCCCGAACTTGCCAAGCACATGACTTTTCAGCCCGCCTTCCCGCGTCGTCCGTCCCACTCCCAGCCTGACTCTCGCAAACGCCTCGCTTCCCAGCTCGCCGATGACCGACGCCAGCCCCAAATGGCCTCCGCTGCCGCCCGCAGCGCGTATGCGCAGCCTGCCCAAGGCCAGGTCAGCGTCATCCGACACCACAATCAAGTCCTGCGGAGCGCCTCGATAGTAACGCAGCAGAGCCGCCACGCTGGTTCCGCTCAAATTCATGTACGTCTGCGGTTTTACCAGCCATAGAGCGCTCCCTGCCAAAGCGGCGCGCGCCACAAGCGCATTGAACCCGGAACTGTTTTTCCACGCGGCATCCAGCCTCATCGCCAAAAGATCGACAACATCGAAACCGACATTGTGCGGTGT
>CAZIUM010000350.1:0-2268 GCA_964542285.1 uncultured Lentisphaerales bacterium
GACCGTTTCCTGATCGTGTTGCCGCTGTTTCACTCCTTCTCCTTCACGGCCAATTTCATCGTGCCGTTGCGGGTCGCCGCCTGCATGCAGTTTGTCGCCACCTTGCGCTCGGTGGGCGAAGACCTGCGGATCTTCTCGCCCACCATCTTAATCGCGGTGCCGTTGTTGATCGAAAAGATTTACCTGCGCATCCAGGACGGTCTGCGCGCCAAGCGCATCGCCCGACTGATGTTAAAGATGGGGTTGACCCGCCTGGTGGCCCGCGGTGTCCGCCGCAGCCTGGGCGGCAAACTGCGCTTGATGGTCAGTGGCGGCGCCCCCTGCTCCAAGGATGTGCTGCTGGGGTTGCGCAGGCTGCGGCTGCCGGTCATCGAAGGGTATGGGTTGACGGAAACCTCGCCGGTCGTCTCGCTCTCGCGTATTGAAGACGCCCGCCCCGGCACCATCGGCTATCCGCTGCCGAACATCGAGGTTCGCCTCGCCGACCAGGATGCCAACGGCGTGGGCGAGATCCAGGTACGCGGTCCGATCGTCATGCGAGGCTACCACAACAATCCCCAGGCCACGGCGGAAGCCTTCGACGGCGACTGGCTGCGCACCGGCGACCTGGCCTCGATGGACAGCGACGGCTACCTGACGATTCGCGGACGCAAAAAAGCGCTGATTGTCAACCGCGAGGGCAAGAATATCTATCCCGAAGAGGTCGAGATGTGCATCGCCCGCGATCCGAACGTGCTGGACGTGGTAGTCATCGGCTATCATGACCAGGACGAAACGGGGGAAAAGGTCGGCGCCATCGTGGTTCCCAACCTGGACGATTTCGCCGCGGACGGCGCCGCAACGCCTCCCTGGGAAGAAATCGAGCAGCGAATGCGGCAGATTGTGCAACAGCAATGCCGCCGTCTTGCCGATTACAAACGCCCCCGTAAGATCGAGGTACGTCGTGAACCTCTTGAGCGCACATCCATCCAAAAGGTGCGTCGTCACGTTTATCAGGGTCAGTTGGATGCACATTGAGGCCTCGCATGCCAACCATCGCCTACAATGCGTTGGTTCTGCAACCGCCATGGTCGGGGGTCGAAAAGTCCGTGGCCGAACTGGCCCGGGCGCTGCTGGAACGTGAAGGGTCTGCTTTTCGCCTGATCGTGCCGTCGAAACCGATGGCGAAGGAATTCAAAGCGTGCGCCCGTTCGGTGGTCGCTCCCGACTGGTGTCGCGGCCGCGCGCTGCGCATCTTCTACGAAATGGCATTTCTTCCCGGCGTCCTCAAGCGCATGGGGGCCAACCTGCTGCATGCCCCGGCCTACGTGGCCCCGCCAGGACTGCCCTGCCCCCTGGTCGTCACCCTCTACGATCTGCATGTCTATACGCATCCGCATCTGTGTCGTCCAGCCAACCGCCTTCACTACCGCTGGCGTCTGCCGGGCACCCTGCGCCGCGCCGCCGCCGTGATTGTGCCCTCGCGGCATACCGCCGCCATCGCGTCCGCGCGCTTTCCGGATTGCGCCGGAAAACTGCACGTGATTCCGCTGGGAATTGCGCCCGAACATCTCGTCCCCATTCCGCCGGCCGATTTGGCGCAGGTGCGACAGCGCCATGCGCTGTCCGGCGACTTCCTGCTTTTCGTGGGCAACCTCGAACCTCGCAAGAACCTGCCCCTTCTCCTGCAGGCCTGGCGGCTCTTGCTGAAAGACCATCCCGGGCTGGAATTGATCCTGGCGGGCGCCGGTGCCGCCAACGCGCCCTCGGAGGCTGTCCCGCGTTGCCGTCGCCTGGGATACGTACCGGAAAAGGACCTGCGCGCCTTGTATCGTTGCGCTCGGGCCCTGGTGTATCCCTCCCGCGACGAAGGTTTCGGACTGCCGGTGCTCGAAGCCATGGGCGCCGGTTGCCCGGTCGTCTGTTCCGGTTCGGCGCCGCGTGAATTTGCAGGCGACCTGGCCCTGTATTGCGATCCCGACGATCCGGAAGACATCGCGCGACAGGTTGCCCGCGTTCTGACGGAGGGTCCCCAGCGCCAGCGGATGATTGAGGAGGGGGCCACCATCGCCGCCCAATACACCTGGAACCGCGCCGCCGCGGACACCGCAAGCCTGTACCGGCGGGTCCTCCGCGAAACAGGTGGGTAGTTCAGGTTCGCGCGGGAAACCCGCGCGGGGAATTCAGAATCCAGAAGTCCGGAGTTAGAATGGGAGCGGACTCCAGCGCGGGGATTGTCTCCCGCCGAGGCGGTGGCACGGAGGGCGGAGGAGATCGATTTCCAATATC
>CAZIUM010000351.1:0-2268 GCA_964542285.1 uncultured Lentisphaerales bacterium
GTGGGCAAATTGATGAAAGACGACAACAAGATGTACGACGATCTGGGCGCAACGGTCGAGAACCTGAAGCTGGTGAGCGAGCGTCTGGCCAAGGGCGAAGGCACTTTAGGCAAGCTCTCGGCCGACGACCAGCTCTACAACGATGTGCACGGCCTGATCAAAGACGTGCGGCAGACCGTCGACAATTTAAGGGACACCACGCCGATCAGCGCTTTCGCCAGCCTGATCATGGGAGGCCTGTGACACGCGCGGCGGACAGGCCGCGCCATTTTCGCAAGGCGTGTTCCGCGGGGTCGAAAATGTTTCCGGTCAGCAGGGCTGTGCAGGCAGGCCGGACTTTCTTCAGATACATGGCCTCGGTGCGCTGGCGCAGACCGTCAAGCGCATCGGACAGCGTCTGTCTTTGGGCTTCGTCCGGCTCAGGCGCCAGCATAAAAAGCTGCAGTCGCGCACGGAAAACAAGGTTGTCCGCAGCCAGTATCCAGTCCCGCAGCATCTCCTTGTCGCCGCTTGCCTGCGGCTCCAGTTTACGCAACACGCTGGCGGCGTCCTGATACCCGGCCAGCAGAACCGTCGCTTTTTCGCTTTCGCGCGCCCGGTCTTTCGGCGAGAGTTTCAGCGCCGCCTTCATGACCGCGTCCGTTTTCGCCATGTGATTGACCTGATCGTGACCGACTTTTACGGACAGACTAAAAAGGACAGGTTCCGACAAAAGGCGCACGGCGCGGAAAAACTCTTTACCGTCCACACCCAGCCAATCCCGCGCGAAAGCCTCCTCATATCGCGCTTCGTCCAAACCGTCATACGCCGCCATCGCTATCACAGGCATCTGCAGCTCCAGCGGGAAGAGGTGCCAGCTCCAGCTTGTCAGCATCACGCCTTCCAAGGGTGTTTCCGCGAACGCTTGCCTCCATTTGCGGTAATTCCTGAAATGATAGTCGTGCCTGGGGGCGAAAACCGAGTCGCCGTGATTGCGGGAGGCGGCGCAGCCCCATACGGCAAAGCCCGATTTCCGCAATTCAGCCGCCTCGGCGAACACGTCAACCCGCTTCTGTTCCGGGCCGACCGGTCGGAAGGCCCGCTCAGGGGGCTCATACCACCAGTCGGCAAGAACGGTGCGCCGGTCGAGCATGGTCTTCAGTTCCGGGTGGGAGTGGACCATGTCCGCCCACATCACAGGCGTGATCCGGCGTTCAAAGAGCGCCTGCGTCACAGGCCAGAGATTTTTCGCGATCAGGCCGGCGACTCCCGTCTTTTCCACATTCTTGCTGCACAGGTCACACTCCTTGCCGATTTTACGCGCCTCGTCAGCGCCGATGTGGAAAAAGCGCGGATTACCGAACAAGTCGGCGATTTCACCTGTCCAGTCTGTCAGGAACCGTCCGGTCTCCGGACGTGACAGACAGTACAGTTCAAGGAAGCCCGGCCTTTCCGACAAATGCTGATATTTCGGATGGCGCAGGACATAGGCGTTATGCGAGAGCGTCTGCAGCAGCGGCGTGTTTTCAAAACCTGACTCGCGGGCAAAGGCCAGAAGTTCCGCCATCTCCTTCTTGGACATGGCGTCAGGCGCGGCGATCTCAGGGCAGGTGTCGAATCGCACGGCGTCTTCCATCTCCCAAAGGAGCATATTATATCCGCATTTTCTGAGCTGCGGGATTAGGCGCTTCAGATAATCCGGGCGGTATTTTGCGAAAGCCAGGTCAATATGAAAGATTTGCGGTCTTGTCCTCTCGGTTTTTTTCAAGGCCGTTGCGGTGTCGGCGGCATTGCCGCAAAACGCCATAACAAGACACGCAAGGCCCGTTTGAAAAAGCTTATTCATGTTTGTCCCTTACATTTCATAACAACACCGCGCAACAACGAAGCCAACAAAAACAGCGTACACCAGCCTGCGGCAGATAGTCCAGTGGATTCCAGAAGCGGACTTTTCCAATTTCCCCGCTTTTCGAGTGACGCGCTTGTTAAATGCCGGAAACAAAGGGCGCCGTCAAAAAACAGGTGCCTCAGAAAGTGAAATGGAAACGCCCGTTTCCCGCGGAGACCGCGCGCTCCAGCAACATGGTTAAAGACGGAGCCGCGGCGTGTGCCGGTAACCTCCGAAACGCAACCCGAACTGCCGCTGTTCGCGTCAGGTTGAAAAATGGGGTAAGGCCACCTTCATTCGGGCTTGCGCGGTCGCGGCAAGAAATGATATTATCCAACAACTTTTTGATTCATGGGGCGGTAGCTCAGTTGGTAGAGCATCACGTTCGCAACGTGGGGGTC
>CAZIUM010000352.1:0-2232 GCA_964542285.1 uncultured Lentisphaerales bacterium
GAGGGCGGCGCGTAGGCCGAAAAACGCACGCCCGGGATGGGATCGTCGAGGGCGGCCTGGGCCGCCGGATCGTAATGCACGGCGATGCGCCCACCCCCTCCCGCGCCGCCCGACCCCACCCCGGGACCGCCTTGAACACTTGCCAAGCCCGTGGACTCGCCCTGGAGCGTCCGGCAGACGAGATGAATTCCGCCGCCGGAACCTCCACAGGTATGGGCGGACATCTCACTGGTGCCATTGGCGCGCAATTCGCCATCCAGATGGATGTCACCGCCCGCCGTCAGTCGAATGGCACCGCCACCGGGACTTTCTTTGTAGTCGCTCGACTTGGCCCGCCCGCTGCCGGGTTGTCGCGGTGCGGACGGATCCCCGCAGGCCGGTCCCCAACGCCGCCCGTAAGGACCCATGGCGCCCCGGCCGCCATACCCCGCGCCGCCATAGATCGTCGGAGCCACTCCGGGACCGTATCCAAAGGCATACCCCTTGAAGTTGGCATCGAACCCCGCATTGGCCGCAATCGTCACATCGTCGGTCACCTGAAAGGCCACGGTCGCGCCGTTGGTGGGATCGGCGTAGGGATGAATCCAGCTTCCCGTGTCCAGCCGCAGCGAGCCGCCAACCTCCACCAGCGCCCCGTCCTGCGTGAGCGGGTCATCCACCGGCGCCGCCGTCAGATGCAGATCCCCGCCATTCGTGAGCACGAGGTCTTGATCGACGGCCAGATGAAATCCGGGCGGAAACCCGAGTTTGGCCCCGTCCAGTGTCAATGACGACGGCGCCCAGGCATCCAGACCGGGAACCACCAGGGTCACTTCGTTGAATTGTTCTGTCAGGGTTTCGGTCAGCCACAAGGAATCCGGCAAATGCAGTGTTCCGTACGTGGGCACAAGAAAATAAGACCACATGTCCGTCCCGCCGTATGCAGACCGGAACTCGATAGACGGAGGCTCCAGCCCGGCTTGATCCACCGGATTGTATTCGATGGCAATACGTCCCCCCGCGCCGCCTCCGGCATAGGTGCGACCTTTGCCGCCATTAACCGTAATTAAACCGGCAGCACTTCCGGTAAGGGTATTCGCGCTGATCCAGACGCTTCCGCCGGAGCCGCCCGGCCCATGCGCGTAAACTCCCTGGCGTCCCTCAGCCAGAATATCGCCTTGGATATCCAACTGGCCCGTGAGCTGGATGCGCACGGCGCCTCCTCCCTCTCGACTGTTGGAATGGTACCCGCCGCCGCTGCCCGGTTGCTCGGGCGTCGCCGGATCGCCATAGGGAAATCCGCCGCGGGAATAGGAGTCCCCCCGCGAAAATCCGCCGTCCGTCGCATGCCCGGCCCCGCCGCGGTTGCCGCCATAGGGCGCCGGACTGCCGGGACCACACATGCGCCGGTAACCCTTGTAGTTTGCATCCAGCGTGCCGGTGGAGGCCAGCGTGAGGTTCGACCCCTGGATCAGAATTCGATGTTCCGGCACCCATTGCCCCAGCGTGTTGGTGCCGGAAGTCATGTTCGGCAGGTGGGTCACGGTCCCCGCAATCGATAAATTGGTAGCGATCAATGCGCTGTCCCAGCCACTGCAGATCAGCGTGGCGCCGCTTTCCAGGACAAATTCCCCCATCGGCGCCGTGGCGTTGGAAAGCAACACCACGTGACCGGCACCGATCGTCACTTCGTCACCCACCCCTGGGATACCCGATGGCGTCCAACTGGCGGCATCGTTCCAATTGGTTCCCGCCCCCCCAGTCCAAAGCATTTCCTCCGCATGCAGCGAAAGGCTCGAAAGAATCAGAACGGCTCCCGCAAACAGACCCCGACAAGGTTGCGATTTCATACGACATCCCCCAAATTAATACACCAACCCCAAACAATGCTGTTAGTTTAGAACTCAAACGAATCGGACGCAAATGATTTTTTTCGGCGTCACTTGACAAAGCAAATGCTTCCAGGGTGGGGGCAATGTTCCTGCAAACGGGAACGATCCCGAGCAATTAACTATACATCTATTGGATATTAAATACTACTATTTGTCGAATTGGTCGTATCGTAATTGCGTGGTTTGCGCCCAAATGTCTCACCCCACTGAATGGGTGGGAATTTATAAGGATATTTGCTAAAACCAGTGTCAAGAGAAAAGTGGGGCATAAATCGGTCAGTAATGGCTGTATTTGAACACAGCAGATTTGGTTTTATTGATTATTGCCGCACTGGTCTGTTCCTATTGTGAGCAGGACAGG
>CAZIUM010000353.1:0-2227 GCA_964542285.1 uncultured Lentisphaerales bacterium
ATTGCGGAAACAGGCGCCTGGCGATGGTTCCTGAAACCGTAATTTCGTGCCGCGGCAGACGCGTCGTTACTGCCCGAGCCGTTGCGTTCATTGAAACTGCTTCAGGATTTCCCGGTCGGGATGGAGCGTCTTTGGCATTCCGGCAATTTCCACCATACGGCCCACCAGTGTGTCCATGCGCTGCGTACTTTCCACGGCCATTTCGACCAGCGGTTGCTGTTCCTTTGCCAGGGGGCCGGCATGCTTCAACCGCAACATGTCAAGCACTCCGGAGACGATCGTCAACGGTTGACGCAACTCCTGACCCAGTTCCGCCATCATTTCCAGCAGTTGTTGGCGGGTCAGCTCCGGATCGTCGGTCTTGGAGGCCGGCCTTTGCGCGACCTGCAGCAGGTTCTCCAAGCCTTCCTCAATTTGTTTGACGAGCAGGGCGATCAGTTGCTCGGTGTCCCGCACCGCGGCCGAAGCCGCCCCGGGGGGACCCCCGAGCGCCAGGCGCAACCGATCGAGTGTTGCGGGCCCATCAAGGGGCGCGGGACGGTCGGGTGGGGGGGCGGTCGAAAGCGTTTTCGGAACCTCCATGGCACCCCCTGCGATCGAATTCACCATTTCGGCAATCGCCGCGGCCAGGCGCTGGATATTCTCGCCCTTGTCTCCCATCATCATCAGCTTGTCGGCGGTCGTGCTTTCGACGTCTTCGATCATGTGCCGCAGGGTCAACCGACTTCTTCCCGAGCGGTTGTCGGGGTTGGCCAGCAGACCGTTCAGCACCGTTTCAAGTGTACAGACCACATCGTGGGTCATTTGGTCGGGGCTGCTTCGGGGCTTGACGGCCTCTTCCAGTAGAACGGTTCGAAGGTCTTCAACCGATCCGGGGTCGTCCAGGTTATAGCAGCGGAGAGGACCGGCGTCCAGGCGTCCGGCGGCGATGGCCGCCAGTTCCTGGCGCGGCAGGCGCCGGCGGATGGCGGAGGACGCCGGTTCGCTGCCACGGGGGTCTTGCCTGACCGAAACCCTCGCCCGCGCCATCGGTTGGCGTTCGTGGCGTCGCTCACGTGCCGCTTCGCTTGCGACATGTTCCAGGCTCGCGGCGGCAATCCGTTCCGCTAAATTGCCCTGTTCGATTACGTCCTTGGAAAGAAACAGCAGCTCGGACAGGTGCGTCAGTTCGGAGGTCGACAGTCCCGGTCGCAGCAGAAGACGCGTGGAACCAAGCTGGCGCAACCTCGAGGTCAGGGCAGCCGAAGGCGCCAGGGAGGTGGAGGGCGAAACCCCCGCGATGGCAATGTTGCCATCCTTGATCTCGATATCGAGGTCGCCGTGGCGTTGATGATATCCCTGCAGCGTGGAATTGCAGGACTGAATCGATCGCGTGGTGATCGCATGGGCCAGCCCGTAGGCCAGACAATTCGCGAAAATCAGAGAAAGGGCACGCATGATGTCGTTGGACCCGCGCAACTTGTCGGCGTCCGGCTTGACGCCGTCCGACCCCGGTTGCGGACCGAAACCATTACCCTTAACACTCATACCATGCAGAATACAAAAGATGCAAATTATTGTCATCTTTTTTTGACTTTATTTTTTATTTTTTACGGGGTTAATTTGCGTCACAAAAAAAGGTTTGATACCATGACTCGCATGAAACCGACACATTGCTTGAGATTGATGTTGGCGATCCTGCTGTTGCCCGTTGGCCGGTTGGGGGCCGCGGAGGCCCTGTTAATTGCCGAGGGCAAAATACGAACAGCGGTCGTGGTTTCCGAAGCGCTGCGGCAGGATGTGGGAGCCTATGGCCTTACGAGGGGACGTCGGCCGGAATCGTACCTGGCGCTTGGAATTGCGGATTTGCAGGAGCATTTGCGG
Source organism: uncultured Lentisphaerales bacterium (assembly GCA_964542285.1). Lineage (GTDB taxonomy): Bacteria > Verrucomicrobiota > Kiritimatiellia > RFP12 > JAAYLN01 > CAZIUM01. The sequence continues at coordinate 1,864 of CAZIUM010000353.1, forward strand.
TTGTTGGGAGAAGGCGAACTGGTGGTGGTGGATGCGCCGGGAAAGCAACTGGCGGACGAGGCCGCGAAGCAGGTGGCCGCCGGACGGACGCCGATCGTCCTGGCGGGGCCCGATTTCGATGCCGATTTGCACAGGGCTCTGCTTGGCGAGGTCGACGAACTGGCGCGGCAACGCGATCGCCTGGTGTATACGGGCGGGGACGCGGACGCGGTGCATCCCAGTGTGATCGAGCATGGGATCGATCCCGAATCCTTTGCCTTACGGGTTCGCGGCAATATCGTCACCATCCAGGGCCTCTCGCCCAAGGGCGTATTAAACGGCATGTACGAGTTGCTTGAGCAACTCGGCTTTCGCTGGTACATGC
>CAZIUM010000354.1:0-2212 GCA_964542285.1 uncultured Lentisphaerales bacterium
GGCGAGGCCCTTCGCCGCCGCGCGCGGGTTCCCCGCGCGATCTCCACCCGCGCGAAACTTGGGCGTTGGGTGTTGGGCTGTTGGAACTTGGAATTTGAGTTCCCTCCTGCCCCCGCGCCGGAGCCCGCTCCCATTCTGAATTCGGAGTTCTGTCTCCTGAATTCTGGCGCGCGGGTTTTCCGCGCGCTTCATATCGCGCCCGGGTTACAACCGCTTCAGGATACGCATCAGGGAGGCGAGGTGTTGATCGACGCTTCGGCCCTGGAGACGCGGAAGTTTGCCGTCCGGCAGGGTGATGGGTTGCCCGTTGCGCAGGAAGAGCCGCACGACGCCCTCGCGGGTTTCCACGCGCACAATGTCGCGCGCGGCGGCGGCAATGCGTATTTCGGCGAGCAGCAGCAAGCGTTCGGTGGCCGGCGGCGGTTTGCCGTATCGATCGGTCAGTTCGCGCCGGATGGCACGCACTTCGTGGCTGGTTGAGGTTTCCGCCAGGCGGCGATAGACGTGAATCCGCTGGGGATCGTCCTCGATGTAGCCCCGGGGCAGGCCGGCGGCATCATCGAAGGCCCCGCCGGGAACGGTCTCGAAGAAATCGAGCTGCAGGTTGGTGTCCACCAGCTTAGGCGGTCGCTGGCCCTGGAGCCGGGCCACGGTGCGGCGCAGCAACTGGCAATAGAGGCTGAATCCCACGGCCGCGATGTGCCCGCTCTGCTCCGATCCCAGCATGTTGCCGGCGCCGCGAATTTCGAGGTCGCGCAACGCCAGGTTGAACCCGCCGCCCAGTCCGCCATGACGCCGCAGGGCGCCCATGCGCTGACGCGCATCCTCGTCAAGATGTCCGTGCGAAGGCAGCAGCAGATAGGCAAATCCGCGCTGGACACTGCGCCCGACGCGGCCTCGCAGTTGGTAGAGGTCCGCCAGTCCGAAACGGTCGGCCCGGTGGACGATGATGGTGTTGGCGCGCGGGATGTCGAGGCCGCTTTCGATGATCGTGGTGCAGAGCAGCACGTCGATCTCGCCGCTTTCGAAGCGTCGCATGGTGCCCGACAATTCGCCCGGCGACTGCTGGCCGTGGGCCACGGCGATGCGTGCCCCGGGAACGATGCGCCGCAACCTCCCCAGCATCAGGTCGATGGTCATCACGCGGTTGTGCAAAAAATACACCTGTCCGTCGCGGCTCAGTTCGTTGTGGATCGCGTTGCGGATGACGGCGTCGTGGTCGCGCTCGATGCGGGTTTCGATCGCCAGGCGTTCCTGGGGCGGCGTCTGGAGCAGGCTCATGTCGCGCGCGCCGGTCATGCTCATGTAGAGGGTGCGCGGGATCGGGGTGGCGCTGAGCGTCAGGACGTCCACCTCGGCCCGAACCTGCTTGAGCTTTTCCTTGTGAGCTACGCCAAAGCGTTGTTCCTCGTCGATCACCACCAGGCCCAAGTCATGAAAACGCACGCGGGGTTGCACCAGGGCATGGGTGCCGATCACGATGTCGATGCGTCCCTCGGCCAGGTCCGTGATGATGGCGTTGCGACGAGACGGGGAGCGAAACCGGCTCAGCACTTCGATGCGGATGGGGAAGGCTGCCATGCGTTCTCCGAAGGTTTCGTAATGCTGTTCCGCCAGGACGGTGGTCGGGGCCAGCACGGCCACCTGTTTTCCGTTCATTACGGCAATGAAGGCCGCGCGCATGGCGACTTCGGTCTTGCCGTAGCCGGCATCGCCGCACACCAGGCGGTCCATGGGCCGGGGAGCCGCCAGGTCGCGCTTTACCTCCTCGATGCAGCGCTCCTGGTCCGGAGTTTCCCGGTAGGGGAAGGCGGCGTCGAAAGCATGCATCCAGGGCGGATTCACATCGAACGCAAGCCCCTTGCGCAGGCTGCGCCGGGCCTGGATTTCCAGGAGCGAGGACGCCAGATCCACCACGGCGCGCTCGGCCGCCAGTCGTTCGCTCTGCCAGCGACGTCCGCCAAGCCGGTGCAACGGAGGCTCCCTGCCGCCCGAACCGACATAACGGCTCAGCAGGTGAGTCTGTGCCGTGGGGACATGCAGCCGTGCGTTGTCGGCGTAACGCACGGTCAGCATCTCGACACGTCGGCCGTGGGTTTCGATGGTTTGCAGGCCCTCGAAACGCCCGATCCCGTGATCGAGGTGCACCACCAGTTCGCCGGGACGCAACTCCCCGGCCCGCTCGATGCGTCCGCCACGACTGGCGGTGGCT
>CAZIUM010000355.1:0-2211 GCA_964542285.1 uncultured Lentisphaerales bacterium
CCGACATGGCAGCTATGCCCCCCTCCGGCCAAAGCAGATGAAATGTCCCTGGGATCACGGGCGCAAAAAAAGAAAAAAGGGGTTGTCACGGGCAAAAAATCTCAATAAGATATTTCCATAAAGCAGCAGTGGCATTCTGGACCGACCACGGTGGGCCGGTCGTGCCGCGCCGAAACACCGAGACAAGGGGAATAGGTTATGTCAACATTCACGAAATACAAGTCAAGAAGGTTCGCGACAATGATTGTTGGGGTTTTGCTCACCCTTCCCTGCACGCGACTGGCAGCCCAGGATTCTGTAGAGGCCATGGATCAAATGGGCAGTGTCGCCGCCGCGGGAACCGAGGTTGAGTCGACCGCTACCGCACCTTCGCTCGGCGACAGCGCCCGGCAAAGTGTCCAATCCATTGGGGAGGCAACCGGAGACATCGGAGGAGCGATCAAGAGTGGCGGTTCCGCCGCCGTGGAACAGGGGCGTAAACTATGGCAAGACGCCCTTCTGCCGGCCGCCCAACGGACCACGTCCGCCATTCCAGCGCTGCTCAAGGCCCTGTTGTTGTTGCTGGCCTTTTGGATTGCGGGCCGCCTGGCGGGCGCCTGCGTACGCAAGTTGCTGAATTTGACCAGGATCGACAATCTGGCGGCCAAGGACTGGGGACTTGAAGGCATGCTCAAGCGTCCCGACGGCACGCAGCGTTCGTTGGCGGCCATGACCGGGAACATGGTCAAATGGTTGCTGCTGTTGTTCGGGTTTGTTGCGTTTTTCAACGCCCTCAACCTGACGCAAGTGGCCGGACCACTGCAGAGAGTGTTGGACCGCATCGTGAGCATTGTTCCCAGCCTGCTGCACGGGGCCGCCATCCTGCTGATTTATTGGGCCATCGCCGCCGTTGTACGGATGGCCATCATCCGCGGACTGGGTGCTTTAAAATTCGACGAACGCGCTGGCAAACGCCTGGCCGTAAAGGGATCCGAAGACAACGCCGGCGCGGCTCCGAGCGTCATGATCGGTCGCCTGGCCTTCTACGTGATTCTGCTTTTCGGTGTGCCGCCGTTTCTCCAGGCCCTCGGACAGGAAGCACTGGTGGTTCCCCTGCAGAACATGCTGAGCACCGCGCTTGAATTCCTGCCCAAACTGATTGCCGCCGCCTTGATCCTGGTGGTTGGACGCATCGTCGCCACCATCGTGCGGGAAGTGATCGGCAATTTCCTGGCCGCGGGAGGCATCGACAAAGGGGCCGACAAGCTTGGGCTGGACAAGTTTCTGGGTGAAATCAAGGTTTCGGACATTGTGGCCCGTATTGCCTACTTCTTCATCCTGATCCCGATCATCATCTCGGCGGTGGACAGCTTGAGCATCAAGGTGATCTCCGACCCGATCAAGTCGATGCTGCAAGGCATTCTTGCCGCGGTTCCGGCCCTGCTGGCGGCCACGGTGATTGTAATCATCGGATGCCTGGTAGCGCGTCTGGTGCGCTCGCTGGTCGAAAACTTCCTTTCGGGCGTGGGCTTCGACAGTCTTCCCGGACGACTGGGTCTGGATTTCCTCGAACCGAAATCGGGGCAGTTGGGATTGTCCGGCATCGGGGGAGCGATTGTCGGCGTGATCATCATCCTGATCACGGCGCAACAGGCCACGGCCACGCTTAAATTCACCCAATTGGCCGATCTGCTGCGCCAGGTTGTCGAATATCTCCCGCACCTGCTGGCCGCGCTGGGCATTCTTCTGGCCGCCTTCAGCATCGGCAAATACGTGGGGACACTCGTGGCCCGTGCCATGGAAGGACAGAGCCATGCCGGTCTGTTGTCGGCCGTGGCTCGCTATGCCATTACGCTGCTGGGTGTTGGCATGGCCCTGGAACAACTGGGGATCGGCGCAGAGATTGTTGGCATCGCGATCGCGGCCATTCTTGGCGGCGCAGCCCTGGCGTTGGGCCTGGCCTTCGGGCTTGGCGGCAAGGACCAGGCTCGCGAAACCATCGATCGCTGGACCAAGAAGACAGAGTAGTCGAAAGATCGACAGGCCATCTTTTGATGTTTTGGAGGCAGACGGCATCGCCGTCTGCCTCCTTTTTTCGGGGGGGGTAGTACTCCGATCCCGAGCGATTCGCGAAGCGTTTTTTTTTTACAATTCCGCGGAAACGGTGTGATATGATGCCTTGGTCATGAAAGTTGCCATTGCGTTCCCTCCGGTTTTTTCTTTCAAGGGCGT
>CAZIUM010000356.1:0-2184 GCA_964542285.1 uncultured Lentisphaerales bacterium
CGCACCATGAACATGCAGATCGAGCGACAGGCATTTTACGAGCCCGAAAAACTCTTCACCACCGTGCGACAAAAAATCCAGGTAGCGAAATCGCACGGAGACCCCGTGAATTACGTTACGTTTGTGCCGGATGGAGAACCGACGCTGGACATCAACCTGAAGCGCACAATCGCATTGCTCAAGCCGTTGGGAATCCCTGTTGCGGTAATCAGCAATGCCTCGCTGATTTACAGAGAAGATGTGCAAAGTACTCTGGCGACGGCAGACTGGGTTTCGCTTAAGGTGGACGCGGTGGACAAGGCCGTCTGGCAACAGGTGGACCGTCCTCACGGCAAGCTGGCAATCGAGGACATCCTCCAGGGAGCGCTGACGTTTTCAAAATTATTCCAGGGAACGCTGGCAACGGAAACCATGCTTGCCGCCGGTATCAATGACGGCGAGCAAAGCCTTCGGCACGTTGCCGATTTTCTTGCCCATCTTCGGCCGGATGCCGCTTTTGTGTCCATTCCCACCCGCCCACCGGCGGAAGTATGGGTTCACTCGCCCGACGAAGCCAGCGTCAACCGCGCCTATCATATTCTCAGTAAGAAAGTAAAACATGTCGAATACTTGACCGGGTACGAAGGCAATGCCTTTGCCTCCACGGGGAACGTCCGGGAAGACCTTCTCGGCATCACAGCCGTCCATCCGATGCGCCGGAAAGCCGTCGAAACCGTCCTGGAAAAGGCAGGTGCGGATTGGGCCATCGTGGACAGCCTGATCGCCGCGAACGAAATCGTCGAAACGCAATACGAAGACCACACGTACTACATACGAAGATTCAAGAAGCGTCTCTGACAATCCTCGAGGTCTGCACTTGGCTGGGTGACACGGCCCTCGTCAAGTTCCCACGACGCGGAATCCTCCGCCGAATTGCATGTCGCATCATGGCCAGGATTACAAACGAAATGGGTGCAAAGCCTCCATGTCCCACGCCAAAAAAATTCGGCTTGTTGTTCAACGCTACGAACAATATCCTTGACACCTAACTTTTCAATGCAGAATTTTGGACTATGAACATGACACTTGTCTCACTGGCCGACTTGAGGGCCGGAGAATCCGCCAAGGTTTCGCGCATTTCCGGCGGATGGGGCGTTCAGCGCCGACTTGAGGCCCTGGGCATCCGATCGGGCGCAATCGTTACAAAGATAAGCTCATCCTTTCGGCCGGGCGCCATTGTCGTCGCGGCAGGAGGCGGTCAGGCCGCCCTTGGCTATGGGATTGCACGCAAGGTTTTTGTGGAAGTGAATCCATGAAGAAGATCCTGTTGATGGGAAATCCGAACGTCGGCAAGAGCGCAGTTTTCGCCCGGCTGACGGGAGCGCGGGTTATTTCTTCGAACTACCCCGGCACCACGGTGGAGTTCACCCAGGGCACAATGAGCCTGGGGAACGAAAAAGCACTTTTAATTGATGTACCCGGAGTGTACGACCTGCAAGCCTCCTCGCAGGCCGAAGAGGTCGTGATCGGCATGCTCAAGGAAGGCGACATCATCATCAATGTCTTGGACGCCTCGAACTTGGAACGCAGCCTCTCGCTGACCCTTCGCTTATTGGAGCGCAACACCCCGATGATCGTTGCTTTGAATCTTTGGGACGATGCCCAGCACCGGGGGATTTCCATCGACGTCCCCAGTCTCGAATCGTTGCTCGGGGTGCCGGTGATCCCCACGGTTGCGGTTAGTGGTGAAGGAATCAAGGCGCTGGTGACGCGAATCTCCGAAGCCCGGATTCCACAGCACCCCCAACGTTCCGAAGCGGAGCGCTGGTCTGAAATCGGACGGATTGTAAACAAGGTGCAGACCCTGACCCATCATCACCGAACCTTTCTCGAAGCCCTTGGCGATGCTTCGGTCAAACCCTTGACGGGATTCCCGATCGCGGCATTGCTCCTGGCCGCCGCTTTTGTCGTCATCCGCTTCATCGGAGAAGGATTGATCGGATTCGTGCTTGAACCTCTTTTTGAAGAAGCCTGGAAACCCCTGATGCTTCGTCTCAGCAATGCCTTGAATCCGGGGTCCCTGCCGCATGCCATCGTGATCGGCAAACTTGTCGGGGGAGAAATCGATTTCGTCGAATCGTTCGGACTGCTGACCACCGGACTTTTCGTGCCGCTGGGCATGGTGTTGCCCTATATCCTGGCCTT
>CAZIUM010000357.1:0-2162 GCA_964542285.1 uncultured Lentisphaerales bacterium
GCGCTGTCGGAATCAAGGAGGTATTCCCTCCACGGGTTAAGGGGCGTGCGGACCGCGGCGTGACGGCGGCTGACGATGCAGAGATCGAGCGTGTGGGCAACGGAGGGTAAAAGAATGAAATGGATTTCAGGTTTTTTGACCGGGATCGTCATGGCATGGGTGATCCACGGCTTCGCACAGCCCTTGGCGCGGTTCGGCGGTGGCGGGTACGACGGGTACAGCACCGAAAGCGTGACCTATACGCTGGGGTACTGCAAGGTGTTCAACACCGGCGGTGCGACGGAGGTGAGCGATACCCGGGCTTTTCTGAACGGAGCGGTGGCGACCGGAACGCTGAATGCAGGACAGACCGTGGACGTTTCGGTTTGCTGGGGGACCGCGGACGGCGGCACCAACACATCGGCCTGGGCCGCCGTGACGCCAGTTGCCAAACTGGAACCGGATGTGACGATACAGAGCGTGTCGGCATGGATCACGACGCTGGCGCCCGGCACCACGCATTACTACCGGTATGTCGCCGAAGACGCGGAGAACCATCTGGTCTGGGCTTCCGAGACCGTGTCATTCATGACGTTCGGCCTGCCGGATGTGGGTGATATCAGCAGCCGTTATACGGGAGGCGGCTATGACGGGTATGCGGCGCAAGACGCTCAGGGATGGATCCGCGACGCCGGTATGCTCATTCTTCTCTTTTAGTGACGGGCGCGAAGACGTTGATGGATTTGGCTGGCAGGAGGGAATTCGAGATGAAGAACAGAAGAATCGAAAGGGACGCAAACGTGCGGACCGCGGTGTTGGCGGTCATGGCGGCAGGGCTGGCCGCGGCCAACAATCTGCAGGTCTCTTCGGTGTCCTTGGCGGAGTGGGACACCGCGCAACAGGAGGTGGATGTCGTGTTCGACCTGGGCTGGGACAATGCCTGGCGCGACGACGTCAATTGGGACGCGGCTTGGGTCTTCGTCAAGTTCCGACCCGCGGGATCGAACGACTGGCAGCACGCCGCGCTTTCGCCGCTCGCGGGAGATCACACGCCCGCGGCCGACAGTGCGGTCGTGCCGGTGCCGGAGGGCACGGGGGTGTTTGTGCATCACGCGAAGGCCCACACCGGCAACGTGGACTATGCCGGAATGCGGCTGCGGTGGCAATACGGCACGAACGGCGTCGCCTTTGCCAAGGGCGATCAGGTTGAAGTTTCCGTCCACGCCATCGAGATGGTGTATGTCGCGCAAGGCGCTTTTTATCTGGGATCGACCGGAACCGAAGCGAACCGCTTCTACGCTCCGGATGAAACGGAACAAACGACCAACGCGTATCGGGTGACGTCCGAAGACGCGCTGGAGATCGGTCCGCAACCCGGTAAGCTTTGGGGGGTTGTCGGTGACAGCACCGCCGGACGCAGCACGATCGGCGAAGAGGGCTCGTTGCCCGCGGCCTATCCCAAAGGGTTTCAGGCCTTCTACTGCATGAAATACGAGATCACGCAGGGACAGTACACGGCGTTCCTGAATCAACTGACTGGATTTCAAGCGACCAACCGGTATCCGGTCGTCACCACAGGGGAAACGAATCGGCTTACGATTTCCGGAACATACCCGTTCTTTATAGCTGCGGCTCCCGACCGCGCCTGCAACTGGCTCTCCTGGAACGACGGATGCGCGTACGCCGCCTGGACTGGCCTGCGGCCCATGACCGAGCTGGAGTATGAGAAGGCCTGCCGCGGCCCGGCAAATCCGGTGCCCAAGGAGTATGCGTGGGGAAGCGCCGCCATCGTCAGGCAGACGGGCCATGCGGGGATGGATGGTAGCGGAACCGAGACCGCCACACCCGAGAACGCGAACGGCAACTATGGCAACGGGATCATCGGGCCCGTGCGGGGCGGCATCTATGCCACGGCGACCTCCACGCGTGAACAGGCCGGAGCCAGCTATTGGGGTGTCATGGAGTTGACCGGAAACCTGTTCGAACGCTGCAAAACCGTGGGAAACAGCGCGGGGCGAAATTTTGACGGCAATCACGGCGCCGGCACGCTCACGGTTTCGGGGGACGCGCCGAACGCCACATGGCCGAACGGCATGGGTCGCCGGGGAGGGGGATACAATTCGAATAACACGGTATCGGACCGCTATCTTGCGTCGTATCAGGACACGTCACGGTATTATCCG
>CAZIUM010000358.1:0-2154 GCA_964542285.1 uncultured Lentisphaerales bacterium
CGCGCGGATTATTCCGTTCGGATCAGGTAGTAGATCGAGGGGAAGTCGGCGCCAATACGGAACGTCAGAACCCCGTTTTCCCAGGTGGCCGGCACCTGGCCTACATAGAAGCCCTCGGCGTTGACGCTCCATATCTTGAGCCCCGGGCGGTTTGTCCGGATCGAGAGTTCGGCCTCGATGACTTCGGCCAGGATCGGGCAGGTGCCGATGTCGATCAACTGGTCGTGCTCGCGGCGCTCGCCCGTGTTGCGCGCGCGGCCGATGGCCGAGAGCAGCAGGTTGTCGGAAGTCCCGATGGGATCGTCGCTGAGGGACGAGAGGGCCAGGACGGCAAAATCGCTGCGTACGTCGGCGGTCAGGTCCGCGGTCCGCAGCGGTCGGTTGCGGCCCAAAAAGCCGTACAGCACCTGCGAGCGGGCGGTGTCGATGCGTCCGAATTCCTTCTGCCGGTTACGGTACAGCTCGCCCGTGTCCGATGTCACCTCCATGGCGGTTTCGTCGAGCGGGGACGGATCGTCGTAGCCGAGATGGGTCCGGGCCGTTTTGGCCGGGACGTCGTCGTACTCCGTGCCGACGCGGGTATGTTCGGTCAGCAGGTCCATGGACGGAGGGTTGCGCAGGCGCAGGTCGTCGACCTTGACCGCGATGCTGCCTTCGGAGGGTTGCACGTCGCCCCGGCGCATGATCAGCGCCGCATGATAGAAGACACCGAACTTGGCGGGGTCGTTCCAGGTCGCAAATTGTCCCTGGCGATGAAATCCGTTGCCGATGCTGCGTGAACTGACTTCCATGCCTAGCGGCTGGTAGGGGCTGTGCCGGTTGCTGTAGGCATAGGTGTGGATGGTGTACCCGCTCCAGTTCTGCAGGCAGCCGACCGCCGCCAGCAGGACCGGCGACTCGGCCCGGTAGTCGCAGGGCCAGACCATGTCCCATTCGGAGACGAAATAGGGCTTGTCGGGCAGCCGGTGAAACGCCAGGCGTCCGAATTGTCCCGGTTGCTGCGAAAGACCACGGTCGATGCAATTGCGCTCGGTTGCCTTGAACCGGCCCCAGGAAAAGTAGGCGTGGCCGTCATTGAAGTCGGTCACGTTCTGGCAACGGGTGACGGCGCCATTGATGGACCAGTTGGTGCCCGTGATGGGAATTTTGACGCCCAGACCGCGTTGGAAGGCGATCATGTCCCGGTAATGGGTTTCCATTACGTGCATTTTAAAGCGGACCTGGTCGTCATCGTTGGCATCCGGGTCGAAGGTTTCCGGGTCGTAGGGCGCGTGGTTCCGAGCCGCCCAGTCACGGTAAAGATTGCAATAATGGCTGAAATAGGGCTCAATCCGCGCGACCTTGCGGGAGAAAAGGTCGTCTTCGTTGACGATTTCCGTCAGGGCGATCGCCGGGTCGTCCTTATAGGCCAGTCCGGTGTAGGGATTGACATGGGTCCACATCTGTTCCATGAAGCGTTTCTGGAGTTCGATCAGCCGGGGGTGGGTGCAATTGAAGGGTCTAGCGCAATCGCCCAGAAGATCGGGATTTTCCACGCCGTCGCCCGACTTGAATTTGCGGTAGGTCAGCATGTCCAGGTAGACATAGATGCCGTTTTTCTTGAGGCAGGCAATCAGGTAGTCGAGACGATCGAGGCTTTGCGGGTCGGGCGCAAGGGAATTTGTCTGTCGCGGTCCCTTGGTGAACTGGAAGATGTTCGGGGTGGCCCATTCGGAATCCATCTGGTGGAAGCGGACCATGTTGCATCCGTACTTGGCCACCCGTTCGGCTACCTGTTCGGCGTATTCGTGGGAGGGGAAGGACAGCCCGGAGTTGAAATTCGTGCCCCAGAAACGCGCGGGGGTTCCGTCTTCGAATTCGAAACGATCTCCCACGGCCTTCAGAAACCCGTGGCGGCCGGCCGGGGCCTCGTCCGCGAAAACGAATCGCAGATCGATGGGGGCATTGTCGGGGTAAGCGGGGAAGGGAATGTAGCGCGACATGGCAAAAACTCCTGTTTCGTGAGGTTGGCGGCATATATGCGTAAACATGCCATAGGTTTACAGCACCATATTCCATGCCGTTTTGGAAGTCAACATTACAGCCGGGGGTGGATCCATGCAGGGACATTTCATCTGCTTTGGCCGGAGGGGGGCATAGCTGCCATGTCGGCAG
>CAZIUM010000359.1:0-2139 GCA_964542285.1 uncultured Lentisphaerales bacterium
TGTTCGACGAATAATGGGAAAGAAAAAAGTTGAAAAAATGCCGGCAGAAAAAAAATGCCGGCTTGACGATTCGCCCGGCGATTGATACGCTAATTATTCTTCCGGCATGAGGCGCAAGTTGACATGAATTTGCGCATGCTTTGTGGAGGGGGTGAGAAACATTGATTCAAATTAGACTAAAACGCGGCGAGACGGTAGAGCGCGGGCTCAAACGGCTGAAGAAGATCATGGACAAGGAAGGCCTGATGAAGCAGTTGCGCGCGAACCGTTATTTCGAAAAGCCCAGCGAAAAGCAGCGACGCAAGGCGGCACGTGCGCGCGCACGGGCCATGTCCAGGCGGCAGACCGCCTGATTGTCCAGTCATTGGGCATCCCTCGCCGGCTCTCCCGGGATCATGCAACTCGGGTGAGCCGTTTTTTTTTCTGACGAATTGTCGCTCTCGATGTCGAAACATGATCGCGGTCTCCACCAACTGGAATTCTTCGCGGCACCAACGTGGCGAAACTCTGGTCGACGAAGTTCTGGACCTGGGCTTCGACGGTCTCGAACTGGGCTATGCGCTGCATCCCGACCTGGTCGCGGGAATCCGCCGTCGCCAGGAGGCGGGAGAAATCGGCATTCGAAGTGTACACGCCTTCAGCCCCGTGCCGCTTGAAGCGCCGGCCGGACATCCCGAGCTGCACCTTCTGGCGGATCCCGATGACGATGCCCGTCAGATGGCAATCGTTTATCTCCTGCGGACGCTGGAATTTGCCGTTACGATGAAGGCCGAGGCGATCGTATTGCATGCCGGCAGGGTTCCCGTCGGCAGACTGGCGCAGCGCATGGCGAACCTGTGCCGGGACGGTCTCAACGACGGTTGGAAGGTTCGCTGGACCCGCTCTCGCCTGGTATCGGGGCGTCGCAAAGGGGCTGTACGTGTCCTGGCTGCCCTGCGTCGGTCGCTGGGTGAGGTTCTGCCACGGTTCGAGCAAGCCAGCGTAACCTTGTGTCTTGAAAACCTGCCGTCCTGGGACGCCGTGCCGGATGTGGACGAAATGATTGCCCTGTCCGAGGAATTCGACACTCCGTTCTTGCGCTACTGGCATGACATCGGCCATGGGCAGATACGGGAACTCATCGGTCTGGGCGATCATCTGGAGACGGCACAACGCTTGTTGCCGCTGACGCGGGGCGTGCATATTCACGATGTCGGAGCGGACATGCTCGACCACCGCGCCCCAGGCACTGGCGCCATCGATTTTTCGCGCCTTGCCTTTTACGGCAGGCAGGATACCATACTTGTTTTCGAACCCGGACGGGAGGTCCAGGCCGGCGACCTACGCCAAGGACTGGAGCGGATTCGACGGCTTTGGCGACTTCGGACCCCGAGTCCATAAGGAATCGTTTTATGAGAGTAATGATCACCGGCGGCGCCGGCTTTGTAGGCCATTACGTCGCCGACGCCCTGCGGCGCAGGGGGCATGAGCCAATCGCCTATGATCTCCTGGAGGGCGAATTCGTGAAGCCCCTGGACATTCGCAACGCCACGGAGGTGGATGCCGCCGTCGCGAAAACCCGCCCCGACGCCTGCGTACACCTGGCGGGCGTTGCCTTCGTTCCGGACGCGGCACGGGACCCCGATGGGCTGAACCAAATCAATGTGGAAGGAACCCGTCACCTGGCGGAGGCCCTGGTGCATCATGTCCCCGGCGCAAGAATGCTGTTCGCCTCCACGGCCCAGGTGTATGGTGCCGCGCTTCCCAGCGACAAGCCACTTGACGAAGGGGCCCCGCTCAATCCCTCCTCGCCCTACGCCGCGTCCAAAATTGCCGCGGAAAAAATTCTCCGGGAACATTTTGAAGTCCACGGCCTACAGGTACTGATCGGTCGTCCCGGCAACCACACCGGGCCGGGGCAGTCGCCGAAATTCGTGGTCCCGGCTTTCATCGCCGCCATTCGGGCCTACAGGGATGGATTGATTCCGATCGTCCCGGTCGGCAATCTTGAAAGCGAGCGCGACTTCACGGACGTGCGTGATGTCGTGGAGGCCTACCTGCTGCTCCTGGAAAAGGGAACGCCCGGAGGGGTGTACAACATTGCCGCCGGCATGCATCTGCGCATCGGGGAACTGCTTGACCGGGTGGCGCGGCTGGCGG
>CAZIUM010000360.1:0-2130 GCA_964542285.1 uncultured Lentisphaerales bacterium
GATTGTGTCTGGATTTCGATCAGATTCGGCGGTTGGATAACCGGCTTCAGCTTGCCGAAAACGTGTCTATTGATCATCAGCGACCTCGATTGGCGGCAGTACGACGGCGACGCGAGCGGGGACCAAGGCCGCCCGCGCGTCGACGGGCGGCCTTATGAAACAATTCTGGAAGGACCGGTTTTATTTGATTTCAACCTTGGCGCCGGCCTTCTCGAGCTGTTCCTTGACCTTGTCGGCCTCGTCCTTCGAGACACCGGATTTGACCGGCTTGGGCGCGCCGTCCACCAGGTCCTTGGCATCCTTAAGCCCCAGACCGGTAATGGTACGCACTTCCTTAATGACCGCGATCTTGTTGGCGCCGATTTCCGACAGCACCACGTCAAACTCGGTCTGTTCCTCGGCCTGTTCGGCCGCACCGGCGGCGGGAGCCGCCGCCATGGCCACAGGGGCCGCGGCGCTCACGCCCAGATGTTCTTCAAGGGCCTTGACAAGCTTCGACAGATCCAACACCGTCAGGGTGCCGATCCAGTCAATAAACTCGGCCATCTTGCCCGACACTTCAACCTTTGCTTCTTCGTTCATTTTTGTTCGTTCCTCTGTTTCCATGCATGGTCAGGCTTCAGACAGCCTGGTTTTTCTTTTCTTCTACCGCTTTCAGGACATACAGCAAGCTCAGCAGCTTCTGGTTGAACACGCCAACCAGTTGCGTCATCGGGGCCGCCACCGTGCCCACCATCGTCGCGAGCATCACTTCGCGCGACGGCAGGGTGGCGAGTGCGTCCACGTCCTCCGACGAGAGTACCTTGCCGTCGAGGCAGGCGCCCTTGACCGCGGCCTTGCCATGCGCCTTGACGAATTTCGCCAGCGCCTTGGCCAGCTCGGAGGCATCCCCCGTGCCGGACACGAGCGCCGTCGGTCCCGTCAAAAACGCTGTAAGATCTTCCCACCCAATCTGCTGGGCGGCCTTGCCCAGCATCGTGTTCTTGGCGACCAGTGCCCGCGCGCCCAAGGGCGCGATGCCCTGGCGCAGCTCGGTCAGCTCAGCCACCTTGAGCCCTCCGAACTGCAACAGGAAGGCGTATTCGGCCTCCTGCAGCCGTTCCGAAATTTCCCGCATGATGGCTTCTTTTTCCGGTCTCATCTTGGCAATCTCCCTTATTCCTGCGTAACGGACAAATCAACCCGGACGCCCACGCCCATGGTGGAGCTCAGCGTGCAGGAACGAATAAATGTGCCCTTGGCGCTCGCCGGCCGTTCAGCCTCCAACGCTTCCACGATGGACCGCACGTTGCCCGCCAGTTTGTCGACATCGAAGCTGAGCTTGCCGCATCGCACGCTGACATTGCCCGTGCGATCCATGCGGAACTCCACCCGACCGCCCTTGGCGGCGCCCACCGCCGGGCCGACATCGTCGGTCACCGTGCCGGTTCTGGGGTTGGGCATCAGCCCGCGGGGTCCCAGCACGCGTCCGAGCTTGCGTACTTCCTTCATGGCGTCGGTAGTGGCAATGGCGACGTCAAAATCCGTCCAGCCACCCTTGACTTTTTCGATCAGGTCGTCGGCCCCCACCTCGTCCGCGCCGGCCTCGCGGGCCGCGTCCGCCTGTGCGCCGGAGGCAAATACGACCACGCGGACCGTCTTGCCGGTCCCGTGAGGCAGGCTGACCGTGCCGCGCACCGTCTGATCGGACTTCTTCGGATCCACCCCCAGACGCATGGCCAGTTCGATGGTCTCGTCGAACTTGGCCCCGGGATGCCCCTTGATGAATGTCAGCGCTTCCTCGAGGCTGACCGCCTTTGCGGGCGCTTGCTTGATGCTTTCGCGATATTTTTTGCCGTGTTTAGCCATGTTGCGTCACCCCGCCTTAATCCACCACCTCGATGCCCATGCTGCGCGCGGTGCCGGCAACAATGTTGAACGCCGCATCGTCGGTCGTGGCGTTCAGATCGGCCTGCTTCAGCTTGACAATCTCCATTACCTGCTCGCGCGTAACCTTCCCAACCTTGTCCCGGTTGGGTACGCCCGATCCCTTGGCCAACCCTGCCGCGCGCTTCAACAGCGCCGCAGCCGGCGGACTCTTGAGCACGAAGCTGAAACTGCGATCGGCATAGATGGTGATCACCACCGGGA
>CAZIUM010000361.1:0-2122 GCA_964542285.1 uncultured Lentisphaerales bacterium
GCGAGGCGCTCCTGGAGCTTCTCGCGGTCGTAGTCGGAGGTGGTGTCCTCGATCTGACGCTTGATCTGCGCTACGCGGCCCTGGATGTCGCTGGTCTTACCGGCGCCTTCGACGATGGTGGTGTTGTCCTTGTCGATCGACACGCGCTTGGCCTTGCCCAGATCCTCGATCTTGACGTTTTCAAGCTTGATGCCAAGGTCTTCGCTCAGCATGCGCCCGCCGGTCAGGATGGCGATGTCTTCGAGCATGGCCTTGCGACGGTCCCCGAATCCGGGGGCCTTGACGGCGCAGACCTGCAAGGTGCCGCGCAGCTTGTTCACCACCAGGGTGGCCAGGGCTTCGCCCTCGACTTCCTCGGCGATGATCACCAGGGGCTTGCCGGTCTTGGCAACGTTCTGCAGCAAGGGCAGCATGTCGTTGAGGCTCGAGATCTTTTTCTCGAAGATCAGGATCAGGGCGTCTTCAAGCACGCATTCCATCGATTCGGTATTGGTTACGAAGTAGGGCGAGAGATAGCCCTTGTCGAACTGCATGCCTTCGACCACGTCCAGGGTGGTCTCGATGGTCTTGGCTTCCTCGACCGTGATCGTCCCGTCTTTGCCGACCTTGTCCATGGCGTCGGCGATGATGTCGCCGATGGTGTTGTCGCCATTGGCGGAGATCCGGGCGACCTGCGCGATCTCGGTGTGTTCCTTGACGCGCTTGGCCTGTTTGGCGATGGCCGCGACGACCGCCTCGGTGGCCTTTTCGATGCCGCGTTTGATGCTCATCGGATTGGCGCCGGCGGTGACGTTCTTGAGGCCTTCGCGATAGATGCACTCGGCCAGCAGCGTGGCGGTGGTGGTGCCGTCGCCGGCCACATCACTGGTTTTGCTGGCGACTTCGCGCACCATCTGCGCACCCATGTTCTCGAAGGGATCGGACAGCTCGATTTCCTTGGCGACGGTCACGCCGTCCTTGGTGATCGTGGGGGAGCCGAACTTCTTGTCCAGGATGACGTTGCGTCCGCTGGGTCCCATGGTGGTGACCACGGCGCGACTGAGCTTCTGCACGCCGGCCAGAACGGCCTGGCGGGCTTCGCTGTCGTATTTGAGTTGCTTTGCAGCCATTGTGTGTATTCCTTTTTCTAGTTACAGAGTATTAACCGATCACGCCCAGCAGGTCGTCTTCACGCACGAGCTGGTATTCCTTGTCGTCGATCTTGACTTCGGTGCCGCCGTATTTTGGCATCAGCACACGGTCCCCGACTTTGACGTCGAAGTCCACGGCTTTGCCGTCCTTGTCTTTCTTCTTGCCGACGGCAATGACAATGCCCTCCATGGGCTTTTCCTTGGCGGTATCGGGAATGATGATGCCGCCCTTTTTCTGTTCTTCCGCCTCGGCGGGCTCAACCAGGACGCGATCGCCCAGAGGTCTGATTTTAGCCATGATGTCTGTTTCTCCGTTGTGGTGTTATGGTTTCAGGTTATCCCTGGCGGAACGGCCACCCGTTCCGACATTATCGGCTTCGCGACGGCACGGGCCGCCGCGAAGACGTAGATTTTGTTATTTCTTGTTGTCGTCCGACATCGTGAAGTCTGCATCAATCACTTCGTCGTCGCCGGAACTCGAGGTTTCGCCGCCTTGCGGTCCGGCGTCGGCGTCGGTTGGTTCCGCGCCGCCCGGTTGCGGTTGCCCATCGGAGCCGGCCTGGCCCGGCGCCTGTTGGTACAGGTCCTGGGCGATGGCCTGCATGGCCTGGGTCAAGGCTTCCTGCCTGGATTTGATGCCTTCGATGCCGCCGTCCTTCAAGGCATCCTTGAGGTCCTGCACCGCCTTTTCGACCGGGGCCTTCTTGTCGTCCGCGACCTTATCGCCGTTTTCCTTGAGCAGCTTTTCGGTCTGGTACACAAGGTTCTCGGCCTGGTTGCGGGTTTCGACTTCCTCGCGGCGCTGGGCGTCCTCGGAGGCATGCGTTTCCGCGTCCTTGCGCATGCGCTCGATCTCCTCCTTGCTCAGTCCGCTGGAGGCCGTGATCGTGATCTTCTGTTCCTTGCCGGTGCCGAGGTCCTTGGCGCTGACATGCAGGATGCCGTTGGCGTCGATGTCGAACGTGACTTCGATCTGCGGCACGCCGCGCGGC
>CAZIUM010000362.1:0-2112 GCA_964542285.1 uncultured Lentisphaerales bacterium
GGCCAGGGCCAGGGTGAGGGGACGATTTTGGAGTGAAAATTTCATGTGCGTATCTTTTTTGTGGTAGCCGAGCGGTTAAGCATTCAGCCTCTGTTGCAGAGCGAATTAACGTTTCATCCTGTCGTTAGGGGTTAGGGATTAGGGGGTGGGGCTGCCGAATGCCCTAACCCCTAACCCCTTTACAATCCCCTGTCGCTCACGGGAAGGTGGGCTTGGGATCGCGGATGTTTTCGAGCGTGGCGTCCGCTCCCGCGGCGGGGGCATAGAGCATCGCCGGGGCCATGATGCCGCCGGTGCCCACTTCGCTGACGCGGTTGTTGTCTACGCAGACCACGACGACGTTGCGTCCCGGACGCAGGGCTTCGGTGGCATCCAGCTCGAAGGGGTAGAAGGTGGCGCCGTGGCTGTTGCCGATGGGTGCGCCGTTGATCCAGACGCGCGCGGCGTTGTCCACGCCGCCGCACCAGAAGAAGACGCGCTTCCCGGCGAACTCCTTCGGAACCTCGATTTCCTGGCGGTACCAGGCCAGGCCCTTGTAATAGCGCAGGCCCTGGTTGCTCCAGCTCGAGCTCGAGGTCTTGAGCGTCTGCCAGTTGCCGCCGGTGATGCCGTCGCGGTAGAGACCGATCTCCTCGCCGACACCCAGCGGATCGATCTGGAAAAGCCAGGTATCGTTCAAAGCGGCTACGAGCCGGTTTCCGTCCGTCACCCGCTGGTATCCCTGCTCCGTGGGCTGTCGGAAAAAACGCCGCATGTAGTTGACGTAGGTGCTGTGGCGTCCGGCCGAGAGCATGGGCACGGGCTCGATGCCCATCAGGCGTTCGGCGATCCCGTCCAGTCGTTTCAGCTCCGCCTGGGCGGTTTCGAAATCGACTTCCACGCGCGCCGCCATCATGTTGTTGAAGGCATCGACGAGTTCGAAGGAATCCGCGATGACCTTCACGCGTTCCTCGTAGATGCCCTTGCCTTGGGCCAGGCGGGCGCCTTCCTTGAGCAACTGGAACATTTCCGCGCGAAACGCGGGCGGGTAGAAGTGCGGCATGTCCCAGGCACTGCCGGTGGTATGGTCGCCGTCACGCAGCGCGGCATCCATGCGACGGATGTATTCTCCCATCGGGGCGCGGGCCGGGCCGAAGAATTTTTCGAACACGTCCTCGAGCAGGGCATCCACGTCCAGGGTATGGTCCCACATCAGCCTGGCCGCGACGTACATCGAGGGAAACTGCGGTCCGTAGTTCGGGAAGGTTTCCACGCGCCAGCCCTTGACGCCGAACTCGTGACAGGCGGGGATTTCATCCCGCAGGCGGTCGATGATGATGAAGGGGAATCCCGGGCAGGCCAGGTTGCTCCAGTAGCCGCGATCGTACAGTTCGGGCAAAAGCTTGCCCCAGGCTTCAAACAGCCAGCGGACATAACTCTTTTCCGGAGCGACGGGATTGGAAAAGCCGTGCACGCGATCGACGGCGATCGGCGCCAGGGCGCCCTGGATGGCGGGGTTGGGCGTTTCGCGCAGCGGCGGGCGCATGTAGGTATGATAGATGTAGAAGGCCAGCTTGGTGTCGGGATACTCGGGCAGCACGCCTTCCAGGACCTGGTTGTAAAACCAGATGTAGCGGTCCGTTACCGAGGTTTCGTTCGAGAAGGGATCGAAGTCTCCCGCGTCCAGCGCACGGCAGTTTTCGCATTCGCAAAACCCGGTGCCGTCATTGGGGCCGAACCCGATCACCGGTCCGCCGCCGTTCTTGCGGATGTTCTTGATATGTTCGATGCAGTGCGCGATCAGTTTGGGATTCGAGACGCAATGCTGCCGGGGGGTGCGCTTGCCGTTAACCAGCGCGTAGTATTCGGCATGTTCGGCCGGCTCGAGTTCGCCGGTTTCCCGGTTGACGGCGACCTTCGGGGCGGCGATGCCGTGGGAGCCCCGGAACACATCCCCGCCGCAACGAACGCGCATCTGCCATTCGCGGTTCGGCATCTGGAACCAGCGCGAGGGGAACGAGGGCGCCTGCCGGGTCTTGCCTTCCGCGGCTTCTACCGTTTTGCGCTCCGGGATCACGGTCCCGAGGGGGCCCGGCATGTACCAGCGACAGCCGAGCTGCTCCAGCAGCTCCA
>CAZIUM010000363.1:0-2112 GCA_964542285.1 uncultured Lentisphaerales bacterium
CCGGATGTGTCGGACGCGGCACGTGCCAAGGTCCATGCCGCCTGTGCACAGGTTGGGTATCGACTCAATCCCAGCGTTCAGGATTTGTTGAAGCGGGGACTGACGGGGCATTCGCAGAACATCGCCTTTGTGCTGGCGGGCGTTACCTTTGCCAATCCTTCCTATGCCGGCATCGTGGATGGAATTTCTCAGGGCGCTCAGGAGCATGGGTTGCATCTGATGTTAACGCATCTCAATGGGCGGGCCACCAGCCGGTACGGGCTACCGCCCGCCATTCGCGACGGACGCGTGGCGGGAATGTTGCTGTCCGGGGTGCTGACCCCGAAACGCATCGCCATGCTGCGTGAGACGGGTTTGCCCTTCGTCGTTTTGGGCAACTATCCCAAGGAGGTCACGGCCTATTCGAGCTCCGTGGCGGTCGATGCGGAAAGCCTGATGTTTCAGATCGTGCGCGCCATGAAGGCGCGGGGAAAACGACGCATCGCCTTTTTTCACGAAGACCCCAGAAATTACTATGCCGAGGAAACGTTCGCCGGGTTCAAGCGCGCCCTGGCGGCGCATGATCTGCCCTTTTCCGAGAATCGCGTCTTCAGGGGCAAGGGGGGCGATTTCAATGCCCTGGACGTAATCGAGGCTGATCTGGCGCGAAACCCCTTCGATTTCGATGCCATCGTATGCCTGAATTACCTGGCCGGGCGTGAGATTGCCTGCCATTTAATCGCGCATGTCGGGCGCGAAGCCGCTCGCGGGATCCTGGTGGCGACGATTGTGGATTACGAGCACACCCTGCCGATTCCGACCTTGCTGGGCGAAAATGTCGCCGTGCGTCTGGGAACCCTCGGCCTGGAACTGCTGCTCGAAAAACTAAAACATCCCGAAGGCGAGGATCGGCATGTGGCGATCGTTCCCAACCTGAAATTTCACGGGTTGGTCTGATTTCCCCTTGTCGCGTCCTCCATCCATTCCCGTACGCTTTGCCGATAATGAACGGGAACCGTTGAATAATTCGACACGATCCGGACGGCTTCTAACCGTTGTGCCTCTGTTGCCTTGGGATGGTCGCGCAGCAGTTCGAAATAGGCTCCGGCCATGATGCCGTAAAAAATACCTCCCTGTGTTTTTATCGGGTGGAGCTTATCCTCTAAAAAACGGATTCCCTCTTCGCGAGTTTCCCCGGCCTCTTCCGGACGTCCCAAACGGTCAAGCATCCGCGCGATGCGATGCATTGTAACCCCGGTTTGATGATCAAGGGCATGTGGCAATTGCTGTCGCGCAGCGTGAAGTGCATGGACAAGATCCTCTTGAAGTTCATAGTACCTTGAGACGGCTTCATACGCTTCGTACCGCCTGGCGGCATCGAGATGCGGAAAGGCTTCAAAAGCCCGCAAGGCCTGTTGGACTGTTTCCGGCAGGGGGGCCGGCATGAGGCTGTGGGCGGCGAGTTGCATGGCCAGGGCGTCGGCATGTTGTCGGGTCGTGACTTCAGGGCTTTCGATTGCGTGTTGCAAATGCTCAATCGCTTCATCGAAACGCCGTTGCCGCAGCCGCATCCTTCCCATCAGCACATGGCTTTCATTGCGGTAAAGGGGCGGGGCTGAGGGCGTGTCAAGGTAGGCCGCGACCAAAGCCTGGGCCGCTTCGGGATTCCCCATGTAGAGACGTCGGAACTCATCGCGCATGCGCGTAAAGGATGGATGCCGTTGATGACGTTCATCCGGGATTTCCCCCTGCGCAAGAAACGCGGTGCGAACCCAAGCTCTTAACATGCCGGCACCATAGGCACGGGCGAGATCGGCGTTCAGGCGATTTCCCCGTTGCGTGTACGGGACTTCAAGCGTAACCCCCAGCATGCAGTCCGGACGTTGCGCGAAATAGTTCGAAAACGGCAAATTTTCCTCAATCGGCGAGTTCGGTGGGGGCCGCAGCCCAAACGATCTGGGGACCTGGGTAGAAGGGGGGAGTTCCTCTTCCATCCAGTGTGTGAGTGTATCGAGGTTGCGGCGCACATGGGGGACGTTCAGCCCCGCCCAGTAGAAGGTTTCGTGAATGTCCCCCCGTAGCAGGGGGCAGTGAAAGTCCACGGCCAGAACAACTTCCTTCTTTTTCGCCAAG
>CAZIUM010000364.1:0-2108 GCA_964542285.1 uncultured Lentisphaerales bacterium
GGGTTTCGTCGTGAATTACGACCAGCTCATGGTCCGCGGTTTCCCGCAGATCGAACTCGATGATGTCGGCGCCGATGGCCAGCGCCTCGCGAAAGGCGGTCAAGGTATTTTCGGGGAATCGGGCCGAAAACCCGCGATGCGCGACGACAACCGTGTGTCCCGGGATCCGGTATGGTTCCCTGATTCTCATCCATCTTGTCCATTCGAGTATCGAGTACGAATAAAGCCATCGCGTCAGGATTCGTGGCAACCGATCGTTCGCGCATAAATTTCGGCGGCCGCCACGACCTGCTCGAATTCTACCGATTCATCGCGCGTATGCGCCTTGGCCAGTTGTCCCGGTCCCAGGATGATCGGCAGGCATCCGGCCTCGCGCAGCAGGTTGGCGTCCGAATGGCTTTGAAACGCGGAAGGGGCCCAATCCATGTTCAGAGTTTGGAAAATTTCCTTGAGTTGCCGCGGAAGAGATTCTTCCGAATTCACCAAAAAACCATCCGCCAGCGTGGGAAACTCCATTTCGTGTCCGGAGGCTCGACTGCCGGTCAGTTCGGAGTCAATAAAAGTCTTTAGATCCTCTGCATACCGCCGAGAGGAAACCCCTGGGGGAATGTGAAGATCGACGGCGGCCGCGCAGCGGTCCGGCACGGCAAATCCGGCTTCGGCGCTGTGCAGGTCGCGGATATTCAGCACCACGTCGGGATGGCCGCTTTCGATCCGGTCTTCAAGCGCAATCAGAAAGCGCAACATGGCATGGATGGCATTGGTGTCCCCGTTGGACATGGCGGCATGACGGCGTTGTCCAAAGGCGCGGACCAGCAGTTCCACGTATCCGTAATGCTCCAGGCAGGGGTTTAAATCTGTCGGCTCCGCCACCAGCGCGTCGCGAAACGAGTGCGACCGCAGCAGCGCCTGCGTGCCGTCGCCGGATTCTTCTTCGCCGACCACCAGCGCCAGGAGAAACCGATCCGAAAGCGCACCCGTTTTCGCGGCGCACATGAACGCTTCGAGCATGGCCGCGCAGCCGCTTTTCATGTCGGCCGTTCCGAGTCCGCGGCAGAGCCCTTTTTCTTCGGTGAAGCCATAACGATCGATATCGTAGGCGGGGACCGTATCGATGTGTCCGAGGAACAGCGTGTCCGGCGTTCCTTTCCCGGACGAAACCAGCAGGTTGACGCGGGTCTCGTCCACCGGCTGCCGCTCCACCGCGAGCCCGGATAGAGACAGCACGTTTTCGAGAAACTCGGTAAGCTCTTCCTCCTTGCCGGACGGGCTATACAAATCGACCATGCTCCGAAAAAGCGCATGCAGCCGGTTCGTGTCGATGAGGTCCGCCATTCCTAGCCTTCTTTTTCGAGGTTGAGCGTCATGTAGACATGGTCCGTGGGGTTTTCGAATCCCTTGTTTTGGAAAAACCGGATGGCGGGGTCGTTGTCGGCTTGCGTATCCACCATCAGCATGCGTATGCCCTCTTCTTCCATGACGTCGCGGAAGCGGTCGAACAGGAGGCTGCCAATCTGTCGCCGGGAAAAGTCCGAATCGACCCCCAGCCACAACAGGTACCCGTAATTCCAGGCGGAACGCGCTTTTTTGATCACGGTTCCCATTGCAAACCCGACCACTCTTTCCTCCGCTTCCGCCACCAGGATATGTTCGGGTTCGCTGTTGAACAGGTGCGTCACCTCGTATTCGTCCCATGTGCGGTACAGGTTTGTCACCGCTCGCGCAGTGAAGACCTGTTCGCCCAAATGGAAAATCGCGGCCAGATCGTCAATGGTCGCCACCCGGATTTCGACATCGGTTAACGCGCTCATGGTATTTTCTCGAAAAATCGCCGATCGAGCCCCTTGGTTAAAAGGAGAACATTACGGGGAAAAAGTTAGCAAAGCCGCTGGGAACGCGTCAAGATCGAGCGAGAGGGAGAGCAACGGGGGGGTATTGTTTTGACGCTTTGCGTCAAAAAGGTAGGGCGGCGAGGCCTGGCAGGGTTGAGGGTTGAGGGTTGAGGGTTGAGGGTTGAGGGGAGAGGCTTGAGACTTGAGGCTGGAGGGGGGCCGCGCGGGGGATTTATTGTTTCGACGCATGCGTCAAAAGGGTAGGGCGGCGAGGCC
>CAZIUM010000365.1:0-2106 GCA_964542285.1 uncultured Lentisphaerales bacterium
ATTCGGGCCGCGTGAAGATCGTGTGGCGTTTTGCCGGCGACATGGCGCCGCCGCAGTTCGAGGACCCGGCGGCGCCGAACTACGTCCAGGTGACCGCCTCCAACGGGGCGGTCCTGGCCTGCCGGTTTGATCCGAAGGACCATCTCCGCCCCTGGGGCCGGTCCTTGTGTATCACGATCGTGCGCGGGTATTTTAAGGAGGGGGACCGGTTGCTTGTCCGGTTCGGCGACCGGCGCGCCGGAAGCCCCGGCATCCGCATGCAGACCTTTTGCGAGGACACCTTCGAACTCAAGGTGTTCGTGGACGCCTTTGCGACCCGCGACTACGTGGAATTGCCCCGAAGCCCAACCCTCAAAATCGTTCCCGGAAAGGCGGCTTGCTTTCGGGCCGTGCTCCCAACCCAGGGTGCTCCCGGCCAGCCGTTCCGGTTGTGCCTCAAGGCCGAAGACGTCTGGGGAAATCCGACGCCGCCGGAAAGCGACGAGTTTCGACTTGTTTCCAACTTTTCGGTGCAGGGGCTCCCGGCGAAGCTCGACTGGCCCGCGGGGCATCCGGTCCGGATTCTGGAGGACCTGCGGACGGACCGGCCGGGCGACCTCTGGGTCACGGTCTCCGATGCAGCGGGCAACCCGTTGGCGACCGCCAATCCCATGCGCATCGTGGGCGATCCCCGCCCGAACCAATATTGGGGCGATCTGCACGGCCAGAGCGAAGAAACCATCGGCACTAATACCGTTGAGGACTATTTCGCGTTTGCCCGCGACCGCGCCTTTCTCGATGCCTGCGCCCACCAGGGCAACGATTTCCAGATCACGCGCGAATTCTGGGAGAGGTTGAACAAGACGACGTCCGAATTGTACGTTCCGAACCGCTTTGTCACCTTTCCCGGCTATGAATATTCCGCCAACACGGACCTTGGAGGCGATCACAACGTGTACTTCCTCCGGGAGGGCGAGACCCTTCACCGGTCCAGCCACGCCCTGGTTCGCGATTACAGCGATGCGGATACCGATCGCCATACGGCCCGGGAATTATTCGAAACGCTCAAGGGGCGGGAGGCCTTCGTGTACGCGCACGTGGGTGGGCGGTTCGCCAACCTGAAACATGCCGTAGGCGCGGCGCTGACGCCGGCGGTCGAGATTCATTCCGCCTGGGGTACCTTCGAATGGTTGCTGCATGACGCCTTCGATCTCGGGTTACGGGTCGGGATCGTGGCCAACAGCGACGGCCATAAGGGACGCCCGGGCGCAAGCCATCCCGGTGCGGCCAAGTTCGGGTCCTATGGCGGACTGACCTGTTTTTTGTGCGATTCGCTGACCCGCGCGGCCATTTTCGACGCCTTGCGCCGGCGGCGACATTACGCCACCACCGGCACGCGCTTGTGGCTGGACGCGCGAGTCGAAGCGTCCGGGCGTACCGCGACCCTGGGTGAAGTTTTTTCCTGTCCGGGCGACGAGGTGACACTGACACTGGATATTCTGGCGCCCCGTGCCCTTGAGCAGATCGATCTTTTCAACGGCAAGCGCGTTGTCGCCACCTGGATTCCTGAATGTCCGACGGACAGTCGACGCATCAAGGTGTTGTGGGAAGGCGCCGAATACCGCGGCCGCGGGCGCGAAACGAATTGGGACGGCAAGGCTACCCTTTCGGACAACGCCTGCCTGGAGACCGCTTCGATTAACTTCTGGAACCCGGACCGTCCGTTGACCCAGGCGGGGCCGCAACGGATTGCATGGCAATCCATCACGACGGGGGGACTGGCCGGATGCGAAATGCTCTTGCGGGACGCGCATGCCGGCGCCCTGGCCATCGAAACGTCGCGGGTGCGCGAAACGCTTCCTTTGAATGCGGTGACCCAGGAAGGCGTCGTCTTCGACGCCGGCGGACTGGGCCGGCGCCTGCGCGTCTTCCGCATCCCCGAGAAAAATTCCGTGCATGCGCTGCGTCAGGGTTGGAAGATCAAAATCGTTCCGGGGCGCGACAATCCGCTCTACGTGCGCGCCCGGCTGGCGGACGGGCACCTGGCCTGGTCGAGCCCGATCTATGTGAACGCCTTGGCTTGAGCCTCACACGCCCACACTTCGCGTGTGACAATTCCGAGAATGG
>CAZIUM010000366.1:0-2100 GCA_964542285.1 uncultured Lentisphaerales bacterium
TCCGCACTGGCAGACATTCTTCAGCGACGGCATCCGCTGCCCCGAAGAGCTGTATCATTTTGCGCGTTACGAAGGATTTCTGGATTTCGGCGCGATATCCGATCACATGGAAGCCGTAACGGATTGGCAATGGGACTATTTTCAGGCTGTCACGAACGCCTGCAACATCCCGGGACAATTCGCAACGCTGATCGGACAGGAATGGACCCATCATGACCCGGCCCATGGCGCTCCGGGACACCGCAATATTTACGTGCGCGGCGATCGCGCGCCCGCCTTGCGCAGCACCGATCCGCGGTGCAACTCTCTCGAAAAACTATGGTCCTCCCTGGACGTCCTCGACGACCGGGAGGCGATTGCAATCCCGCACCATCCCGCCAACGTGGTGATGGGAGTCGATTGGGATCAAGGCTGGAATCCCAAGTACGAGAAAGCCGTGGAAATCCACTCCGTCTGGGGCAACAGCGAACGCCATGCCGACGACGGCAACATCATGCCGATCGAGCATTGCCGGGGAGAAATGCGCGGACGCCACGTCCAGGATGCCCTGAAAAAGGGGTTTCGGCTCGGATTTGTCGGCGGCGGCGACATCCATGACGGACGTCCGGGCGACCCGTTGCACACGGAAAGTTATCCCCCCGGCAAAACGAGATTCTGGCCGTCCGGATTTACGGCGGTCATGACCGGCGATCTTTCCCGCGAGGCCCTGTTCGATGCGATCGCCGGCGGACGCACCTACGCCACCACACAAAGCCGAATCCTGCTGGACGTGAACGCAAGCCCGAACGGCGCAAAAGAACGGCGCATCCAAGTGCTGGCCGCCTCGGAAGAAGGCATCCAGGAGGCCCAGGTGGTGCTCAATGGCCAAGATACAATCCGCCTGACCCCCGACGGGGACCCACGCGTTCTCAACCCCGAAGCCAGGACACTGACCGTGGAGCAAGGCGATTATTGGTACGTGCGCGTCACCACCCTCCAAGGAAACCTGGCCTGGTCCAGTCCCGTATGGTCGTGAGATCAAAAAAGGCAGCGGCCCCCGTGAAAGGTTCCGCTGCCTTAATGATTGCGTTCGATTAACGAAGGATCAGGCCACGCCGTCCTTCTTGGCCATGAAACGAATCAGGTCGACGACGCGATTCGAATAACCCCACTCGTTGTCATACCAGGAGACAACCTTGAAGAATCGTTTTTCTCCGGGCAGATTGTTCTGCTGGGTCGCCAGCGAATCGTAGATCGAAGACCGGTTGTCATGAATGAAATCGGTTGAAACCAGTTCTTCGTCGGAATAGCCCAGAATGCCCTTGAGATAGCTCTCGGAAGCCTTCTTGAGCAGCGCGTCGATTTCCCCGATGGAGGTGTCACGCTCCGCGCGGAAGGTGAGATCGACCACCGAGACATCGGCCGTCGGAACGCGGAAGGACATGCCGGTCATTTTTCCCTTCGTCACGGGCAACACTTCGCCCACGGCCTTGGCGGCGCCGGTGGTCGAGGGAATGATGTTGATGGCGGCGGCACGGCCCCCGCGCCAGTCCTTCTTGGAAGGCCCGTCAACGGTCTTCTGCCCGGCAGTGTAGCTGTGGATGGTTGTCATCAACCCGGTTTCCACCCCGATCTCTTCCTTCAGGATCACATGCACCAGCGGCGCAAGGCAGTTGGTGGTGCAGGAGGCGTTGGAAACGATGTTGTGACTGGCAGCGTCGTACTCGTCCTCGTTAACGCCCATCACGATGGTCTTGACCTCGCCCTTGCCGGGGGCGGAGATAATGACCTTGCGGGCGCCGGCCTTCAGGTGCCCCTGGGCCTTGTCGCTGGCGGTGAAGAGCCCGGTGGATTCGATAACGTACTCGACGCCAAGGTCCTTCCAGGGAAGGTCGGAGGGATCCCGGGTGGCCATGACGCACTTAATAGCGTGTCCGTTCACCACCAAGATGTCATTTTCCTCCGCGGAGGCATCGCTCTTGTCCGTGGCGACCACGTGCTTGAAGTGCCCGTGGATGGAGTCGTACTTCATCTGGTATGCAAAGTAGTCGGCATTCGTGGAAATATCCACCACCGCCACGACATCCAACTGTCCTTCGCCCTTGCCAAGCAGTTCCTGAT
>CAZIUM010000367.1:0-2098 GCA_964542285.1 uncultured Lentisphaerales bacterium
GCGAGTATCGGCAAAACGATATGCATGCCAATGACCGGTAGTCCGCCATGTAACTCCGAGAGACGACCGCTCTTCAGTATTGTTATTCCGTCTTTTAATCAGGAGTGTTATCTCGAACGTGCAATTCAATCGATCCTTTGCCAGGCGGATAATGACACGGAATGCCTTGTCGTCGATGGAGGCAGCACCGATGGAAGCCACGCGATCCTGCGACGCTACCGGCACCGTCTGTCCTGGTGGTGTACCGAGCCCGACAAGGGGCAGAGCGATGCCCTGAACAAGGGATTTGTTCATGCCCGTGGCGAGTTTCTTACCTGGTTGAATGCGGACGATCTTCTGTTGTCGGGTACGCTTGCGGCGTTGCGTCGTGCCATAAAAATGCATCCGAATGTCCAATGGTTTGTCGGCAACCAGATTTATATCGATGAAAACGATCGTGTGGTACGGTGCGCACGGGATGGACGCTGGCACAATTTTCTGTTCCGATTCGCGCCGGTTCTGGTCTATGGCCCCAGCGCTTTTTTTTATCGCGATCTCTATGCTGCTGCGTGCCGTCCCCAGGGGGAGGGTGTCGTTTTGGGAGGGCTGGATGTGTCGCTGAAGTATGCCATGGATATCGATTTGTGGTTGCGATTCAAACAATTGGGGGCGGCCTTTCTTCGCGTAAATCATTATTTTTGGGGATTTCGACGACATGCGGGATCCAAAACGACACGCACCAGGTACTGCGGTCGCGAGCAGAATGAACATCGCCGTGAATTCCGACAAATCTGCGCCTCCCATGGGCAATTGATCGCCTGGCATGGTCGCTTACTGCAGCGGTCATGGCGACTTGTTAATGGCTGCTATGTGCGAGCGGCAATCGACACCCTGCGTTGGCGGGGACGAGACGTGCGCACGATTTCTCAACGTGTCGTGGAGTAAAATTTCGGCGTGGGGCTGAAGGTAGAAGGGGAAAGTCGTCCGTCCCAGGGGATAATTCACCACGAACACGATGGTCACGAAGGAAAAATTGAGGTTGTTTTGGCCTCGCCTTGCGTGAGGTTTATTGTTTTCCCGCATTCGTGGCAACGAAGCAGGGAACCAGCCCTTATCAAACCTGCGGTCTTTCAATTTTACGTTTTCATCTTCGCGTTATTCGTGGTGAATAATTTTGCTGCGGTGCTTTCGGCGAATTTCCCCCTACGGAACACAATGAAAATCTTGCATGTAACGGCGGGAGCGGGGCCGGCGAGCGGAGGCCTGGGTACTTCCGTGCCGTCTTTAGCCCGCGCTCTGGCCTTGCATGGGCACGAAACGGGAATCGCCACCCTCGCGCAGGATCGACAAAGCCTGTCGCGGATGACCCTCCTGGCTGTCGATGAAGGGGTGAGTTTACAACTTTTCAAGCCGTCCGTGCCTGCCAGCGGCGCGTTTTCGTGGGACATGCTGCGGCACCTCGGGGATTTGATTGAGCGTTATGACATCGTGCATGTGCATTCGGCCTGGACTTTTCCCGTATATTGGGCGGCTCGCCAGGCACATAAACGCAACAAAGTATTGGTGTTTTCGCCTCGTGGTGTGCTGGACCCCCTTCGGCTGAGTCATTCGGCCTGGAAGAAGCGAATTGCAGGCAATTTATTCAACCGGCGTATCCTGCAACGTGCCGGCTTGTTGCATGCCACCAGTAGCAACGAGGTTCAATGGATCGAACAATATCTTGCGATGGGACGCAAACCGCGTCCGCCGATCGCCTTGATTCCCAACGGATTCAGCTTGCCGCCGGAGGCCCGACATATCGCCGATGGCGATCCCGATTGTAGTTTACCGAAAAATTCCCGGTTGGCATTGTACATCGGCCGGTTGCACCCTTTGAAGGGATTGGATTTGTTGCTGGAAGCCTGGGCGCAATGGAAGCGCGAGTCGTCGCCAAAAACTTCGGCGGAAAATGTTTCGCGATGGAAACTGGTGCTGGCGGGACCGGATGAGCAGGGGACGTTGCGCGGACTGCTGCGGCAGGCCGACAAACTTAAGCTGACTTGGCGCTGTATTGATCGGCCCGGCACGGATGTCGTTTCATGGGCGCAACAGGCATGTGACGCGGATGTGTGCTTCACCG
>CAZIUM010000368.1:0-2095 GCA_964542285.1 uncultured Lentisphaerales bacterium
CCCATGAAGGCTTCGACCGGCTTGTCGTTCATGGGGGATACGAGTTTTTCGTGGACCAGGTGCGTCTCTACGATCTTTCGCAGCCGCCGGCAGAGTATATGCCCGCGACCCCTTTCACGTTGGCCGACCTCGAGACCGGCAGCGAGCGGTTCACGAACTCGAACAAAGTGGATGTGACTTCCTTTCCTGTTCCAAATGAATGCGATTCCTATCAGGTCACTCTGAGCGATGAGGCTTCGACCCTTGATCCCAACGGTTGGGTCTCGACCAACACGCTGCCGACGCAACTGGACTTTGCGCAACCCGCGGCCGACTCGAACATCGTTCTTTACGCCTGGTTCACCAACAGCGTGACCAACGCCACGCTTTACCGGGGTGAAGGCCGCATCTACTTCACCGAAGTGCTTCCCGCCCCCAATGTACGCCCCACGCTCACGCGCGAACGACTGTCGGGGTCGAACGTCGCGATTACCGCTTCGGATATCGACTTCGGTTCCACCGGAGGCGAAGCCAACGGGCTCGTACTCGATGTCGTGGAACGCATTGCACTGGCGGCGAATCCTACCGATGACCTGACGCCGGAAGCGCCCTACGTGACGGTCGCCTCCGAAGGCGAGTTTCCGCTGTTGCTGCGGCTGAAGAACGAGGCCGGGACCCTGACCACCTCCGTCGCGACCTGCCTGGTTTCCGTGGTGAGTTACAGCGGGACGAACACCTGGACGGGTCTTGGTTATACCGACGACTGGTCCGACGGGGCCAACTGGAGCGCCGGGGTGCCGACCGCCGGGCAGGATGTGGCCATTCGTGCGGGAAACGGTGCTCGTTTGGCTGAGGCTACGCCCGAATTGAACAGCTTTGAATTGACGGGTGGCAGTCTGGTCTTCAGTGATTGGAACTCACGGCTGAACGCTAAAAATGTGGCCGTTTTGGACGGCACGATCACCTGTGCCGGCGACTTTGATGAGTTCAGTCCTTCCAACCGGGTGTGGATCGGCTGCCAGGAAACCTTCCTTCTGGCCAAGCCCGGGAAGATCGACGTCAACGGCAAAGGCTATACGAGCGAGTCGGGACCGGGCGTGGGCGTTACCACTGCGCACGGCACCGGCGGGGGACACGGTGGCCGGGGCGGTTTTGGATACAAGCGTGGAGGGGGCACCTATGGCAGCCTGACAGCACCCGTGACGCCGGGGAGTGGTGGCACCCCCTATAAAACGGCTCCCGGTGGGAGCGGGGGCGGTGTCGTCAGGATCGTGGCGGGAAGTGCTGTGGCGATTAACGGGGTTGTAAGCGCGAACGGGCTGACGCCGCCGTCGTCTGCCGGGGGGGGCGCGGGTGGCTCGATCTACATCACGACACCCTTGTTCACAGGAAATACGGATGGACTGCTTTCGGCCAACGGGGCGGCTGCCCAAAACACCGGGTTGGGCGGCGGTGGGGGTGGCGGCCGCATTGCGATCGATGGCGGACAGGTGGATGCGCGTCACTTCGTGCGTTTCTCGACCGCGCCGGGACGCGGCGACAACGATGCCCAGGATACGTCGATTCCGGCGGCGATTCGTCCTCTTGAACCCCATCATGCCTGGACGGCTGGCTGGGGCACGCTTTACATCGAAGACGAAACGTTACTGGAGTCCATGCCGCAAGACAACCAGTTCGATCGGGTTGTGCTCCAGGTCGGAACCGCTACCCAATGGGATTTGGCGCAGTTGACGTTGACCAACAACGCCTTTCGCATGAGTCCGGAAGGCTTTCACTTGAATGTGTCCGGCGACCTGACGGTTGGCACAAAAGCGCATCTCGGCGTGATGGGGTCGGTTGCCTGCGGTGGCAACCTGGTGCTGACCAACGGTGGACGTCTTTCCGTTTACAGCGGTCCGGCGGAGGGAGCGATCTATGGCGACAGCGTCGAGGTAGCCAACGACATCGTCATCGCAGAGAATTCCTGGCTGCAGCCGCATAGCGATCCCACGGACGGGGGCAGCGTGCGGCTGCGTATGCGCAACTTGCGGATCACCGGTGTCAATGCCGGAATCAACGCCATGGCCCGCGGCTATGCGCCCTGGCAGGGCCCGGGGCACGGCTATGGAACGACCCA
>CAZIUM010000369.1:0-2090 GCA_964542285.1 uncultured Lentisphaerales bacterium
ATCATATTGATGTTGCGATACGGTGTGGCGCTTCATTTGGCGCTGTTGGTGGCCTATACTTCATGGGCGCGAGGCGGCTCGGCTCCGGCTTATTTCTGGGCCTTACCCTGGATGGCCCTGGGCATTGTCGAAATGATGCTGCTGTTGCCGCCGCTGCGCCGCAACGAGCGTTACCGTCAGGCAATGTCCCGCATGGGGAGGGCCTTGATCCGAGACCCGGTGTTTTACATGGGGGCGGCCCTGTTGGTTGTCTTGACGATTCAGTGGCTCAACGGACCTCGCGAACTGGTGTATGATTACGTGGCCGGTTCCTGGAACTACTCGCCACCGCCGTTGGAAGGCTGGCCTTTCTGTGTCGTGCGTTCCGAGGCGCTGCAGGTATTGATCTGGGCGATGGTGGTTTATGCGTTGTTGTTGGCGTTGCGTCATGGCATGACCCGGTCAGGCAAGTTGTTGTTGCTGCGCCTGATTGTCGTCAACGGTGCTCTCCTGTCCTTGTTTGGCCTGGTGCAAATGGCATCCGGCACCGACAAGCTATTCTGGTTCCGTCCGATGGAGGTGCAGTTCTTTGCCACCTTTGGCTATCCCAATCATGCCGGGGCCTATTTCACCCTGCTGAGCGCCATCAGCGGCGGACTGCTGCTGCACGCCTGGGACAAGGATGAAATGCGGCATCATACCTGGTGGCTTGGGTTGGCGCTGATACTCAATATTTTGGGCGCCGTCTTCTCCCTGAGCCGGGCTGGAATTCTGCTGACGGCCATCCTGTTGGTGGCGGGGGGCCTTTACGGGGTCTTTTACCTCTGGCGTCGCTTACGGGCGTCCGACAAATTGTGTCTCTGGGTGGTGTCGGGGGTTGCCTTGTTCCTGGGGGCTTTTCTGTATTTTGCCATTCCCGACAATGTGGTGCGGCGTGAAGTGGACTCTATCGAACTGCTGAAACTGCACGAACAGTTCAAGGGGGATCGCCACTTGCTGGCACAGGGCGCGGTGGAAATCTGGAAGGATCATCCCTGGGTGGGCGTTGGAGGTTGGGGCTTCCGACGTTTTGTCTCCATGTACCTGGGCGAGGAGCATTGGAACTATCTGCAACAAGCCGGACGTGCCAACGTGCACAACGATTTCCTGCAGTTCTTGTGCGAGCATGGAATTATCGGTTTCGGCTTGATTCTCGGCATCATCTTCATCTTGGTGGCACAGATCTGGATACGATTAATTCGTATGCCCAAGCCACTCGAGGCCGAGGCGGTCGAGGATCGTGTCTGGGTGATGCGTGTTTCGCCGATCGTCTGGGCCATTCTGGCCGGCACCATGGCCACCGTGATTCATAGCCTGATCGATCTGCCCTTCCGCAGTATCGCCATCATCAGCGTCTGGTTCATCGCTTTAGCCTCGGCGCCAGCATTCATCCCGCGTCCCCCGCGCGTCAAATCACCCGCCCGGTCCACAACAAGACACCGACGGCATACGACGTCGCCATCCACGCAGGGGGCGCGTGACTAGGTAATCGTTGAAGGGGTTTCGAGGAAGTGTGTCGATTAAGAAATCGAGTAAGGGCGCGTTGAAGTGTCAGGCGCAGGGATTACTGTTCCGGCTCCAGGCGCCGGAAGGGTAGGGCGGTGAGGCCTCTCAGGGTTGAGGCGTGAGGGTTGAGGGTTGAGAAAAGCCGCGCAAGGTTTTACTGTTCCGGCTCCAGGCGCCGGAAGGGGGCGCTGAGGCCCTTCAGCGCCGCGCGCGGGTTTTCCGCGCGATCCGAATAAGGCAACGATTACTTAAAAATCGGCGGGAAAGGGTTACGTCGTCCGACCTTTTCCGGAACCACTTGACCAATTGATTTCCACCGAGACGGAACACACATCCA
The DNA here is from genome assembly GCA_964542285.1 of uncultured Lentisphaerales bacterium. Lineage (GTDB taxonomy): Bacteria > Verrucomicrobiota > Kiritimatiellia > RFP12 > JAAYLN01 > CAZIUM01. The sequence continues at coordinate 1,862 of CAZIUM010000369.1, forward strand.
GACATCGGCACCCAGAATTATGCCTACAAAACACTATCTGATCACCGGCGGTGCCGGGTTTATCGGCTCGCATCTCTGCGAACGGTTGTTGGACGAGGGGCATCGTGTCACCGCACTGGACGATCTCTCCACCGGGGCCTATGCCAATGTGGGCCACCTGGAAGGGCGTCCGGCGTTTCGTCTCGTGATCGACACCGTGCTCAACCGCGCAATCGTCGACGATTTGATC
>CAZIUM010000370.1:0-2083 GCA_964542285.1 uncultured Lentisphaerales bacterium
AAGAGCCGGCATTGAACAATTGGTTCATGCTCAGCGCCTGCGCTCCGACGTCGGCACTGAGCAAGATCTGTGGATAGAGTCTGGATACGGCCACACCGTGCTCCGCGCAGGCAGCATGCAACAAGGCTTCTGCAGCCAGGATGTCCGGGCGACGGCGTATCAATTCGGACGGCATGCGCAGGGGCAGTTCCGGGGGCAATGTGAAATCCGAAAGCGTGAACTGGGGAACATTCGTCGCGGACGGCATCTGACCGATCAGCAGGGCCAGCAGATGGCCTGCCTGATCATGGCCATGGCGCAGCGCCGGAATGCCTGCGCGAGTTTGTTCCATCTGTGTTTGAAGCGCCAGCATGTCGACGTCCGATGCGGAACCCAGTTCGATGCGGCGGCGCGTCAAGGCAAGTTGCTCCGTCTGGGCATTCAGAACTCGCTCCGTGAGATCAATCTGCGCGGAGAGTCGCGCTTGCGCGATGGCCGTGGCGATCACGTTGGCCGCCAAGGTCAGGCGGGCGCCTTCGAGTTGAAAGCGCCGGGAATCGACTTGCGCGGACAGCGCCTCGAGCGCACGGCGATTGCCGCGGAACAGATCGAAGTCATAACGCACGTTGACCGAGGCGCTGTAAAGATTGAAGGTGTTTTCGCCGCCCGTCTGACCCATGCCCACGTTATGGACGGCTTTGCGTTCACCACCCAGGCCGGCATCCGCCCGGGGATATTTTGTGGCCCCCGCCCGCGCCTCGTAGGTGTGGCGGGCTTGACGCAAGGTGGACTCCGCCGCTTCCAAAGTGGGACTGGCTCGCAAGCCCTCCTCGACCAGCGCATCAAGTGCCGGCGACCCGAACGCTTGCCACCAGCGCGACGCAATCGGGGCCCCTTCCATAACACGCTGTACATTGCCTGTTCCAGCGGACGATGCGCGTCGCGGCAAGGCCGGGGCCAGGTAGCCGGCAGAAGCGGACAAGGCCGGTCGTTTGAAGTCCGGGCCCGTCGCGCAACCCGCGAGCAAGAAGAGGGCACAGAGGGAGACGGTCGCATTGCGGAGGAGTCGTACTCTTTCCATGGATTCTTTCGTAACGGACAATGTCACTTTCATTCGAATCCCCTTCCCTCGCCGACCTCTTCCACCGTGCGTCCGTCTCGGATGTGATAGATGCGCTTGAAGGTCGGAATGATCTTCTCGTCGTGCGTCACAACGATGACGGCCGTCTGGTATTGCCGGGCCATTTGGTTGAGAATGCGGATTACCGCCATCGCCCGCTCGCTGTCCAGCGGCGCGGTGGGTTCATCGGCGAGAATGACCGGCGGGCGATTGGCGAGCGCCCGCGCGATAGACACACGCTGCTGTTCACCGCCGGAAAGTTGCGAAGGCATGGCGCGGGCACGATGTCCAACATCCAGAGCCTCCAGCAGTTCCTTGGCCCTCTTCCGGGATTCCACATTGGAGTGTCCGGCGAGCATGGGCAACAACGCGACGTTGTCGGTCACGTCGAGAAACGGGATCAGGTACGGCGCTTGAAACACAAAACCGATCTTGTCACGCCTCAGGACGCGCAGATCCTTGATGCTCCAACCGTTGTCATAGATTACCTCGTCGCCCAGGGTCATGCGTCCACCGGACGGCTCGATCACCGCACCGAGGCATTTGAGCATGGTGCTCTTGCCGGAACCCGAAGGCCCGATCAAGCCGACCACTTCGCCCGGGGCCACCTGCATGTCAACGCCTTTTAAGGCATCGACAGCGGTGTCGCCGCTCCCATAGCGTTTCTTTATTCCTTCGATACGAATCCCTTTTTCCGTCATGTTAACCCCCGATGGCCTCCGCCGGATCGACCTTCAGGGCGGCATGGATCGCAATGAGACTCGCAAGAACGCAGATCACCGCCACGGCACCGAACCCGAACACCGAGTCGAGGGGTTCCAGCAACACAAATTTCGGGAAGATCGGCGCCATCAACAAGGTGGCGGAGATCTTTCCCACCACGAAGCCGATCACGCCCAGGGCGATAGATTGTTGCATGATCAGTCCGACAATGGTGCGGTTCTTGGTGCCAATCAGTTTGAGCACGGCGATCTCGCGGATCTT
>CAZIUM010000371.1:0-2066 GCA_964542285.1 uncultured Lentisphaerales bacterium
TCCGTTACCGTCCATCGGGCGCTGGTCGAGCGGATGCGTGACAAGCACGCTTGGGCCTTGAACACTCTCCGCGCGCACCCCGATTATTTTCGTAAATTTTACCACAACTCGACAACACGAGCCAAGGCGCTCAAAATCATGCAAACCTATAAGGAAATCAAAGGCGAACTGGAGACGCTGATAGGTACGCCATGATAATCGATCCCCATGTCCATTGCCGTGATGGCCGCGAGAACTACAAGGAAACGATCGCCCACGTCCTGAAATTATGCGACGAACAGGGCGTGTCCATGATTTTCGACATGCCCAACACGGATCCACCGCTCCTCTCGGAAGGCGACGCCGAATCGCGCCTGAAGCTCGTGCCGGTCGGCGGCCGGCGCCGCTACCGGATGTATCTCGGCGCTACGGCCGACCCGATCCAGCTACGCGCGGCGGCCGCCGCAGTCGCCAATCAAGAGCACATCATCGGCCTTAAACTCTATGCTGGCCGCTCGGTGGGCGCCTTGGCGGTCGTTGCCGAACATGATCAGCAGCTGGTCTATCGGATTCTGGCCGACGTCGGTTACACGGGGGTTCTGGCCGCGCATTGCGAAAAGGAATCACTATTCGTCAACGCGTTTGACCCCAAACAGCCGCAAACCCATTCCCTGTCCCGCCCGGTGGTGGCTGAGGCGCAAGCGATCGCGGACCAGGTCCGCTTCGCCGAAGCTGCCGGCTTCCAGGGCGGCCTGCACATCTGTCACATATCCTCAGCCGCCGGCCTGGATACGGTCCGGGAAGCCCGCGGCAAACTGAAAATCACCTGCGGCGTCACCCCGCACCACCTACTTTGGTCGACATCCCAGGCAGCGGGCGCCACGGGGCTTCTCTACAAAACCAATCCGCCCTTGCGCGAGCCCTCTGACGTGGTCATCTTGCGCAAGGCGCTCAAAGACGGCGAAATCGACTGGATCGAAACCGACCACGCCCCACACCCGATCAGCGAAAAACTTTACCCTCCCTACGCTTCCGGCTATCCTGCGCTTTGCCTCTATCAAATGCTTATGAAAGAACTGCTGCCCTGCTGGGGTTTGAGCAGCGACCGAATCCGCGAAGTAACTGGCGGCGCCATCCGGCGCGCGTTTGACGAAAGGAAACTTACCTTATGACACTGGATGAAATAAAAAACGAAAAAATCGGCATCTGCGTATCTGGCGGGCTGGACAGTCGAACTATCGCCCGCAAACTGACGGACCTGGGCATCAACGCTCTCTGCTTTTCGGCGGATTTGGCTCAGCCCGACGAAACTGATATCCGGAATATCGGCAAAAAGATGGCGCCCTGCGGTGTCAGCACCATCATTGTGGACCTAAAGCGCCAGATGGCGGATGCCTGTTTCGAGGTGATCAAGGCGCAGGCCATGTACGACGGCGGATACTGGAATACCACCGGCATCGCCCGGGCGGTCACTGTCCGCGGGCTAATCCCGGAAATGCAAAAGCGCGGCTGCACGGTGCTGGCCCACGGCGCCACCGGCCGGGGCAACGACCAGGTGCGGTTTGAGCGGTACACCAACGTGTTGGCGCCGAAAATGCGCGTGTATGCTCCCTGGCGCGATCCGGACATGTTGAGCGAATTCCCTGGCCGCACGGAAATGGCCGCCTACCTGAACCGACATGGCATTCCGGCTTTTGTCGGCGGCCGGAAAAAATATTCCACCGACGCCAACCTTGCCGGGCTGTCGCATGAAGCAGAGGACCTGGAAAGCCTGCAGACTCCCTGCACCATAGTCGAGCCGACCATGGGCGTCTGGCCCGCTGAAGCGCCCAACCGCGCCGAAAAATTCCGCGTGCGCTTTGTCCGCGGCCGCGCCGAAACCATCAACGGCAAAAAAGCCGATCCCCTGGCCATCATGCAACTGGCCAACCGCATCGGCGGCCGGCACGGCATCGGCATGAAAAACGCCCTGGAAAACCGGGTGATCGGCACCAAGAGCCGGGGCGTGTACGAGGCGCCGGGCATGGAATTGCTCGGGCGGTGCCTGGCGTTCGTTTACCAGGCGGTTATGGACCGCCGCGCCGCCA
>CAZIUM010000372.1:0-2063 GCA_964542285.1 uncultured Lentisphaerales bacterium
GGGCGCGCCTCGAGCGAATGCGCCATGGCCATGCGGTCGGAAATGGTCAGGAGATGGTCCGGCATGCGGGTCATCAGGTCGGTGTAGAGCATGCGGTCCACGAAATCGACGGCGTGCTCGCTGTTGTAATGAGTCAGAATGCGGGCGGACGAATCGGGGTCGCCCAAGGCGGCCTGGGTCCGCGGAGTGAAGAGCAGACGCTTGTGTTCGTCGGTAAAGCGCAGGAAACTCATGCTGTGTGCATAGCGCGCGCCATGGTCATGGAACGACATGGCGTGCAGCCACTTGAGCTTTCCGGCCACGCTTTTGTAGGCAAACGATTCCGGCACGCGCTCGATCAGGGGCCCGATCAGACGGCGGCGCAACGCGGCGGGCAGCCAAGCGTAAAAGTCCACCAGCCGCTGCCCGGCGAAGCGGTCATAGCCGGCAAAATTTTCGTCGCCTCCATCGCCGCTGAGGACCACCTTGACGTGGCGCGCGGCTTCCCGGGAAACCAGGTAGACTCCCACTCCGAAGGGGTCCGACGGCTCGTCCATGTGATGAATCATGGTGGGCATCAGGTCGACCAGCCGCGCCTCGACGACTTTCTCATGACCTTCCAGACCATACCGTTCGACGACCTTGCGCGCCCAGGGCAGCTCGTTGAAGCCCTGTTCGCGCACGCCGATCGAGAAGGTCGGGAAGGGGCGACCCGTGATTTTCGCCATGATGGCGGTGACAAGGCTGGAGTCGATGCCGCCGCTGAGAAACGTGCCGACGGGGACATCGCTCAGGAGGTGCAATTTGACGGCTTCGTTGAGTTCCCGGTCGAGGCGGTCGACCAACTCGTCCTCCGTGCCGGACAGCTTGTGCCGGAAGTCGAGCTGCCAGTAGCGTTCGCTGTGCAGGCGGCCGTCGGCCGAGCGCAGCATCCAGTGGGCCGCCGGCAGTTTTTGAACCTGGTGGAAAAAAGTGTGGCGATCCGGCACGAAGCGCAGGGACATGTAGTGCCAGAGGGCGTCATGATCCGGGGCGGGCTCGACCAGGCCGGTGGCCAGCAGGCTTTTGACCTCGCTGGCGAAGGCGAAGCCCCCGGGATGATCGATGTAGAATAGGGGCTTCTGGCCCATTTGATCGCGTGCCATGAACAGGGTGCGTTTGCGGGCGTCCCAGATCGCGAAGGCGAACATTCCGCGCAGGCGCTTGACGCAGGCGGGGCCTTCCTCCTCGTAAAGATGCAGCAGGCATTCGACATCGGTCCGGGTGCCGAAACGATGCCCCTTGGCCTCCAGTTCGCGGCGCAGTTCGGGGCTGTTGTAGATTTCGCCGTTGCTGACCAGTTGCAGGGTGCCGTCCTCGTTGGCCAGGGGCTGGCGTCCGCCCTCCAGATCGATGATTGCCAGACGGCGCTGCCCCAGGGAAACATGCGCGTCGGAATAATAGCCCTCGTCATCGGGACCCCGATAGGTCATCCGACGTGTGACGGGACGAATGCGGTCTTGATGACCGGGACTGAGAATACCTGCGATGCCGCACATAGGTCGCTTGCTCCTGAAATGAGATGGATGCCCATGAGAGTAGCAACTCGCATCGGGGCTTGCGAGTGCAACTTCCCGCATATTCATTATTGCGCGCGCGCGAACAATATTATAGACTGTAAAAATAATTCACGGTCTTAGGAAGAGTAGCATTTTAATGAACGATTCGACAGTTGATTCCACTTCGCAAGACGCTTCCGGCGCCCCCGCAACTCCCTCCGACTCCGCATACATGGCGGTCAATATCCAGGTGCTGGAAGGCATGGAAGCGGTGCGTAAGCGTCCGGCCATGTATATCGGCGACACGGGCACGCGCGGATACCATCATCTGGTGTACGAAGTGGTCGACAATTCGATCGACGAAGCCCTGGCCGGGCACTGCAGCCACATTGAAGTGGCCATCAATCCGGACGGTTCGGTTTCGGTGGTTGACGATGGTCGCGGCATTCCGGTGGATTTGCATCCGACCGAGGGGCGCCCGGCGGTCGAGGTGGTCCTGACGACGCTGCATGCGGGCGGCAAGTTCGACGGCTCCAACTACAAGGT
>CAZIUM010000373.1:0-2051 GCA_964542285.1 uncultured Lentisphaerales bacterium
GGAAATCGTGCCGTTCACGGTGGTTGTCCCGCGGATGTCCAGCAAGATGGCCCCGCTGCCGGGAGCCCCGGCGCCGCTGCCGAGGTTGAAGGGCGCGGTGATCGAACCGTAGGTTGTCGCCAGGGCCGGAACGCCGGTAAAGCTGACCCCCCCCATGCCTCCGTAACCGCCGCCATAGCCGCCGGTTGTGCCGCCAGCCGCCGGGCCGGAGTATCCGTAATCCGTTTTGTACACCCGCGCACTCCGGTAGCCGTGTCCGCCCACGTTGATTTCGCCGCCGGCTTCCACCGTCAGATTCCCATCCAGGATCAAGCCCAGTTTGTACAGCTCCTCCTGGTCGTTTCTGAAGTGGGAAAGCACCGCACCCGCCGGAACGGTCCAGTTTCCGGTTGCCGTAACCGTGGTGTTGATGTACAGGCTGTAGTCCGTGGGCACCGTGAACTCGGAGGGGAAGCTGATGCCGTTGGTACCGGTTACCACCACCGAGGAATCGTCGAATCCCGAAGCGAGCAGGGCGGTTGCGCCGAAGTCGAAGACCGTGCTGGTGTTCAGGATAAGCCGGCCCTGGTTGGTGACGACAATGCTCGCCAGTTGCGAAAGATCCGGTGTTTCATTATAGTCCGATGGTTCCGGCATCAGGGTGCCGATCAGGAAATACGGGGAAATCGTGTTCGGGGCATTGTCGACAATCAACACTCCCTCCCCCTTGGATTGGTTCTGGGTCTGCAGGTAAACAGTGCCCGCGGCGCCATGGGATTTCGTCGCATCCGCTCCGCCGGGAGCCGAGATGACAATGTCTCCGAAGGAATCGCCATCCGTCAGAATCACGGCGATGCGTCCGCCACCGCCACCGCCGGAAGCATCCGTACTGTCGGTTCCACGGCGTCCGGCCGCCGTAATGGCGCCACTGCCCTCCAGGCTGCCGGTGGTCAGCCAGATGGAACCGCCGGCGGAACCGGGGTAACGGCCACTTCCCAGTTGGGCCGTGGCGGTGATTGCACCGTCAATCCGGGTCTGTCCATCGACTTGCAAAAACACCGCGCCACCACCCGGCTTGTTCCCTCCGCTACCGAGCGTAACTGGCTCCAGAAAAGATCCATAGGTGGGCAAGGGCATGAGAATGTTCGATGAATAATCATACTTATAGCCCGCCCCTCCCAGGCCGCCGTGGCTGGCGCCACGCCCATTCTGACTGTTGGTGGTGGCGGCACCCGGTCCCCGACCGGCGGCATAGCCCTTCTCGTCCGCGTTGATTGAGGCGTTGGGGCCCACGTTCAGGTCGCCGCCGATGCTGACGGCCAGGCGGTTGACGGGTGTGGTGTTATTGGCCAAGTGCGTCCAGGTCCCGCCGTTGAGCGTGGCGTTGCCGGTGATCGACAAGTTGGTGAACGCCCCCGGGGTCGGCGGCTCGGTGGGAAATTTGATCGGAAAGGCGATCGTGCCATCGTAATTGACCGTCTGAAGCCAGGAAGCGAACCCGTCTGCGCTGGGATCGATATCCCATGTGACATTTGTTTGGGCGTTGCCGTAGTGAAAATCGTCAAAGATAATGTTCTGGCCGGCCACGGGGGCGGTCCCGCCCACCCAGTTGTTGGGATTGGAAGCCAGAGCATTCACGCCGGCGCCGGACCAGGCGCTGTCCTGGGCGGATAGGCCCCGCACGCTCACCGTGTTGGTGGCTACGGTCGTGTTTCCGGCATCATTGACCAGGTGCAGCACCACGGCGTGTTGCCCGACCGTATCCAGGGTGACTTCCGGCGCTCCGGGAGTGATGTCGTTCTGGCAGGACAAGGTCCGACTGAACAGCCCCAGTTCCGTAGTCCCATAGATACCACCCGAGGAGCCTGCGTCAATATGTTCAACCGCGAGGGTGGTCGTGGTTTCGCCCTCGATGATGTAGCGCGTCAGGTCGGGGTGCAGCAACGGCGTCGGAGTGACCGTGGTATAGATGATTTCCGTTTTGGCGGAGGCCAGCTTCACCGATTCAGACAAGTTAGTGAACCAGGCGGTCAGGACAATGTTGGTATCCGCGGCCGGTGCGGCGAACAGGA
>CAZIUM010000374.1:0-2032 GCA_964542285.1 uncultured Lentisphaerales bacterium
CTGACACCGACCGAATAATAATCCTCGCGCAGTCCGGGGTGACGATCCGGCAGGCCGAGGCAACAATCGGACGCCGCATGACCGACGCCGAGCGCGTGGCGTGGGATCGGGCGCAGGTCAAGAGGCGGTTAGAGAGGGCGGCGAAGAAGGCGAGGGGGCCGACATCCGCCGCCGAACGGGTGCATGCTCAAACCTCCCGCCACAGCATAGTCCAGCGCGGCGAAGAATGCCAAGACTGGAAGCGCAGAAAACGCCTCGAAAAAGACCCGGCAAAGTGGTTGCGATGGTACTGCCCCGGGGCGTTCTCGCGTCCGTTCGACCGACCGCACAAGGAAATTATCACCGGCGCATTGAAGGCGCTCGAAACCGGGGGGCGGTTTGTCGTTGCCGGGGAGCGCGGAATCGGAAAATCGGTCCCGCTTTGGGGGCTTGCCCTGATGCTGGCGCTGACCGGACGTTGCCGCCTGCCGGTTTACATTCCGTGGGCGGATCGGGACCTTAAAAGGGCGTTCCGGTTCTGGAGGGACGCCTTGTGCCATAACGAGCGCATCCTTGCCGATTACCGATGGATAGCCGCGCCGTTTGCACACGCGAAGGGAGTCGCGCAACGTATGACGGCCTTGCGCTGGTCGCACAACGACGAACCTTGCGGCGCAACGCTCCAGGTTGGCGACGGAATTATCACCCTGCCCGACTGCCGGGGCGGGATCGGCGGCGCAACCGTCAACGGGCAACCCCGGGGACTGAACTTTCCGCTTCCCGATGGCACCGTTCTGCGTCCGGATATTGCCATTGTCGACGATGCACAGGACCGCAAAACCGCAAAGTCCCTGACCCTGACCAGCGAAACCGTCGAAAAGATCAACGGCGACGTGGCCGGCATGGGCGGGGCGGGCGCATCCTTCCCGGTTCTTATGGCCGGCAACTGCATGAAGGCTGGGGACGTCATGTCTCAATACATTGAGGACCCAAAATGGCATTCATTGCGGATATCGTGCGTTCAGAAATGGCCGGACGGCTGGGAAGATCACGGGGAAACGTACAAGCTCTGGTCCGAATGGTGGGATGAATACCGGCACGACCGCGAAGCAGGCGCGAAGTTCTACCGCAAGCACAAACGGCAACTCACGAAGGGCATGAAGCTATCGAGCCCGAATGCCTACAAAGAGAAGATCGACAAATACCTGCCCGACATGTACGCGGTAGCGATGCGGCAATACTGGCAGATGGGACACGAATCATTCATGGCCGAGCGACAGCAGACGCCGCTATCCCCTGACGAAATGGCACCGTTCACGCTCACGGTGTCACTGATTTGCAGCCGGGCAGACGACGCCCGGGGGCCGCACGAAAAGCCGGAGTTCGTCAAGCAGGTAATCGCCAGCACGGACATCAACGACTATGCACTGTCAACCGTCATTGTTGGATACGGCAACGACCAGACGGCGGCTGTTTTGTGGCGTGGAAAATATGACCGGGGCGGTCGCGGGGCGATAGACGGCGGGGCACCGGAAGCCGAAAAGGTGCAACAATTATTCGACGCCTTGTGCCGCCACGGGGAACAGCTTGCAGACTGCCCGAGCCGACCGACCGTATGGGGAATTGATGCCGGGTACCTGGGGCCGACTGTGCGAAGGTATGCCGACACGACCGGGCGCAAAAGCGGGATGCAGATTATCCCATGCCGAGGATTCTACGGGCGCGGGTATAGGCCCGGATTCAAGGCGATTGGACGCCCCGCCGAACAATGCCATCTGACCGAATGGCCGCAGATCGGGCGCGGTTTGTCCTGGAATGCCGATTATTGGCGTGAGGTCATGCAGCGCGCATGGCTGGGGGACATCGGGCGACCGGGATCATGCAGCCTATACCGTGGAGATCATCGGGATTTTGCCGAGCAGATATGGCGGGAGCGCTTGCTCGGAAAAAGCGAAATAGCAGGCAGGCCCGTGTGGGTATTTGCCAGAGTTCCGGGACCGCACGATATGGGCGACGCGATGGCGCAATGTTACGCTTTGGCGGCGTTTCACGG
>CAZIUM010000375.1:0-2031 GCA_964542285.1 uncultured Lentisphaerales bacterium
CCACCAGAGAGCCGGGCGGAACCCCGCTGGGCGAGGCCGTGCGCGGTTTGCTGCAGCATGACCGCGGCGGCGAGGCGCCGGTGCCGCGCGCCGAAGTGTTGCTGTTCCTCGCGAGCCGGGCACAGCATGTCGAATGTTTGATCCGGCCGGCCTTGTCACAGGGGTGCTGGGTGCTCTGCGACCGCTTTGAAGAATCGACCTTCGCGTATCAGGGGTACGGCAGGGGGTTCGGCCTCGGCGAGCTGAAAAGCGCCAATCTTTTCGCGACCGGCGGGATTCGTCCGGATTTGACCGTGCTGCTGGACGTGGATCCCGCGACGGGTAAGGAGCGCCTGAAGTTGCGGCACTTGCAAACCGCTTCTTTGCCTGACCGCATCGAGCGGGAAGAAGCGGCGTTCCACACTCGGTTGCGCGAAGGTTTTCTGGAAATGGCGGGCCGCGACCCGCAGCGGATCATGGTGGTGGCTACCGGCCGCGCGGTCACGGATGTGGCGTCCGAGATACGCGACGGTGTGCGCGCGCGTCTGCGCGAGGCTTTAGATGCAAGTTGACGAAACATTCGAGATGATCAGGCACGCGCTTGATTCGGGGCGTCCCGCGCACGGCTACCTGATAACCGGGCCGGTAAGAGGTGCGGCCATGGATCTGGTGCAGCGTGTCCTGCAACTGCTGTTCTGCACCGCCGAAAACAAGCCTTGCTTAAGTTGCGATGGGTGCAGGCGGGTGGCGGAAAGGACCGAAGGGGACATACACTGGATTTTCCCTGAACTCAAGAGCAGGGTGATCGGCGTGGAGCAGATGCGCGACAAGCTTATCGCCGAAATCAGCAAAACTTCATTCTCCGGAGGGTGGAAAGCCGGTGTGTTGGTTGGGGCGGACCGGATGAACGACGCGTCCGCCAACGCTTTTCTCAAAACCCTTGAAGAGCCTCCTGACCGGACGCTGTTCTTCCTGCTTTCCGACGCGCCGCAGCAGTTGCTGCCCACGATCGTGTCGCGCTGTCAGCGTATCGACCTGCACGACGAGAGCGCGCTGGCAGAACCTTTGAAAATGCGCGTGCTCCAGGCCTTGGCCGGACCGCTGTGCGGCAGTCCCATGGAAAATCTGGCTTTGTCTTCTACGCTCTTCGCCATACTGGTTGAAATCAAAGAAGAGGCGGAGCGATTGGTAAAAGAGGAAAAATCTGAAGATCCGCAGGAATTTGACGAAAAGGTTTTCAACGCCAGGGTGTCCGCGCGCTACCGCGAGATGCGCGGGGATTTTTTTGCGGTAATGATGCATTGGTTCCGTGACCTGCTCGCGGTGAAATGCGGCGGTGACGCGTCGCTCTTGCATTTTCCGGCGCACGATGCAGTGTACCGCGAGCGGGCGGAGAGGTTGACCTTGGCGCAGGCCTTGTACAATCTCGACGCGGTCGGCGAACTCTCCCGCAAAATTGAAAAGAATGTTCCGGAGGAGACGCTTTTGGCCTATGCCGTTGACCGGATCAACCACGGCACATAAAACTTGGAAGGTGGTAAAATGCAGCCGGTGGCCCGTATAAAAATGCCGGAAAAGGGAGTCTTCAATTGCCGCTTGCCGGACGCTTTAGCTATTCTGCCCGGTGATGACTGTATCGTTGAGCTCGATTACGGTTTGGACAATGGATCGGTATTAGAGATTGTCGGGGTTCACGAAAATGGTGACGCCGCGGAAAAAACGCCTAGTTTCCGCGTTGTCCGCAAACTTGCCTGCGGCCACGACGCGCGTCTGAATGATAACGCGGAACTTGCCGAGAAGGCCCGGCAAGCCTTCATGTTGTCGGTCAGTACTGAAAAGACGCATGTCAAGATTCTGCACACGCGATTCTCCTATGGACGCGAACGCCTTTTCATCCGGTACGCCGCCGCCGTACCAGTTGATTTAAGACGGTTTGTCGCGCAGTTGCAGCGGGATTACAAGACCCGCGTCGATCTGTGGCAGGTGGGGGTGAGGGACGAGGCCGCTCTTGTCGGTTGCATAGGACCTTGCGGCAGGGCGGCTTGCTGTTGC
>CAZIUM010000376.1:0-2015 GCA_964542285.1 uncultured Lentisphaerales bacterium
GTTTTCACGCATTCTCAAACGCCAACGTAGCTCAGCTGGTAGAGCAGCTCACTCGTAATGAGCAGGTCGTCCGTTCGATCCGGATCGTTGGCTCCACTCTTTTTCAGCAAAAAGGCCATTTTCCCTAGGAAATACGGCCTTTTTCTATCTCCAGGCCCGACTCGCGCCCGTTCTTGACTGCGCCTCATTTCGCCTCCTTGGCGTTCCATAACGATCACATAACGATCACACCTCGCCGGCCTGTTTTTTCCACTTTACGTTGTGTTTGTCGAACCGTTCAAGCGCCCGCTGACCAAAAAAACGGATATGTCGATTGCCAATGACTTATGCATTCAGAAAGCCTCAAATAGCGAAAGTCATGACTCCTCAGGCGCGGCCCTGGGTCGTCGCCTGCGGGGTTGTTCGGTTTCAGTGATTGCTTCAAGCTTCATTCTGATATCCCCCCACTTCAGGTTCGAAGGCACCGTGCCTTGTTCCGCGCCTAGCCCTGCTGCCGTACCCGCTGCCTGACCAATGGCAACCGCGGTTCCAGTCACGCGATAGCTCGAATGAGCGATGAAATCTCCGCTGATGCACCGACCTCCCAGCAACAGATTGGGGACATCCCGAGCGATCAGTGCGCGCATGGGGATATCGTAAGGCTGCGTGGCAATACCTCGGGTCGAGACATCCTGCCCCTTGCTCTTCGCGCCATTGGTACTGTGCACGTCGACCCCGAAATGCACTCTGCAAACAGCGTCTTCATGCTTCCTTCCGGTGGCCAGATCCTCCTGTGTCACGGTGTAGAGGCCGTGGATTCGACGACCTTCTCGTACGCCGATGTGCTCGCAAGTCGCCACCAATTGCAGACTGGCCCAGGGACCGCCAAGGTTCCGCAGGCCCTTGACCACACGATGGACTTCGGCCCGTCCATGTACCGTGGCCCGGGTTAGGTCCGCGGCGTCAATGGCGGACGCTCCATACTCGTGGTTCACCATCAACGCCATCAAATTGCCCCGAACCTGGAACAGCTTGGTCTGGTTGTAGGATGGCTCGATCCCGGCGCGCCTTATTTCCGATCGGAACGCTTTTACGGTCTCGTAATTCACCGTCTTGTGCCGGTACTGATCGCCGCCCTCCCAAAAGCATATGAATGGCCCTATTGCCTTCAAGTCGTTAACGAAAACCAGAGCCATATAGGTCATGGGTTGGCAAGCCCCATCGGAATTATTGCCAAGATCGTAGTCGCAGCCGGCCAACGCGGAAAGATCGCCGTCGCCGGTAGCATCGACGAACATCTTTGCCCGCCATGCCTGCCGACCCGATTTTGACTCGGTTAGGACCCCATCGATTCCGCTGCTTTTCATGACACAGGCCACCGCGCGTGTGTGCAACTGGAACCTGATTCCTGCTTCTTCGCACATTTCCTCGAGGAGAATCTTCATCTCCTCAATATCGTACGTATACATATTGGCATCGCGCCCGTTAATGCAGGCGCAGCGGCGGACGAGGCGCTGGCTGATTTCGCGGGGTATGCCGGGTTGATCCATCTCGAACATCCAGGTCAAAAGGCCCGCGGTCCAGACACCGCCAAGGCAACCGTTCGCCTCGATCAAACATACCCTTGCGCCGCTGCGTGCGGCAGCCAGAGCAGCGGCGATTCCCGCCGGGCCGCCGCCGACCACCACGACATCGGCATCGGCCACTACCGGCACCAGCCTCTTAGGTTCCGCGACATGCTGGTTTGAGTGGGCTGTTGTCATTGTTGCTCCGTCTTCGAGGTTCCCCTCGCGGGGACGCCCCTCTCTGAGCACCGTACGGACGGACTTGTGGAACGTAGCCTTTGGCGAAGTCTCATCACGTATACGGCGGTTCGGCTGTTCAGGCCGATAAGTTATCCCAGCAGAACAAGACCAAGTGTACGGGTAAAGTATTGGCTTGGCAATGCTCTTGCCAAATAGCCGTTTGCACTGATGTGTCCCGCTCCCTTGCGGGTCGCGGCCAGTGGTCTGGCCAGAACATCCGGGAGTCCTGCT
>CAZIUM010000377.1:0-1999 GCA_964542285.1 uncultured Lentisphaerales bacterium
CACTCGTGATTTGCTGGGCGTTTTTGTCTGCACCTGCCCCCCGGTCCCGATGCCGCCGAATGCCGCCAGCGCAAACGCCATGTACATGCAATCGCCAAAATCGTGCGGGCCAGGCTTCTGCTCCCATTTGTAGCTCCAGCCGCCAGCAAGCTCGGCCTTGTCTCTGAGAAACTCGTTGCAAATTTGCTCGGCGAACTCTTGATGCTGACCTTTTGGCAGATCGCACGTCCCCGGCGCACCAATAGCCCCGATCCAGGAGCGTTGCGCCAATTCCCGCCAGTAGTCGGCATTGTAAATGATCCACCGGCGCGCCCGCGATTCCGCCCGCAGGAATCCCTGCTCGAATTTGCGGTCGTTCTGCCTGGCGCGGACCTGTAACCAAGCGCGGCCAAACGAGCATAACGCCTCTATCCCGGTTGTCCGCGCCGATGTCGCTGCGAAGTTAATAACGGTGTCCTGTGGACTGCCAGCCCCGTCGATAATCCATCGGTCGGGACGGCATGGCAATTCTGCAAGCTGCTGTCCGTGCCGTTCCAGTTCAAGCATGATCGCGCTTTTCTGCTGGGCGTCGGTCATGGTCTCGGGGATTGCGAGCTTGTGCAACCCGTACCACAACACGCCCGCCCGTTGATCTTCGCCGAAACCGACAATCACCGTGGAAAGAGCATAACTCCTGTTGATGTCCGTCGCCGCTATTACCATTCTGCACCAGTCAGGGATTTCGCCCGCCCCCCGGCTTTTGTCTTCACGCGACATAATAATTTTAGGCGTCAGTGTGTAAACGGTCACACCTTCCTTGATCGGATCGTTTTGCCGTTCGGCCATGAATGCCATTTCCCCGAGGTCGTAAAAATCCCACATCGCCGCAAAAAGCGCGTCGGGGTCTGCTGTCCGTTTCCCGTCTCCTGTCTGGTATCGGTGCCTCCATGATACCGTCATGCCTTTTGTCAACGCCTCCTTGTGTTTGCGGTAATGCGCGCGCGCCGCCTTGCCACCGTCAAGGTTTTCGAGGCCGCGCAGCCGGACGGCGTTCCACTCATCCCATGCCGCCCGCGTCTCGCTGTCCTCGTCTCCCCACCCTTTCGGCCAGCGCGTTATCTGCCCGACCTTGATTGTCTCGGTTCCTGGCCTGGTCAGTAAATGCTCGGATACATCGCCATGCGCCACGCAGGTCACCGCCGCCATGACTGTAAGCCGTCGCCTGGGGCCCGCAAGCGACCGGATGCCGTAGTCGATCTTTTTTATGACCTTCTTGACCAGGGTTTCCGAGTCTGCGGTTGCCTCGTCCTGCGGATCGTCCATGAGCACAATGTCGGGCCGGATGCTTTCCCCGGTGATCAATCCGACGTTCAGCCCCTTGATGCTGCCGTTCATCGAGGCACCGGCAAGCGCGACGTGCGGCATGGATATCTTCGTGGTCGGCTCTTTTGCGTCTGGCAAAAGCACGGTCCCGCGCCCCTTGCGAACGTCGCACCCCGCGAGCTGGTCCGGGTCGATGTTTCGCAGTATGTTTTTAAGCCGGTGGCTGTGTGTAGATTCCTCGAATGGCAGGCACTGGCAAGGGTAGTCAGCCCGTAATCGCTCATTGCCTGATAAGGCCGAAAGCCATTGGTCAAGCAACTCCAATCCCGCGTTGGCCTTCCACCCGATCACGACCGGGAAGCGGCACAACCCGGCCAGCACACCATAAAGAGCCATCCCCCAAAGCACGGAAGTTTTGCCAAACCCTCGTGGAGCCGCAACCGTGATCGACGTGCCCGATACCATTGCCCGTATGCAGGCCGTGATGATCTTCTTGTGTACATCCCCGAAGGGTTCTGGAAAGCGATCCTCAAGGTAGTAACGCAGCCACTTCGCCGGGTCTTTCTCTAGACGCTTGCGCCGCTTCAGGTCTTCGGGATCATCGTAGGGTATCAGCTTTTCGAGCTTGCGGTGGCGCTTGACTCGAGCGCCTACGGATTCCGGTCCCCTGCGCTTTGCCGCCGCCCGCTCCAACCGC
>CAZIUM010000378.1:0-1978 GCA_964542285.1 uncultured Lentisphaerales bacterium
AAAGTGTACCACTTTTGCGGCAGGGGAACTACTCAGGTATGCCCTTCGTTTTGCATTGCCATTCTCCTCTCTTCGATGTTCAATACCCGAACTTGGAAGCAAAACCATGAAAGCAAACTCTTCGCATGCCGTCGAAGAAGAAAGCAACGGCAGGAGGCCGGACGACTCGTCCAGACGGTGGCTTGTATTGGCGGGGTTTGTGGGGGGTACCCTGGCGGTATCGGCGACGGGAGCGTTCGTGCCCGCCGCGGGGGAATGGTATGCCTCGTTGCGGAAGCCGTCCTGGACGCCGCCGGGCGCAATCTTCGGTCCGGTCTGGACCCTGCTGTACCTCATGATGGCCACCGCCGCCTGGCGGGTATGGATCCAGCGGGGGTCGCGAAACGTTCGTTGCGCGTTGCGTCTTTACGGGTTGCAACTGGCGCTGAACGCGGCCTGGACGCCGTTGTTTTTCGGCCTTCAAAGTCCCGCGCTGGGACTGGCGGGGATTTTTTTGCTGAACCTCGCCCTGTGGGCGACGCTGCGGGCCTTCCGGCAGCATTCCCTCCTTGCGGGTCTGCTGCTGGTTCCCTATGCGCTCTGGGTGGCCTTTGCGACGATTTTGAATTTCCGCCTGTGGCAGTTGAACCGCTTCTGAGACGGCGCGAACTTACGACCCCGTTTTCACGGGCCGCAGGAGACCGTCGAGCGGGTTTTTAAGTTCCAACCGGCCCTTGTACATTTTTAAGAGATCGGGAATGTCGTACCCGTCCCGAAGGATGTTTTCGACCTGTCCTTCGCCGCGCCAGAGCGGCGGATCGCTGTCCATCAAATCGCGATAGGAACGCAGGTAGCGTTCCAGAGTCAGGTGCTTCACCCGCTCGTCGGCCAGCGCGGCGTACAGGGCCGGCAAGGCGCCCTCGCGCCGTCCCCAGAAACTCACCGTCAACGTAGGTGTCCGTTGGGCGACCAAGTCCAGCAAGGCGACCAGGTCCCGTGCCCGGTCCCAGACCAGGTTGCGTCCGGCCAGGCGGGCCAGGGCAAAAAGCCGGTAACGCGCGCCGGAAAAGCGATTCTGCGCCCAACCTTCCCAATCCGACCACTCCTCGCGCGGCGAAGTTTCGCCCCAGCCGCGCAGGTCCGGACGCGCGACAACATATCCCCGCGACACCCATTCCATCTGCCATTCGAGATCGTTCCGGCGATCGTCCTCGTCAATCAACACGATTGCGCCCCGCGGGGCGCCTTCGGGTTCCAACCATTCCGTCGGCAGCCACAGGTCCGGCTCCGGCTTGTACACCAACCGCCGTCCGAACCCGGCGCCATGCCGAAAGCGGTCGAGCTCGATCCAATCGGCGGGAATCTCGCGGCGCAGGGCCTCGCGAAGCGTCGCAACGACGTCTTCCGGGGACTTGCGCGCTATTGTGGTTTGCGACCGAACCTCCGCAAACACCCGGTTGGGACGCTTGCAGCCGTCGCTGAAGATGTTTTCGCGGGGGCTGACCAACAGGTCCTCGAATCGAGGCGTATCGTCCTCCGGAGCATCGCGGTTGGCGACCGCGTCGGGCTGCTGTTTGAGCCAGGTATCGAACCAACCGATGGCCACATCCAACTGGTCGTCCTGGTAGCAATGGCCCTTGTCCCACACCTGCATGCCCAGGCGTTCGCCGGCCTGGTGCAGATCGTAGAACCGACGCGCTTCGTCGTGGGCATATTGTGTGCCCCGGATTCCCCAGATGTCCCTGGAGTTGGCCACGACGAACAGGGGACGCGGGCAGATCAGGAAGGCCATCAGGTCGGGATAATGCAGCCCGCGCCGCTGCATGGCGAACATCACCTGTTCGGCATCGTCGGCCTTGATTTCATAGCGCAGGCTGCAAACCGAAGCGGCCGGCACGGCGACCTTGAGCCGCGGGTCCAGGGCCGCGGCATGCACCGTGGTCCAGCCGCCGCCGGACGATCCGGTGATCCCGATGCGCTCGGGGTCCACTTCCGGACG
>CAZIUM010000379.1:0-1963 GCA_964542285.1 uncultured Lentisphaerales bacterium
CCCGGCGACGTGGGATACCCGATCCGGGGCCTTTTCAAGGACGATTTCCTCTACCTGATCAATTTCGAGCCCGACCGCTGGCCGGCGGGCAACCCCGAAACCGGCTACATGAATTCCGACGGCAGCCCCACCAAAAGCGCCCTTCTGGCGCTGCGTCACGACCCGGAACGCAGCTACTATTGGCAACAGTCCTTCGGCAAACGACCGCCGCGGGAGCTGTACAACGTCAAAACCGACCCGGACTGCCTCGACAATCTGGCCGAACGGGAGGGCTATTCCGATCTCTGTCGCGCTCTGGACGGTCAACTGCGCCGGGAACTGCAGGAGCAGGGCGACCCGCGCATCACCGGGGACGGACCTCCCCTGGACGAGAACCCCACCGCCGCGCTCGCGAATCGCAACTACTACGGGCGCTTCCTGCGGGGCGAGATCAAGGTGGCCGGCTGGATTCGGCCGGAGGATATCCAGGAGCCGGGGTAAACCCTGGGTTTGTCAGAAGAGCGGCAATCCGGTAAAATCTATCCGGTTCGTTGCCGCCTGCTTTTGAAGCACCCCCGAAGGGATCATGCCATGAAAATTGCGACGTTTAATGCCAACTCGATCCGCTCGCGTCTGGACCCGGTGCTGGCCTGGCTGGAACAGCACCAGCCGGACGCGCTGGCCATTCAGGAAACCAAGGTGCAGGATCACGAGTTCCCCGTCGAGGCTTTTCGGGAGGCCGGATGGCACGTGACCTTTCGCGGCGAGAAATCCTACAACGGCGTGGCCGTGATCACCCGCGAGGCGCCGGAAGACGTTTCCTTCGGTTTCGACGATGGCGGGCCGGCGGACGCAACACGCCTGGTGCGCCTGCGCCTGGGCCCCCTGCACCTGGTCAACACCTATGTTCCCCAGGGACGCGCCATCGATCATCCCATGTATGCCTACAAGCTGGAATGGTTCAGGCGATTGAAACGCGATTTCGAGAAACGCTATTCCCCCCGGGACCTGTTGTTGTGGGTGGGCGATCTCAACGTGGCTCCCACGGCGCTCGATGTCTACAAGCCCGAGACCAAACGGCAACATGTCTGCTTTCATGAGGATGTGCGCCACACGTTTGCCGACGTCAAGGACTGGGGCTTCGAAGACCTTTTCCGGCGCTTTCATCCCGAAGAGGAACGCTACAGTTTTTACGATTACCGCCAGCGGCAGTCGCTGGACAAGAACCAGGGCTGGCGTATCGACCTGTTGCTGGCTTCGCCCCCGCTGGCCGCCGCCTGCCATGCCGCCGATATCGACATCGAGCCCCGCCGGGCGCCCAAACCCTCCGACCATACCTTCGTATGGGCCGAGTTCGATCTGCCCCGAAAGTAACGTCGTTCCGACCTTATGTCGCAAGCAAATCCAAGGATGAAGGTGTTGTTTCTCTGCACGGGGAACTCCTGCCGCAGTCAGATGGCGGAGGGCTGGACGCGGACGCTCAAGGGCGACGCGATCGATCCCTTTTCCGCCGGGATCGAAACGCATGGACTGAATTCCATGGCCGTTCAGGTCATGGCCGAGGCCGGCGTGGATATATCCGGGCAGAAGTCCAAGCGCGTGGATGATGTTGAGGATGTGGCGTTTGACTATGTGGTGACCGTATGCGGCCATGCCCACGAAACCTGTCCCATGTGGCTGAAAGGCAAGGCCAAAGTCGTCCACGTCGGGTTCGACGATCCCCCGGCCCTGGCCCGGGAACTGGCCGCGAAAGGCCTCGGCGAAGAAGCGCAACGGAACTGCTACCGACGCGTCCGGGATGAAATTCGGGAATTTGTTTTAAACATCGGGGAGGTTTTGAGATGAAGAAACCCAGGGTGCTGGTCCTGTGCAAGCGCAACTCGCGCCGAAGCCAGTTGGTGGACGCCGTGTTGCGAGGCCAGGCGGCGACCGGATTACCGTGGTCAGCGCGGGCGCTTTCCCGCAACCCGGTCACCGGCAGTCT
>CAZIUM010000380.1:0-1955 GCA_964542285.1 uncultured Lentisphaerales bacterium
AAAACCGGCGAGTAGCGTTGTTCGGCCGCGAGGGTGGCCATCAGGATTTTGAAGGTCGATCCGGGCGGGTACAGTCCCTGCAGGGCGCGGTTCAGGAGGGGTGCGTTGGCGGTGTCGTCCTGGTGGGCGGCGGGACGTGTTGGGTCAAACGACGGCATGCTGAGCAAAACCCTCACCGCGCCGTCGGTCGGGCGCATGACGATCACGGCGCCGCGTTTGCCCCGCATCAGTTCCCAGGCCTTGTGCTGCAGGCGTGCGTCGAGAGTCAATCGCAGATCGGCACCCTCGGGCGGGGCGGTGTCGACCAGGTTGCGCCCCAGGTTGCCGAGCGTGGCGCGCAGGTCGCCCGCGTAGCCGCTCAGGTGGAGATCCGCGGCCCGTTCCATGCCCGCCATGCCGAAGCGCGGGGAGAAGTATCCGACGGCATGTGCCGCGGCGGAACCCAGCGGATACTGTCGACGCCAGGGATCGCCGGGGACGGGATCGTCGCGCGCCAGCAGGCGTCCGTTGCAATCCAGGATGGCGCCGCGGGTTACCAGGATCGAGGGGCGCGGGTTGTAGCGTCGCAAAAAGCGCATGAAATCCACACGCCGGGTCCCGAAGAGCTGCCAGGTGGTCTGATACGCCAGAATGGCGAACAGGGCGATCATGGTTCCCAGCCGCAGCAGGTGGAAAGGGTTGCGTCCCTTCCCGCCGCGGGGTGTGCCGCTTCTTGCCAGCGCCAGGCGTCCCGCCGCCAGCAGGAACATCAGGAAGAAAACCGCACGCAACAGCAGCATGGTTTTGCCGCCAAAAGGGCCGCTGAGCCATTGATGGATGAACGGGGCCGGATTCATGGCGTTTCCCGGACGGGGGCGATGTGCAGCAGGCAGCCTCCGGCATCGTGCAAGGGAACCGTGACTCGGTCGTCGGCATGCAACGGAAAGAGCGATGCGGAGGATGGAGGATCATCGCGCCACAGCGTGGCGCGATAGTCATTGCGAGGGTTCAGAAACCCGAGGGGCAGCGTTAGGACCCGCCGGGTTGCCGTGATGGCACCCAGCCACCATGTGGCTCCACGTCGTCGCGCGGCGAGGACATAATCGCCGATTTCGCCTCGCAACCACAACATTTCGTCCCAGGGCCCCGAAAATTCGCCGCCCCAGCCCATCAGGAGGGCGAAAGCGCGTTGGTGTTGCGGTGTCATTCCGGGAACGGCGTGCGGCAGGCCCGGACGGGAAGGCCAGGCGCCAGGCCAGGTCGGGGCGCGCGTGAACGGTAGGGCGCAATGAAAACGCGCGAGCGACGCGGCCGTGCCCGCCGGACCGTCGGATAACGGCGCGGCCGGTTCGCGGGGCGCAGGGAGACCGCACAGCAGATGGGGAACCGCTGACGCCACGGGCAGGTCACAGGGCCGTTTGCCGGCCAGCAGCAGCCAGCCCGCGTTGCCGTCAGGCCATCGCATCGGCAGCAGGGCCGCCAATTTGCCGTGCGGGTACAGGCAGGCCATGGGCGACATGGCGGCAGGGGTCGTGGGGGTCGAGAGCGTTTCCCGGCGCCACCCGTCGTCCGCCGGGGCGGCGACGAGGCCGCGGGCGTCACGCGGCAGGCACAAACGCCAGGGGATGCACGGGTCGTTTTCCACAAGCCAGAGGGCTCCCTGGTCGGCCACACGCAGTCGCAACGTCAGGGCGGAGTCGCGACTGGAGACGCGCCGCAGCGACAGCCGCAGCTCCTGCGCCAGGGGGGTGTCCGGGGCGTCGGGGGCTATGAGTCGCCGCAGTTGACAACGCCCGAAACGCCAGCGGGCGGAATCCGGCGTCGGCGCCAGGGGGCTCCAGCTCAGCAGGCGATGCCCTCCGAACGCGATCCGGATAGCGGGCTGGCCACGATCCTCCGACCGCCGTCCCTCCCTCAGGGAAAAATCCAGTTGCAGGCGTTTGTCGGGCGAGCGCAGGGATACCATGCGCGACTCC
>CAZIUM010000381.1:0-1948 GCA_964542285.1 uncultured Lentisphaerales bacterium
GTGGCAAGCGGCCTCACTGCCCCGTTACGTGCCATGCCGCGCGCGGCATGGGCGTCCTTGAACAGGGAGCTGCTGTGCGACTTGAAGGCACCCACGATGGCACCCAAGGGTTTGCGCTGCGGTTCGCGCACAAACACGATGCCGTGGAAGTGTTCGGGCATCACCTGGTATTCCATCAGCGTAACGCCCGGGAAGCGAGCGGGGATTTCCCGCCAGCAGGCGGCGACCATCTCCCCCGTTGGCGTCAGGACGATCCGCGCATCCGCTTCACCGCCCGTCAGGTTGCCTAGTAACGGTCTGGAGTCGGCTACCGTCAGCGTGACCATGTATATGGCACGTTGACGGTAGTCCCAGTGGTTGCATCTGCGCAACATGCTGCCCATGGTGGCACCAGAGCTACTTCTCGATAACCTCCACGCCGGTGAAGGCGTCATGACTCGGGAGAGAGACGTCGTAGTCGGCGACGTCGCGCGGGACTTCCACCCCTTCCCTCTTGGCGATCTTGACGGCCTTGAAAAGCTCGTGGGCGTGAGCATTGCCCAGCGCCGATTCGTGCTTGAAGACGATCAGCTTCTGCGTGGACATCAGGCCGCGGGCGGCCGAGCGGTCGTGCTCGAACATGTTGGCCAGCGCTTCCCAAAAGGCGTCTAAATCCTCTTCGGAGAAACCGGTCTGGGCAGCCAGAGCCGGGGAGATGAAGCCCTGGGCGACATAGAGACCGTAGGGCACGGTGTTCTTGCGCCCCATGGTGCGGTTGTCGCCGCTTTGCTTCTCGGCTTCGGCCTCGGTGGCGACGGCCATGCGGGTGATCGAGTGTTCCAGCGTGACCACGGGATCGACCGAGCGGGCGAAGGTCAGTTGCACCGGCCCGCGCACCTGGCCAGCGTTGGCCCCTGTACTCATGACGGCACCAAAGGTTCGAATGTCGAAATAGTCCGCACACATCTTGTCGCGGACCTTCTGGACTTCTCCCCCTTGCCCCTGCCCTTCCTTATTTCGCTTTTTTCCGTCTGCTGAATCTGCTGGATTCGCTCCCAGGTCAATTCCAAGATCGGCATAGGCTTTTTCGATTTGTTTGTTAAGGATCGCCTTCTCCTTTACAAAAATGGCGTACCCAGGCTTGTCTTGGCGGGTCAGCTGCACATAGTTGCGCACCTTGCGCTTGAGGCAGACGTCGGTGACGAGGCCCTGGCCGGTCTCGGCATCGAGACGCGGCAGGTTACCGGCGTCGGGATCGCCGTTGGGGTTGCCGTCCTTGACGTCAAAGACGAGCAGAAAGTCGTAGCGGTTTTTGAGCGGTGTTTTCATAGCTTGCATTCCTTTCGGGGTTAAACGACGGGAGTTTTATCGCTTTTTTTGGTCCAGAGGTCCTGAACCTGATGATAATAGCCGATGGCGAAGCGGCCCTGGTCGTCGAGCTTGAGATGGCCCGGAAAATTGGAGACTTCCTCTAGAATCTCCCCCAGCAGCTTCTCGAACCAGATTCTACGTCCCGTATTCTCCAGCTTCGACAGATGGTGGTTCTTGAGCCGCATCAGGTTGCCGAAGACGGTGGAGGGCACCGAGGAGGCCGTAGCATAGAACTTGTCGCGGATCGTGGCATTGATGCCGGGGCTTGCCTCCTGCTGGATTTTCTCCAGCACGGCGAAGAGCCGGCCGAGGCGATAGCCGACATTGGTGTTTTCCTTGTCGAGACTCATCGTGAGCATCCTTTCCTGTGGGTTGGGTTGTGTGCGCATTCTGCGGTTGAGACAGCCTTTGACGAGCTTGGCACGCGGATACGAGACCTCGCGCTCGGCCTTGATGCGAATGACGGCGGCCTGGAGCAAGGCTGCCGGAAACGGCAACCCGTCAAGAATGGACCGCATGACGTGGCCGGCGAGGTTGGGGTTGATATTTTCGGATTTGCCTTGCACGGCGGTCGAGACCAGCAGGCGCCAGAGCGAAA
>CAZIUM010000382.1:0-1881 GCA_964542285.1 uncultured Lentisphaerales bacterium
GCCTTGGCCCGCACCACCCCGGTGAAGTCGTTCTGGACCGCGTCGAAGGCCAGGCGTCCACCGGCCCCTGCCGTGAGATAGCTGGTGGAGCCAGAACCGCCGTCGGCGGCGACCGTTCCATTGCCGGCAAGCCTTGCGGCGCGCAACCAGACACTGCCCCCACTGCCGCCGCCCGAGCGACCGGTGCCGTTCTGGCCATGAGCCGAGATCGTGCCGTCTACCCGCAGCAGGCCTTCCGTTTCCAGCAGGATGGCGCCCCCGCCGCTGCCGCCGGACGGGTAGCTGGCATCGTGTCCCCCGCCGCTGCCCAGGTCCAGCGGGGCGTAGGGATTTCCATAGGACTCGGTTAGCACCCCACGTCCCCCGTGGGATGCGCCGGTGCGGCCACTGCCCGCGCCCGGTCCCTGCGCGTAGGGATACCCCGCGGCATCGGCCGATAGCGTTCCCGAAACGGTGCCCGAGGCGGCAAAAATCCTGGCCCAACCGTAATAGTTCGTCGTGGCATAGCCGATGACGACCTCGTTGGAATAGACCGGGTCGGTCAGCACGGGCCCGTAGGGGTGAATCGTAGCCGTAACATCCGCCGCCACGGCGAAGTGCCCGATATTGGTATGCATCCCGGCGATTACATCGCCATCCTCAAGCGTCAGGTCGGCGCCTCCCCAGTCCGTATCGTTTGTATAACTCGTGGCGGCAACCGTCCTGGCCGCCCCCAACCAGAGACCCATTGCAGTGGCACGAATTGCGCAAGACCAACCGTAGTTCCTTCTCGAGTTCATATCCTCTCCTTTTTTCCCGTTCCGTCACAACCCCACGCACTCACACACGGCCCGCAAAATTTTTGCAAACCCTTCATTCCGGGCCCACGATAAAATCCCGATCCAGCCGGGTACAGGCGATCGAGGCGTAGTTGTCGCGTTCCCACAACAGTCCGATGCTTCCGTCCGCCAGGCGTTCCATGTCGGAATAGGCCGCCGGACCGGCGGCGATCGGGCGTTCTTGCGAAAAGCTGCGTCCCTCGTCCAGGCTCACGCGCAACACGAGGTCGTTGCGCCCCGGTCCCTTCGGTCCACTCCAGACGATCCGGTCGGCATTGTCACCCTCGGATTTGAGCGTAAACCGTTCGATCGCGCAGCAGACCGGCGTCACGGCCGGTCCGGGATAGGGGGGCGCCCAGGTGCGTCCGCCGTCCTCGCTGGCCGCGAGCCAGCGGTGTTCGCCCTCGGCCTGGCGGAAGTCGATCAGCAAGCGCCCATCGGCAAGTTCCACCACCTGATCCTCGTTGACCCCATCGGGCGCGGGGACACAAGCGCCCCGCTGCCAGGTGCGGCCATGGTCCTCGCTGTACAGGGCGAAGACGCCACGCGGCTCGTCCTGCTTCCAGCAGGCGAAAACGAGTCGTTTCCGGCGGTCCTGTATGCCGCCGCCGGGACCCACGACCGTGCAACGCCAGGTGGGGCTTGTCAGGTCGCGGCAGACCGAGGTGATGTCGGTGGGCTCCGACCAACTGACCCCCTGGTCATCGCTGTAGCGCACCAGGTTGACAATGTCGTCGGTACCGGGACGCGCCTTTCCGGAGCCGCGGCCGGGACGGCAGCGGACATAATGAAGCCATACACGACCGGTTTCGCGATCGAATGCCGCCGCCGGATTGCCTGCCGACCACAATTCGCCCGGCGCTTCGATCGTCTGCATTTCCGACCAGGTTTGTCCCCCGTCCCGGCTGCGCTTTACTACCAGATGCAGCTCGTTGCCCTCCGTGCCCGGATCGCCGCGGTGATTCTTGCGCGCCTCGGCAAACGCCAGCAGGGTGCCGTCCGCGGTCACCGCCAGGGCGGGAATGCGATAGGCGCAGAACCCATCCTGTCCCGAAGTAAACAC
>CAZIUM010000383.1:0-1837 GCA_964542285.1 uncultured Lentisphaerales bacterium
CCCCGCCGTTGGACACAATGGTCCCATTGCCGTAGTCGCCCGGGAAAACGCCCGGTGGTTCGGCGGCCTTGAGATAAAGCGAATAGGTGTTGAGGTCGAGCGTCGAACTCGAATCAATCCAGGCAAAATCGCCCAGTCGCACATAACGCGGGAGACGGACTCGAGCGTTGTTGGTCAGGATCAGGGTGGCGTTTTCCATCGGACCACCGACCGCCGGATGCATGGGGTAATCCTCGAGCGCCCCGGGAATTTCACTGCCGATGATCGTTTGGGAGGCCAATTCCTTGCCGTCGAACACCAACCGCTCGAAATCCGTTGTCTTGAGAAAAATCGAACCGGACGAGGAACGGCTGGCCCAGGAAAACTGCCCCGCGGCCGCGGAGACGCGTAAATTTGCGCCGATCACGGCGGCATTCGTTGCCGTGAGGGCAATCCTCCCGCCTGCACCAGCGAAATACCCGATTGAACCTCTTGCAGTCAGCCGTCCGGCGCCAGCGATCGTAGCGGCCCGGAGACGGATCGACCCGCCAGCCGATCCGGCGCTAACGTCCTGGTCGATGCCGCCTTGGTCGCCCTCGGTGTCGATGATGCCGTCAATCACAGCCGCGCCGTCCACAGCCAGGTCAAGTGCGCCACCGCCGGGTTTGTTGCCGCCGCTCCCAAGGGTCAGTGGAACGGCTGCGTCGCCATAGCAGGAGCCCGGAGAATATGCGGCGCTATTGTAGGCACCCATACCGCCGTGGCTGGCCGCTCGTCCGTTACGGGCGCTATTGACGCCCGCGCCAGGGCCTTGATTGCGCGCAAACCCCCGCCCCAGCAGGTCGATCATGACGTTTGGCCCCAGGCGGAACGATCCACCCACCGTCGCCGACAGTCGATTGACCGCCGTGTCGCCGACAGGATTGATCGTGTGCGTCCACCGTCCGCCTTCCAGGACAACGTCACCAGTAATCGTCAGGTTGGTAAAGGTTCCTGAACCGCCTGGATATACCGTTTGGAAGGTGATTGTCCCTTCGTAATCGTCGCTTTGCGTCCAGTCCGCCAGCGCGATGTCGAGATTCCAGGTGCAGTCGGCCGCGCCGCCGGGCGGAAGAAACCCGAAGAACACACTGTCTCCCGTCTGGGGCGGGATGCCGTGCATCCAGTTGTCGGCCGTGTCGGCCAGCGCGTTGGCACCTTCGCCGGTCCAGATGCGCACCGGCGCGGCATCGGCCGTGAACACCGCCGTAATTTCGCGGTCGCGGTCCACCAGGAAGTCCAGGGGGTTGTTGGTTGGATAGGCACCGGGCGGCAGGTCCCCGCGCCAGTACAGAAAATGGTGTCCGGAATCGGCCTGGGCATCCAGTCGCAATGATACTCCCAGATCGTAAATGTCGTCCGGTTCCTCCGGTGTGCGTATGACCGAACCGCCACCCAATCCATCCGTTGCGATGGTGGCTTCTTCCAGGAACTCAAACGTAACCGTATCCCGGTACAATGGGTACGCGGCACCGCTGTTAGTAAACCAGGCATACAATGTCACCGAACCGGGCAATGCGGGCAGGGTGATGGGAATGGACGTCGGCGGCGAATTGGTGGACGTCCACCCCGTGTCGGGGGGCGCATCTGTTTGCGTCACCACATATTGGTCATATCCCAGCGGAACAGGGAATCGCACGACCGCAACCGGAGTCGTATGAATATACTCGTAGTTGCCGGTCACGGAATCGGCCACATCAAAAGTGGAAAGCGCCAGGTCGGTTTCAACCCAAGATGGGGCCCCGTACAACGTGGCATCGAAACCGGAGGAACTCAAGTCCGCGGCGACCGTTCCGCTCCCGTCATTGAGCGGCCAGTA
>CAZIUM010000384.1:0-1825 GCA_964542285.1 uncultured Lentisphaerales bacterium
GATGCTCTTGGATTACCTGACCTTTCATTCACTCTTTGCGGCTCAGCCATCCGGGCCGCCTGGCCCAGGAGAGCGTCCTTGGATTACCTGACCTTTCATTCACTCTTTGCGGCCTTCGGCACGTCCGCGACGGCCTCATTCCCAGTCGACCACTTGGATTACCTGACCTTTCATTCACTCTTTGCGGCTGCATCACTCGCAAACCGTTTTCCGCGTTGGTTTTGCGGATTGCATTTCGAGGGGTCCGTCTTCCTGCCATTTTGTGGCCGTCCGTTCCCCTTACAGACCGCTGCATCTGTGTCGCAATCACTTACATTGCAACAACTTTCGTCACTGCGAGAGGTTCCGGGGTTTTCCGTGCCACCGGAGTCCTCGCAAATGTCCCCAGTCGTCTTGACGATCTTCACCGCCACCCCACAATCAACCGCCCGTTGCTCCAACATCGTGCGGACCTGAAACCAATCCCACGCCGATGAATCACTCCTGCCCGCAACTTTGCCCGCCGTCGCCAGAAACCTCGTGTCCCGCCACTCGCCATCGGGCTGCTCGTAGATCAGCGTTCCTGCCCCGGCCGCCACGCAAGCATCGAGCACCTCGCGGACCACGCCGGAGTTGACCCGCTTGACGAAGTTTTTCCATTGCTGCTGGAGCTTCCATTGCGGACCAGCACCCGCCCGCTCCCGTCCATGCCCCTTGTTCGCACTCCCTGCGTTCCGGTAGTTCGCCCGCCGATTCCATCGCTGCATCAGCAGTTGCCGACGAACCGGCCCGATATATCGACCGTGTCCTCCGGGTGAACGAATTGACCCATCCGGCAGCAGCAGTTCCCACGGCCGATCGTCCCTTGCCCGCAACACGGCCAGCTTGTCGGCATCCAGTTCCACATGCTCCGCTATCGGCATCTCGTAGCAGAGCTTCAAGAACCATTTCCTCTTGCCACGCGAATACACCATTTGCGAACCCATGAACTTGTACTCGCCGGTTGCGATCCGCTGAAGAATCGCAACTTGAGAAGCAACCTTTTTGCCCTTGCACCATAGCTCCATGCGGTCGTGGTACGTCGTTCCCCTGCCGTTCTCTTCGCGGCGCGAGACACGCAGCGAAACGCACCAATTACCACCACGATCCGCCGGCGGCTCGATCGTCGTCGACGTGTTGCCGCGGTCGAACAGGATCGGAAACGATCGGACAAACGCCGGGTGCGCCTCGTGGTGCAACAGGATAGCCGACCACCCCGGCAGGCTTCCCTTGGCCGCCTTACGTGACTTGAGCCCTCGAGATAGGCGGTTCAGGATCAAGACGATCTCGCCCTTAGCCAACTCCGGGAACCTCGCACTTGCCGCCGCGTAAGTCTGCTTGCTCAACGCAGCAGGGTAGGCATCGACCGGGCACTTGCCGGCGGCTTTGCTTCCGACGGCCTCGCGTGCGTTCAACCATGCCTTGAGCTTGACTTGCGAATCATTCGCGAAATGCCACGCGACCCACGATTGCCAGAACAGGTTTGCCACGCCCCGACAGGCATCGGCTGTCTTGTGCCAGCGGCCGGTAACCTCCTTCCATTCGCCATCGACTTTCGCAATCTCGAACGAGGCAATCCGCGTTTTGGTCAGTTTGTCATTTTTCATTCGGCACCTCGGTAAATGGGAGCCAAGGGGGCCGAAGCCCCCAAGGCTCCAGATCAGGTATTTGGCGAGGGCTACGCGGCGCTCGAAGTCCGCAGCTTTTCTCGCCTTCCGGCCGTCCAATCGGCCGAGTTTGTTGTACAGAACAAAGCACCCCCGCCGGTGCGCCCTGGGATTGAGATACAGAGACACCAGCGGGGGAA
>CAZIUM010000385.1:0-1790 GCA_964542285.1 uncultured Lentisphaerales bacterium
CCGGCGCCTTGCGCCGGAACAATAAAACCCCGCGCACGGACCTCCCTCCAGCCTTCAGCCGATCACGACCCGGGCTCGGCCAGGTTGGCTCCCACGGCATCCTCGAATGCGCCGGGATCGCCCATGCCGCGCGCCCATTGTAAGGCCTGGGCGTCTTTGGACTCCCGGGCGGCTTCCAGCAGCCGCTCGAAGTAGCGTCCGCGCAGCTCGCGGCAATCGGGATCGTAAAAGCGGTTGCGCAGCTCCTGGGGGTCCGACGCCAGGTCGTACAGCTCGCCCAGGTCGTTGAAATTCCAGACCAGTTTCCAGCGTCCGTCGGTCACCATGCGCGACGAATAATGCCCGTACCAGTCGCCGTGGTACTGGGCGTAATGCACCGGACGCGGCCATTCGGGCGAATCCGTGGCGAAGGTGCAGAGCGAGCGACCGTGCAGGGGTTGTCCCAGCATGTCGGTCGGGGCTTCCCCGGACATCAGTTCCATGCAGGTGGCGGTTACGTCCATCAGATGCACCGGCTCCTGGATGCGTTTGGACGTCGTGTTCCCGGGCATTTTGAGCATCATGGGAATGCGGTAGATTTCGTCGTACATGCAGGCGCCCTTGCTCTTGATGCCGTGCGACCCGGCCATGTCGCCATGATCGGCGGTAAACACGATGGCCGTGCGGTCGTAGAGATTCTTTTCCTTCAGGTACGCCACCAGCTCGCCGACACATTGATCGATAAGTTCCAGGTAGGAGAAACAGGCGGCCAGAGCCCGGCGCAGGTTGTCGTCGTACTCTTCCTCGGTGCAATTTTCCTGCCGTAACTGCTGCCGGGTCAGCTCGCGCAGTTTGCGCTGGTTCAGGGGCTTGTTGCGCATGGGGTCGCGGCGATTTTCCCACAGGTCAATGTCCTCGGGACGATACCGCAACCCGAACGACTCGGGCACCAACCAGGGCGAATGAGGACCGGGAAAGGCGCAGAACGCCAGGAAAGGACGGTTGGGATCGCGCTTGTCGATGAACTCGCGGCAATATCGCGCCGCGGCAACATCGGGGAAATCCTCGTAGGGCACGTCGACCAGTCCGCTGGTCTGGCCCGGTCCCAGCCTGGGATTGGCGGCGGCCTTCCGCAGCGGTCCGAGGGAAGTGTGGGGATGCCAGTGGGAGTTCGCGAGATAGCCCGGCCCGCCCTCGTAGGGACGCGGATGGGTGCAATGAAACCGCGAATTGAACAAATCTTCCGCCGGTCCGATGTGCCATTTGCCGAAATACCCGGTTTGGTAGTCGGTGTTTTCGTCGGCCCAGTCCTGGATCATGTGCGCATCCGGTCGCAGGTGGAGGCAATAACTGTAGGACGGCGTGGAGTTGTTGAACATGTGATGTTCATGGGCATACATCCCCGTCATCAGGCTGGCACGTGCCGGCGAGCAGATCGCGGTCGGGGTGTAGGCTTGCTCGAACAGCAGGCCGTCGGCGGCAAGGGCATCCAGGTTGGGCGTGCGCACCCGGTCGCCGCCATAGCAGCGCAACAGATCGATGCGCAATTGATCGCAGAACATCACCAGCACATTGGGGCGGGTCGGATTCATGGTCGGTCATTCCCTTCAGATTGCGAAAGGGTAACTGTAGCATTTCACGGGGGTTGGGACAACGCAACCGCGCGCGCGGGATTATCTCCCGCAGGGGGTGGCGCAGGAGATCGCGCGGGGGACCCGCGCGCGGGTGGAGATCGCGTGGGAGTCGCGCGGGTGGAGATCGCGCGGGGGACCCGCGCGCGGCGGCGAAGGGCCTCGCCGCCCTACCTTTCC
>CAZIUM010000386.1:0-1724 GCA_964542285.1 uncultured Lentisphaerales bacterium
ATCGCTGGTGGTCGGGTATGGGTGCGGCCATCGCATCCCTACGCTCCGAACGGTACGATCTGGTGATCGATCTGCAGGGGTTGCTTAAAAGCGCGACGACCGCACGCCTGGCCAGAGCCTCGAGGCGGATCGGACCCTCCTATGCGCGCGAAGGGGCCGGATGGCTGTATGGCGAACGTGCCGGTCCGGTCAACCGCAACCGGCATGCCGTGGACCAGGCCATGGATTTGCTGGATCATTTGGGCCTCCACCGTCCATCCTCCGCGGCGGTGGATTTGACCCATCCCGTCGTGACACCGCCCCAGCCGGCGCCGAGGGTGGCGTTGCTGCCCCAGTCGCGATGGGAAAGCAAAAACTGGCCCTTGCGGCATTTTGTACGCCTGGCCCGTTTGCTGGTGGATCGATCCGACGTCCATATCATGGTGTTGGGCGGCAAAAGCGATTCGGCGGCAGGTGATCTCATTGCGCAAACGGCGCCGGAACGGGTGATCAACGCCTGTGGGCGCTACAGCCTGCCGGAACTCTTCAGCCTGCTGGAGCAGTGCGATCTTCTGGTTGCCAACGACACGGGCCCGGTGCATATGGCCGCCGCGCTCGGGAAGCCCTGTCTCGTTTTGTTCGGCCCCACCCGGGCGGAATGCACCGGTCCCTACGGAGCAAAGCATGTCATCATGACCCACGAGGTGCCCTGCCGACCCTGTTTGTCGCGGCGTTGTTGCGTACCGGGACATCCCTGCCTGGCGAGGATCACGCCGGAAGCGGTCTGCGTCCGGGCGCTGGAAATGCTTAAATGAAAAAGCCCCTCCAAACGCATGAGGATGCGCTTGTGGGGGCTCAGGCTGTCGAATGGTTGCAAACCGCTTACCAGCGGTCGCCGCCACCCCGTCCGCCGCGATCGCCACCGCGACCGCCGCCACGGAATCCACCGCCACCGCCGCGACGCTCTTCGCGCGGTTTGGGCTGGGACTCGTTCACGCGCAGCTTGCGGCCCTGGAAATCTTCGCCGTTAATGGCGTCAATTGCCTTCTGTGCCGCTTCGCGGTCCGGCATTTCAACAAAGCCAAATCCCTTGGACTGGCCGGAAATGCGATCGCTGACGACGCGCGCCGACGTGACTTCGCCGTGTGCTTCAAAAAGGGCGCGCAGATCATCATCCGTGGTCTTGTACGCCAGATTGCCGACATAGATATCCATGCCTTGCTTCCTCTGTTCTTACCCGTGTGCTGTGTGTCTTTGTCTTTTCCGTGTTTTTCAGAGTCATTCCCGACACCGGTCCGACTCTTCAGGCATGTCCATCATGCCAATGCAGCACCCGTCTTCTCCGGACACACGTCGACCGGATCGATGGAGGCTGAAATCCTGTAATAAAGCGGGGATAAATAAAGTGCGAACGCAAAAAAAACATCACGGGAGGAGGTCGCGCGTGGCAACCCTGGGAAGTACGACATGGGGAAGGAAGACAACATGGCCGATAGGTAGCTGGAGACTGTAACGATGAAATTGCTGCTTACTGCTGCTCGGCTGTTCGCCAATATTGTCTTTAACTGTACACGTCCCCCATTGGGACGAAAAACAAGTGCATACTACCTGAAACGTTCCACGAGTGCAACCAGTATTTTTAATTTTTTTTTGGGGGGGGGGCAGGGGGCTGGAAAGTAGGGGTGAGGGTCGAGGGGGGAGGTTTGAGGGGTGAGGGGTGAGGGGTGAGGGGTGAGGGGGGAGGG
>CAZIUM010000387.1:0-1719 GCA_964542285.1 uncultured Lentisphaerales bacterium
CGAGCAGGCCGGCTGGCTGCAGCGACTGATGGAAATTCTCGAGCGCGAGTCCCAACCCGGTCCCGAGGAAACGTATCCCGGGGCGCACATCATAAACCCGGAAAAACTCAAGCTGATTTTGCTCGAGATGCTTCAGGAGGCCGGGGTCGACTTGCGCTTGTATTCTTTCGTCGCCGCGCCGCTCCTGGAAGACCGTCGCATCGCCGGCGTCATTACCGAAAGCAAGAACGGCCGTCAGGCCTGGCGTGCCCGGTGCGTGATTGACGCCACCGGGGACGGCGATCTGGCCGCCCGTGCGGGCGTTCCCTTTCAGCAGGGGCGCGAGGCGGATGGCGGCATGCAGCCGGTGACCCTCATGTTCAAGGTTGCCGGGGTGGATTTCGAGCGTGCGGTTTTCCCCGGCAGCTTCGAAACCAATTTCGAGATTCCTGGCGGACGCATTCAGGACCTGGGGCGGGCCAACCTGAAACATCCGGCCGGCCACGTGCTGCTTTATCCCTCGTCGCTTCCCGGTATCGTCACGGTCAATATGACCAACCAGACGGGTATCGACGGCACGCGGGCGGAGGATCTGACCCGCGCCGAAATCGCCTGCCGTCGCCAGATCGAGGAGATTGTCCCCTTCCTGCGCGACAAAATCCCCGGGTACGAACACTGTTTCCTGATCAGTACCGCCTCGTTGATGGGAGTTCGCGAGACGCGTCATTTCAAGGGGGACTACACCCTTACGGCGGAAGACATCGTGGAGGCACGTGTCTTCGAAGACTGGATTGCCACCCGCTGCAGCTTTAATTTCGACATCCATAACGTATCGGGAGCGGGACTCGACAAGGACGGCGCGCAGAAGCATTTCCGCGCCAAGGGCAAGTACACCATTCCCTATCGCTGCATTCTGCCCCAGGGAATCGACGGCCTGCTGCTGGCCGGGCGCTGCATCTCCGGCACGCACAAGGCCCACTCGTCGTTCCGCGTCATGCCGATCTGTGTGAATATCGGCCAGGGCGCGGCCACCGCGGCCGTGACGGCTCTCCGCGACGGAGTCAGCCTGCGCGAAGTGGACATGACCAGGGTTCAACGGTCGCTCGGCGAGCAAGGCGTTGAAGTGTAGCCGCACGCCGAGGGGCTTGGACAAGCTTCTGGCCATGATTGAAAGCATGGCCCCGATGTGAAAGACGCGGTTGTTCGCTCGAGGATCGGGCACCTTGCCTTCGCATGGAAGTTCTGCGGCACGCCGCAACGAGGCGGTATCCTTGCGTAGTTCGCGCACCCAGAGCTTCCTGGGACGGTCGGTGCGCACGTAAAAATCGCCACGATGCCGGTGGATGCCCTTGGTCCTGCCCAGATCAAGCCATCCAGAGGCCTTGTAGCGGGCGCCTTTGCGGGCTTCGATATCGTGGAAAGTCTCTGCCAGAAAGGGGCTTATCGCTGAAGGTGTCGAGCCGGATCGCCGACACCAAGTGCGGCGAAATCAGTTCACAAACCTGACGAAATCTGGCACGCTTATTACCGGATGACCTGCTTGACAGCGTACAACCTCCCTTGGAGTGTTTTTCTTAATAAAGATTGTAACCGGTCGGTCAGCCACCATAAAGACTTCTTCGACACAAATGGGGGCTATGGAAGTCAATTGGAGAAACTTAATGAGTAAGAATCGGCTTGTATTTTTACTGGTGGTTTGCGGATGGAATGCGTGGGCGGCTTTGTCCGGCGATGTGAACG
>CAZIUM010000388.1:0-1706 GCA_964542285.1 uncultured Lentisphaerales bacterium
GACAAACACATTGCCGATCACGTTCAGCGGTTGCGTCCCGGCCCCGCCTTGAATGAGATGCTGATCGGAAACGTCCGACTGAACCTGGTTCGTGAAAAGATTATGGGCCAGGACCGCGACATCCGGCGTGGAATTGGCCTTGAAGGCCGTACAGGTGCCGAGTGCCTTTTGCATGTCAAAACGGCAGTTACGCACCGTCGGATGTTGCGCCCGGGCCTTGATCAAGGTTACAGAGCCACTTGCGGCTGGGCGTTTGAATTCCAACCCGTCAAGCGTGATCCCGTCGGCCAGCAACTCTGCCTGTCCAACGATGCAGGCCTCGTCATGGCGGGGCAGGGATCCCACTCCGGCGGAAAGGCCGGCATTGGGGCCGGCAAGGACCAGGTCTTCGACCGAGATGGCCAGATCTTCCACGTACGTTCCGGCGGCCACGATGATCGTGTCGTTCGAAACGGCGGCATCCAGCGCTTCTTGAATCGTTTCGTAGTCATAGGCGGGTGGTCCTTCCGGGCCCACGGTGATGGAGGTCGCGCGGGAGGGGATCGACACGAGGATCATGGCCGTCAGCGGAAGAATGCGGATCGAACGAATCTTGCCGGTTTTCATGCTGGACTCCTTGCTGGATGTTGCGCAGTTACACTGGACATTGCATTATCAACGGACCACCCCGTCAGACAAGCATGCCATCCAAATTCCAAACGATTGTATAAAGTCTTTCAGAAGTTGTCAATCGCCGCCGGTTGCGGGTGCGCGGGACGCATCCGTCCGTCGAGCGGGTTCTTCAGGACAGGAATCCCCGTTTTATTTTGCGATGCAAGGTGGAATATCGCATATTGATTCCATGGCACATCTATTTCAAATCGCAAAGAGAATCCTCGGAAAACGAGTGATCCGGCCATGGGCTGCTGCCGGGGGGGGACGTAAACGGCTCCTGGCCGAGGCGGCCCTGATGGCGACGGTTCTGGTCGTCCCGGCGCCCTGGTGTTCGGCCGTGCCGGTGCTGGAGGAGGTGCCGGACGTTCGCGTCAGACTGCGCGTGCTCTCCGTGGATGCGGCGGCCCCGTCCGCGGAGACCGGTTTTCGCATGACTTTCCCCGGTCTGCCCGGGGTGACCTGGAAAGGCGGTGACTGGAGTCCGCCGGTGCAGTCCACGCGTGAAGCCATGGAGAAGATCCTCGGCGGATATCCCAACCGTAACAATCGTCACTGGCAGGTGTCCAGCGTGTTGCGGGTGGAGCCCGTGCCCCGCCCGAAGCCCTATCCCATCCTGTCACTCGAGGTGGAAACGTCACGGGTCGGGGACGGAGAACCCAATGTGACGCGCGCTCGACTTTTCGGGCCCCGGCTTGGAACGATTCTCTGGAAGGACGAGGACGGTGTCGTGCAGGTGGACACCCATGCCGGGCATGGCCGGCGGGTGTATAACCAGGCCATGCAGGCGGCGGTCCTGCCGCCGGAGGATCGGCCGAAGAAAATCATTTTCGGAGAACGCTATATCGGGGGAGATGACGACCTGGTGAACTGGTTTGAAGGCGTGCGGCGTATTTGTGGCATGGGTTTCAACGCCTTGCATCCGGTCCCTGAACCCGTGGTTCCCGTCGTTCGGGAGGCGGGCATCTCCAAAGTCTGGGGCGCCGTGTACAATCCGCCCGGCTATGCGTTTAATTTTGCGCCCGACCGCAAGCAGGTTTTCGACGAGTTCGTGG
>CAZIUM010000389.1:0-1673 GCA_964542285.1 uncultured Lentisphaerales bacterium
ACCCGCCGGCGCCGGCTCTCGCTCCAGACCGGGCGTCCGGCGGTACGCGCGAACAAACGCGGCCAGGTTCCGCCGCGCCTGCGTCGCGCACCCTTTTTTTTGCCGGCTTTCCTGCTCACTCGTATACTTCATACCCGAGATATCGGGTCAAGGCCTCCCGTGCCGGGACGAGGGCGTGCCCCGCCGCCACGGTCACATGATGGCGGTGTCCAAGATATCCTATCTTCTGCAATATGGCCTGCAGACCGGGGATTGCCGCCACCCCGGCGCATCCGAAATACTCTTGCGGGATGGGATCGTCCGTGAAGTTCCCCTCGCCCAGGTAACAGGAAACGCGCCCCTCCCGCGTCATCAGGTTCCCGAAGGTGAAGGGCGTGGCGCGAATACGTCCCGCATTGCAGCCGAACCCCTTGTCCGGTCCCACGGCGTTGGCGATGATGGCCTGATCCACCACCTTTCCGCGCCCGGCCATCAGGCTGGAGGGCACCGGCCCGCAGTGAAACAGGATGCAGCGGTCGGGATCGTTCCCGTAATTGTTGTTCCAGTCCAGGCAGGCGGGCGACTCCCCCGTGGCCAGATGAAGCGCACGCATCATCACCGCACTGCCGACATCGACTTCACAGGCCGCCGCCACGCCGCGGTCATTCAATGCCGCCAGCAAAGAACAGGGTGAGATTCCCACCTGACGTTGCATTTCCTCCCAGCAGCGCAGCGCCACGCAGTCCAGCGCGTCTTCCGCAACGATGCGATCCAGCACCACTCCCAGGCGCGCGCTGCGCTCCAGGGCCACCGCCGGCGCTTCACTCCAGTCCGACAACGAACGCAATTGCTTCATTTTGTCCGCCAGAGCCGGTTCGGAAGAAGCCATGGATTTCATTTCGGAGAACACCGTCGACAAATCGTAGGTTTCCACCGTGATTCCGTGCCGTTCCAGGGTGGTTTCGTCGATGCGCACGGTCTTGAACGGCGTGGTGCGCGCACCGATGGCGCCGATACGGCAACGACGCAAGCCGCTCACAACCCGGCAGAGACGGTCGAAATAATCCACCTGCCCGGCAAACTCCGGACTGGAAGGATGCACCGTGTGCGGCGGCAGGGCCGTGAAGGGCACCCCATGTTGCACCAGCAGATTCATGACGGAAAACTTGCCGCAGAAGGCGTCCCGTCGCTGGGCGGGCCCCATGCGATCCAGCTCGTCAGGGAACGCCTGGATCAACAACGGTACTCCACTATCCCGTACGCCGGCCAAGACCCCGCTTTCATCGCCAAAGTTGGGCAACGACACGATCACCCCACCGTATTCCCCCCGATGACGGGCCAGAAACGCGGCAAAAGCTTCGCCCTCCCGGCGGTTCTCAACCGCGCCGTTGCGGGTGGTTCCCTCCGGCATTGTCAGGATTTCGTGCCCCAGCCGTCGCAAGGTCTGCCCCAGAACCTGCTGGGCTTCCTGTTGCAGCGAGGCGGGGAAAAACCCACGATTCCCGAAAAATAGCGCAAACGTTGTCTTCTTCATTACTGGAATTCCTTGATTGACGACATGATAGCCCGTCGCGCACTTGAACACAAGACTGCCGCAACGGAGCGTGGGCGTCAAATGAGTTGACCATTCGTTTCTCGATGGTGACTTGACAAAGTAAATGCGCCCCCTGGGGAGTGGGAGGGGCGCGGTAAGT
>CAZIUM010000390.1:0-1671 GCA_964542285.1 uncultured Lentisphaerales bacterium
CTCAAAGTAGCCGAAAACTCGGTACTCTCAAGTTAGATCTATGAAGGCACTCTGCATTATGATAGGAGTTATTTGCCTTGCTATGGGTTGTGCCGATAATCAGCCCGACGCACGTTTCTACAGTGGTTCTCTTTCCGCGGATAATCTCCCAGGAGTATGGATCATTGAACCCCAGTCCCTTCCAACGCTGGGCGCTCTGGGTTTTGTCCAGTTTACAAACCAGTTGGATCACGTGTTACTGTTGAACAACGACGGAACATGTGTCTACAGAGGCTTCGACGATTATGCTATCCCGGCTTTGTGGTTCAACCGGTCTGAAGTTGACCAGCACGAAGGCTTTTTGAGGGAGGGGTCTCGCATGTGGCCTGATGGCGTGCCGGACGCGAAGTCTTGGTACACATGGGCACCATCGACATCCTCTATGATTAGCGGCCCCTACGAAAAGACAAATGAGACGGGTTTTACAAGCAGCGTTCTGTGTAAGAATCGATGGACCAGATGGAGGCTTCAAGATGGAAGAACTAAGGCCAGCGCGGGATTTCAGGATATCTTTGGCGCAATGTACCGATACCGCATCTGCTTGTCGCATCCGACATTCAACGCCGAGACTTTCTTCCTAATCGGGAAAGATGAACATGGTTTGTTTCTGTGGAAGCCCGTTGTTGATCGGATGGATGGCACATCGCTTTTAGAAAAGATGATTCGTTTTCGCAAATGGTCCGCAGTGTTGAGTGCCAAATAGCCGTCGTAGATTTTGCCGATCCCGCTATGACGCGGGACGAGCTTCTTACCGTGCGTTTTCCGCGACGTTGCCGCGCTCTTCCCGTATTTTTCCCTCTGACGAATCATAGTGACGATCCGCGACTATGATCTGCACGTGCGGATTGGGGTCTGCGGATTGGGGTCCTGCGGATTGGGGTCAGCCCCGAATGGCACTAAGATAAGCGATGCTTATATCCGCGATGAGCGAGTTCCTTAAAGCTGTGGCGAGGTTTGGTGAGGCGCTGGTAGGGTTTTGGGCGGCGCTTGACGGCGCGGGGTTCCCAGCGGCCCGGACGAAGCGGGACGAGATCAAGGGCAAGAATTTCGAGGAGCCTATGGTGGAGTTGACGGGCTTTGCGTAGCGAGCGGGCCATGCGCATGGCCTGATGGAAACTGCGGGCGGCATCCACGGCCCCCTTGAAACTGATGCGCGTGCGGGGCACCTGATAGGCGGTGGCCGACTCGGCGATGAGGCAACGAATAAAGTTGTGGGCAATCAAGAAGGCGAGCAGTTCCTTTTGGAGCATAGCGGGTGACTTGCAGCGAAGCTCTTCCATACCCATGGTGGTTTTGAGATCGCGGAGGCACAACTCCATGTCCCATCGGCGCAGATAGAGTTGAGCGAGCTGTTCGGCGGGATACGCGCCGGGGTCGAGCAGCGTGGTGGATAGCCAGATTTCCTGGGTGCGAAAGCCTTTGATGTGGATCCGGACATGGATAATGCGCGTGGTGATTTGTTCCGGTACGGCGGCCCATTCTTCTTCAGGAAAGTAGGCGGGACGATTGCAGGGTTTGGTCCAAGTCATGAGCCATTCGGAAGGGCCTATTTTCTTGGCATTGCGCCGGCTAAATTTCCGGCGCTGATTCAAGCGGCTGACCATGTCAACGCCGCGCAAGGGTAGTAAAGCC
>CAZIUM010000391.1:0-1651 GCA_964542285.1 uncultured Lentisphaerales bacterium
GCCGCCGGGGCCACCGCCCCCGCGCTGGAGTCCGTTCCCATTCTTACTCCGGACTTCTGTCTCCTGAATTCTGGCGCGCGGGTCTCGCCGGCGCCATCGTTGCGCCTGGGTGGCAAAATCGATATGATGCAAAAGTACGAGATTATTGATCCCTTTGTTGTCGCGGGCAAGGGCGGCTGACGGTTCGCTCGCCGCCCGCGTAGGAAACCAGACCATGTCCGTGAAGAATACCGAGGCGCAAATCGAATCCCAATTGTCCGAGATGTTGTCGGAACTGACCGACTTGCGGCGCGACCTGCATGCCCATCCGGAACCCGCCTATCAGGAAAAACGCACCGCGCGGATCGTCGTTGACTGGCTGAACGCTTTGCCGGGCGTGACCTTGCGCACCGGGCTGGCCGGCGGGACGGGCGTGGTTGCCACCCTTGGAGCGGAAGAATCCGGTCCTTGCCTGGCGCTGAGGGCGGACATGGATGCGTTGCCGGTGCAGGACGAATGCGGCCGATCATATGCTTCCACCGTGCCGGGAGTGGCCCACGTCTGCGGGCATGACGGTCACGTGGCCTGTTTGCTGGGAGCGGCGCGCCTGTTGGCCCGCAACCCGCAAGGCTTGGACGGCCCGGTGCGTTTCATCTTTCAGCCGGCGGAGGAGGGAGGGGCCGGCGCCCGCCGGATGTGCGAAGATGGCGCGTTGGAAAACCCCCGTCCGCGGATGATTTTTGGGCTGCATTGCTGGCCTTTTCTGCCGCTCGGCACGATCGGTGTCCGCGAAGGTCCGATGATGGCATCCACCGATGCGATCGATATGGAAATCCACGGCCGTGGTTGTCACGCCGCCATGCCGCAGAAGGGGATCGATGCGGTGGTCGCGGCGGCGCATGTCGTGGTAGCGTTGCAGAGTGCCGTGACGCGCATGAGCGACCCCATCGAACCCGGTGTCGTCACCATCGGCAGCATTCATGGAGGTTCGGTGCGCAATGCCATCGCCGGCCACGTCAGCCTGCGGGGCACGATTCGCGCCATTTCGTCCGAGAAGCGGGATCAATTGCGGCAGGCGGTGCAACAGATCGCGGTCCAGACGGCTCAGGCTTTTGGCGCCGTGGCGGAGGTCGACCTCGTGCCCGGGTATCCGGTGACGGTTAACGAAAAACGCGCCGCCGATTTCGTCCTGCGCGTGGGACGCGACATTCTGGGCGATGCCCGGGTGACGACCGACCTGCCCATCAGCATGGGGGGCGAGGATTTCGCCTTCTACCAGCAGATTGTGCCCGGCGCGTTCTGGCGCCTGGGCACCGGACGCGACGATGGTTCGCCGGTTGTGCCGCTTCACAACAATGCCTTTGATTTTCCGGACGAGGCGTTGCCCACCGGGGTTCGCATGCATTACGCACTGGCCAAGGGGTTTTATGAACAATATCCAGACAAAT
This sequence comes from uncultured Lentisphaerales bacterium, assembly GCA_964542285.1. Classification (GTDB taxonomy): domain Bacteria; phylum Verrucomicrobiota; class Kiritimatiellia; order RFP12; family JAAYLN01; genus CAZIUM01. The sequence continues at coordinate 1,428 of CAZIUM010000391.1, forward strand.
AAGAGCGAGGAGCGCTCTGAACGGGTGGCGCTGGCCGTGGACCTGGGGGCTTCGGGCGGCAAATGTTTTGTCGGACGCTTCACGCCGGATGATTTCCGCATGGAGGAGGTTCACCGCTTCGAACATGAGGGAGTCACGTTCTTTGCCGCCGACCGGCAGGGAGGGGATGTCGAGCGGCGCACCTACTGGAACGACACCGGAATCTACCACGAGATTCTGCGAGG
>CAZIUM010000392.1:0-1650 GCA_964542285.1 uncultured Lentisphaerales bacterium
CTGTCAACGACTCCGGCGCCACTCTGGCGACCGGTGGCGATCTGACCCTGGCGGTCAATTCTTGGCTGGTGCCCTATGCCGACGAGACCAACGGCGCCCCGGTGGCCGTTTCCGTGGACGGGGATTTGTCGATCGATGCCACCAGCGGCATCGACGCCGACTACAAGGGCTACACCCGCGGCTACGGTCCCGGACATGGGATCGGCTCAAACATCCGCTACGATGGCGGCGGCTATGGAGGCATCGGCGGACAGGGAAGCAACGGCAGCATGAGCTCTTCCGAATACGGCGAACCGGACGGTCCGGTGCAGGCGGGCAGTGGAGCCAACTCGCACGCGACTTCCGGTCGTGGCGGCGGGGTCATAATACTGGAGGTGGGTGGCGATGCCCTGATCGACGGCACCCTCACGGCCCGTGGCGCGGGCGGTCGCTACAATGGCGGCGCGGGAGGCGCCGGCGGCGGTATCTCGATCGACTGCCAAACCCTTCATGGCAGCGGGCTTTTGCGCGTGGATGGCGGTAATGGGGATAACCAAGGCGGCGCGGGCGGTGGTGGCCGCATTGTGGTGCGGTACGATGCCGTCTTGCAAGCGGCCCTGCCCGTGCCGACTCTGCGTTTTTCGGCCTTCGCCTATGCGGAAAACATGCCGCGCGAGGCCGAAATGGGTACTCTGTATCTGCCGAACCGGCAATGGTTTACGGAACATCTTGCCGGACAGCGTTTCTGGCATGTGCGGCCGGTGGTGTCGGACCTGGGGCAATGGGCGCCGGCATCCCTGACCCTCGATAACTGCGCGCTGTCGCTGCCGCCGGGATTCAATCTGGATGTTCCGGGCGATGTTATCCTGCAAAACAACTCCCGTCTCTATCTCAAGGCGGCTTTCACCAACGATCCGACCGTCGGCTACGGCGAATGCCTGCGGGTGGGGGGCGACCTGCGGATGGAAGCGAATTCCTGGGTCTATCCCTACGCCAATTCGACCAACGGAGCGATTGTGCGGCTGCACGTAGCGGGCGACGTTGCCATCGATGAAACCAGCGGCATCCAAGCGGACGGCAAGGGGTACTTTCCCAAGCCCGGCAACAACAACGGACCCGGCGCGGGACAATCCCAATACAGCGGTGGCGGCTACGGTGGTGTTGGGGGTGGCACAGATCCCGGCTCCGTTTATGGACAGGAGGCTCTGCCCATTGAACCGGGAAGTCCCGCGGGGGATCGTTCTCTTTATGCAGGGCAGGGCGGAGGTGCGATTCAGCTTTTCGCCGGAGGCAATGTGTGCCTCGACGGCATACTGACCGCCAATGGGCAATCTTCCCCCGGAGGTTCCGGCGCCGGCGGCAGCGGCGGTGGAATTTTTGTCGCCGGATTGCGTGTCCGTGGTCAGGGGACCTTGCAAGCTAACGGCGGCAGCCCCAACGGCACTTCAGGTTCCGGCGGTGGCGGACGGATCGCGCTGTGGGCCGGGATGCCGCTTGCTCTGGTGGAAGCACGCTTGGCGTCCGGTTCGTCGCGGGGCTTGAATCCGGTTTCGATCACGGACTTGTTACGGGGCGACGTCTCAGTGGCAGCCGGCAGCGGCGGAGCGTCCGGCGAACCGGGAACGGCAAAATTCTACCAGGCATCCATGGGTACTATGTTTCTTGTAAGAT
>CAZIUM010000393.1:0-1614 GCA_964542285.1 uncultured Lentisphaerales bacterium
CGGGTGATCGTGCCGTCGGGCGCGAGTGTCCGGTTCTGGCGGCCCATCCACCACGGCCCCTTGGTGTCCAGCACGTCGGTGGAACCGCATTTTGAACATGTTGTCATGGGTTAGCCGGCGACTCGCGCCTAAGAACTGGGAATTGGCTCATCGCCGCGACCTCCATCTTGAGACAGTCTGCTTTGAGCGTATCGTCTACTGGTCGTCGGGAAAGGATGTCGCTCACGAGAGCGTTCGGCCTGTCTGCCAACGATCCGGCAGTCTCATTTCTCACACCACCTTGTCGATGACGCCCTTGAACCTGTCGAAAGCGCGTTTTAGTGCATCGCCTGTGGCTCGAAAGGCTCCCAATCGTCCGCATATCATCGCCCAATACGATCGTTTCGGTCTGCCGGCTCGACGGAAGCGGCCTTCGCTTTGTTGCCGAGCCCGGCGATCGCTTCCAGGAACTCTCCATACGTCATGGACGGCAATTTCAGGTCGCCTGGGATGTCTAAGCCAAGAAGCGACTCCAAGTCCAGGATGAAGCCCTCGAACTCCATGCAATCGGCTATTCCGCGCTGCCAGAATCGGAAGAGAACGAAGCACTCGTCTTGTGGCACAAACAGCGGTTGCGACCAATACAAGTGGTTTGCAGTCAGGTCACTGACTGCTAGGTGAAAACGCTCATCGACCTCACACCCGAGCCAGCTCTCGCTCACCGTCGCGGCATTCCGTTGCGATAAAGCACGCTCAAAAATCGCCTTGCACTTTCGATTAAAGATGCAGGGGATGCTCCGCCATCGCAACGGCGCGTCGGCCACAAGCCTCATGGTCAACGGTGAGATAGGCTCGTCTTTGCCAGGGATCATAGGTCGAAGTAATAGTCCTTCCAGGTTTCAATTACATTTCCGTCTGCATGGTTGTATGGAATCTCGTACCACGACGCCGTGCAACACCATCCAGTACAGTGAGTCTCGATAGCGGCCAACGCGAGCCCATACCCAATTTGGATCGGGCCCAAGATCGCTGCGGCTTTACCGCCCAACAAGCGAAATGCTTGCCCCGCCTTCGTGCTGCCGGCACGCTTAATTGCCACGATGAAACTCGGTATGTCGCTCACAGGTTTCACGCCTGGATTCTTGAGCGACTTCAAGATGGCCTCCGCCAGCTTCTTGTCTCCGAGCATATTCGCAACATGTGCTAAGGCAGTCTTCGACTGCCAACCACCCGTTGCCAGAATGGCCTTTGCGGCGGCCCCCAGCGCATAAGGAAGCGGGTCGTTGTCGGTAATGCACGCGGCGATGCAATCGAGCCAATCGGTCCCCGCTGGGTCGGTGTAGAGTACCGGGTTGTTGGCGCAGTAGCGGTAGAGGTTGAAATTCTCTACTTCGTACTCCAACGGATCTCTGCTGCCGAACGTCGAAAGACTCCCATCGTAGTAGCGGTTGCGGACGTGGTAGAGGGCAGTTTCGGCGTCGAAGAAGTAGCCGCAGTAGAGCGGGCCGTTGGTGGTCGGGGCGGCGGGGTTGCACCAGGTGTCGTCGTAGCCCGTGGCGGCGCCGTAGGGGGTGTAGACATAGCGCTCGACAACATCGCCCGTAGCGGCGTCGACGGCGGCCGTCACGTTGTAGT
>CAZIUM010000394.1:0-1610 GCA_964542285.1 uncultured Lentisphaerales bacterium
CGCCGTCCCCCGGGGACGGAACAGGAAGAACGTTCCCGGCGTGCCATCCTCGGCCACCCCGCCCACGCCCCCGGACACCGTGACCGTTCCAAGAGGGGTTCCGGCATAGGCGCTGTAGGTCCCGGGTTCCTCGCCGGTAAAGCGGTCGGACAGCACCTCGATGGCGATACGCCCTCCCCCGCCGCCGCCGCCGCGGTCATCCACCGGCGAATCGCCGCCATCGGCGGAAATGCGTCCCGTTCCGGCGATCGACACGGCGCGCAACCAGATGCTGCCGCCGCTGCCGCCCCCGTTGCGGTTCCCGCGGGTTTCTCCATCGGCGGAAATATGCCCGATCACGGTCAGTTTCCGCTCGATCTCCAGGTTTAGCGCACCGCCGCCGGAACTGCCGCCGCCACGACCGCCCCCGCTACCGATACGGTCGGGGGTCATGGGCGATCCGTAGGGGCCTCCCGGGGTATAGCCGCGCGCCGAACCGCCAGCGCCCCCGTATCCGCCGCCGCTGCTGCCCGTTGTGCCCCCAATGCCGGCACCCGGCCCTTCCTGATACAAATATCCCAGGCCTTCGGCGGACAGCGTGCTGTTGGTGGCCACGGTGACATTTCCCAGAATCCGCAGGCGGGAAGGAACCTCGTTGGTGTAGTTTTCCTCGGCGGTTCCCGGAATCGACTGGACCTCGAGGGTGGCGCCATGGGTAACCGTCAGCGACTTGAAAATCCAGTTCGTGCCCGGCGCCAGCCCGATGTCGTTCGAAATCACCAGGTCAAGTTCGGGGTCCGGCTGAAAAGAGAAGGTGCCATGGCGTCCGGGTTGCAAATACCTGCTCGGTTTGCCTTGCGCGCGCACAATGCCGGAAAAGCCATTCTGCTCTGTATCGAAGGCAATGCGTCCCCCGCCGCCCCCGCCCGAATAACTGCCGTAGCCGTATCGTCCGCCATCCGCCAGGATCATGCCGCTGCCCCGGAGTTCACCAACCTGTATCCAGACGCTGCCGCCGCTGCCGCCCCCGCCGCGGGACGTGCTGGCGGCGCCATTGGCTGACAATTTACCCTCCACCGTAACCCGGCCCGTAACATCCAGGATCAGCGCGCCGCCGCCGGCATTGCCCCCGCCCCCGGCGCCCCCGCCACTGCCGAGCCGGTCCGGGCGATCGGCAGCTCCGTAGATATCCCCGGGAATGCCATCGGTGCCATCGCCGTAACTGCCGGAACTGCCCCGTCCGCCATAGGCACCTCCGCTGCGGCTGGTTCCGGCGCCGGGGCCTTCCTGGACCCAATAGCCCTGGCCATCGGCAGACAAGACGCTGTCGGCCGCGACCGCGACATCGCCGAGGATTTCAAGGCGCGACGCCACTTCGTTGGTGTAGTTTTCCGCGACGGTTCCGGGAATCGATTGCACCTCGAGGGTGGCGCCATGGATGACCGTCAGCGACTTGAAAATCCAGTTCGTGCCGGGAGGCAGCGCGATATCGTTCGAAATGACCAGGTCCCGTTCGGGGTCCGGCTTGAAGTTAAAGGTGCCGTGACGCGCGGGAAAATCCGCATGTCCTCTGCCTGCCTTGGCCCGCACCACCCCGGTGAAGTCGTTCTGGACCGCGTCGAAGGCCAGGC
>CAZIUM010000395.1:0-1596 GCA_964542285.1 uncultured Lentisphaerales bacterium
CATTACCCAGAACATCGACATGCTGCATCAGAAGGCCGGGTCGCAAATCGTCCACGAGATCCACGGCTCGCCACAGTTGCATCATTGCTGCGCTTGCGGCCGCGAGCAGGATTTCGAGACCGTATGCACGCTGTTGGAATCGGCGGTTGTGGCGCGTTGCGAAAAGTGTGGCGCGGCTTATAAACCCGATATCACCTTCTTTGGGGAAATGCTGCCGCAACGGGTATTCGAGAACGCGGTCGCGCTGGCGGAGCAGGCCGATCTGATGCTGGTGCTGGGCTCGTCGCTCACCGTCCATCCGGCCTCCTCCATCCCCTTGCTAACCCTGCGCGCAGGCGGCGAAATAGTCATCGTCAACGCCCAGCCTACACCACTCGACCACCTTGCCGTGAGCCGTTACCCGGACCTCTTGGCCTTTGCCGCGGCGGTTTTGGAAGCTTACGCCGCAGGATAGCAGCGGGATCGTCTGCGCCGTCTGCCCTCCCCGAGGCCTTTCGCGGTCCTTCGGCGCCGCCTGCCTGGGCTGGGCACTATGGGCAAAGCCGTTGTTCCTTTAGGCCGCCCTTGGACCAACTTTTGCCCGGATTTGCACTAGTGGACAATTTTTACCAAACCGAAGACGAGCTGGAAAGCGCCCTGACCACGCCGACGGCAGATCTGATCGAGTTCTTTGCTCGCCTGGACGGAGATCTGATGATTCTCGGAATTGGGGGGAAGATGGGAGTTTCGCTGGGGGGGCTGGCAGTCAATGCCCGCAAGGCCGCCGGGAGACAACAAATCATCTATGGAGTCTCTCGGTTTTCCGATTCCTCCGCCCGAAAAAAGGTGGAAGCCCTGGGCATTGAGACGTTGCCCTGCGATCTTTTAGAATCGGCAGCCGTCTCAACCTTGCCGCGGGCGCCCAATATCCTCTATCTGGCGGGGCGTAAATTCGGCACGGCTGGCCGGGAGGCCCTCACCTGGGCCAGCAACGTCCTTATTCCAAGCTATGTGGGCAACCATTTCCGGTTTAGCCGGATCGTGGCTTTTTCCACCGGATGCGTCTACCCGCTGGCTTCCATCGACACCCCGGGTTGCCCGGAAACCACCCCCCCGGCGCCAGTCGGCGAGTATGCCCAATCCTGCCTTGGACGGGAACGCATCTTTGAGCATTGCGCAACCGTATACGCCACGCCGGTCTGCCTGTACCGGCTGAACTATGCGGTGGACCTCCGCTACGGGGTGTTGTACGACATCGGCCGCAGAGTCTGGGAGGGGGAAACGGTGGCTCTGTCGTCCGGAGCATTCAATGTGATCTGGCAGGGAGATGCCAACCGCTACGCCCTGCTTGCCCTGGACATGGCCAGCCCCGCAGTGGAAATTCTCAACGTCACCGGCCCGGAAAAACTCTACACCCGGGATGTGGCGGAACAATTCGCGCGGCTGATGGAACGACCGGTGACGTTTTCCGGCCACCCGGGAGCAACCTGCTACCTCAGCGATGCGTCGTTTTGCCATCGCCGGTTCGGCCCCCCGACCGTTGCCGCAGCACAGTTGATCGAACGTCAGGCCGCATGGATTATGCAGGGGGGGAAGACCTTGGGCAAAGCCACGCAG
>CAZIUM010000396.1:0-1587 GCA_964542285.1 uncultured Lentisphaerales bacterium
TCCAGCGTGGTCTGGTCCATTCCGGCCCCCATCAGGTGCAGGCCGGGACGATACATCACGAGAGGGAAGTTCTCGCCGCCGGACGGCGTGAAATTCCCCGGACCGACATGAATGTGTGTCCCGTCCCGGGCCAGAGCTAGGGCGCGGGAGACGGTGCGCAGGGCGTCGCCGGGGGAGGCTCCCCCGTTTCCGTCCTCGCCGTCTTCCGCCACGTACAGCTCGGCATAGGCCGGGAGCAGACCGTCGGTATAGTGAACCCCGAGATCGACCGTGCCCGTATCCGCCATGCCGTTGGTCTGGGTCGTGTAGGTATCGAGTCCAAAGGCGGAGGCCAGATCGCTGCCCGCATTGCGGCAGGCGCTGGTGGCGTCCAGGTAGAGCCCCCGCACGAATTGCGGATCGGAGGAAATGTTCCCGTTGGCCCCCGCGAACCCCCCGGTTGCGACGTTACAGAAATTCACGGCGACGGCTCCAACGACATCCTCCACGTTGTCCCAGAGAATGGAATCCGTGATCGAAAAGGTTCCGTTGACTCTTCGGATCCCTTCGTTGCTGTTGCCCATGATCGTGGAATTCTCGACCGACACCGTTCCGTTGTTGAGGTAGATGCCGCCCCCGTACCGTTTATGGAGGACCGTTGCATGTTGTTGGGGGGCGTCGCCGTTATTGCCGTAAATCGCGCAGTTGAAGACCCGGTGCGTCCCGCCGTCGAAATACAATCCGCCACCATGAAGTTGTTCGCGGGTATCCCAACGCGAAGCGCCGATTCGCGATCGATCGGTGTTGTTGCCGCCCAGGACACTATTTGAAACAACCCATTCCCCTCCGGCTATACGCACCCCCGCCGCGCAGCACATCGCCCCACCCGACTCCATGAAGCGAATTGAGAGAAATCTCGCCCGCATGGAAGACGACCGTGCTGTCCAGGCTGTACACGCCACCGCCATATCCGACGGCGGCGTTGTCACGAATACGACACCGGACCAGTTCGAGTCGTTCGGAATTCGCAATGGCGAGTCCGCTGCCGGGAAGGAGGCTTTTGAAGCGAACACTACGCCCGTCTTCGATCTGGATGTCTTCCAGAACAGTATTGGTTACGGCTTCGATCGTCATGATGCGCAGGGCATCCACCGCGGGGCTTCGAACGATTCGGGTTGGCCATTGTTCCGGATTTCGGATCCCCCCCGAACCGGTTCCTCCGGCGGCCTCGTACCCACCCAGGATCGTGACATGGGAAGCGCCGAGCGCCAGGGTGCGCGTGAGGGGGAAATCACGACCGGCCAGGTAGATCACATCGTTGGAACCGGCATTTTCGAATGCCCAATGAATATCCGACAGGGCGGAATTCCAGTCCCCGTAGGGAGGCGTCGAGGCCCCTTCAGGCGAAACATGAATCTCGAGCGGCCCGCAAACGATATGGCGGTCTTTGACGATGGTGTCGCCTTCAGCCAGGGCATTGCTGACCGAAAGCGAAACCGTGTAGATGCCGCCGGCGGGATAGAGGTTGGTCACCACGCCCAGCCCGGCGCCGTCCAGAGTCCCGTTGCCGAAGTCCCACCAGTAGTTAAGTCCTTCTTGATTCCCGCC
>CAZIUM010000397.1:0-1584 GCA_964542285.1 uncultured Lentisphaerales bacterium
CTCATGGGTTTGTGCGGCCGTCATACGCACGCCATACGCACGCCCCCCCTGTCGCGTTCCGGTCACCTCCAAATCTTGTCAGAAACCGAATCGCACGGTATAGTTGCCCTACATGTGGAGTCGGCCATGCGGAAAAAAGACCTGAATTATCTGGGCATCCTGGGCGCGATCGTATTCATCGCCCTGTCGATCCTCGCCGTGGCTACCGCCTGGTTTTACCGAGGACAGGAAAAGCAGATTCGCGACAAGGCCTTTGCCGAGCTTCGGGCCATCGGGGACCTCAAGGCCCAGGAGGTCGCTCGCTGGCGCGCGGAACGTCTGGCGGATGCCCGGGTTCTGATGGAAAGTCCCTTTCTCCGGAGCGCCGTGCGGGACTACCTCGCATCGCCGTCCACGGCACGGGCGGACCCAATCTTGAACCGCCTGCGGGGGATTCAGCGCCACTATGAATATGACGAGCTATTTCTCGTGGACCGTCGCGGTCATTGTCTGCTGAGCACCGCCGGCGGAACGAACCGCCCCATGCCGCCGGTCGAACCGTTCGAAGAAGCCTTCGCGCGGCAAGACCCCGTTATTACCGATCTGCACCAGATGCCTGACAAGGGCATCCCCCATCTCGGCACGATCGCTCCGCTCGCGGCCTCGCCCGGGCCATCAAATCGAGCCGACGCCGCCATTGTGCTGATAAGTAATGCCGGGAGTTACCTCTACCCCATGCTTCGCGCCTGGCCGACGCTCAACCGAACGGCGGAAACCCTGTTGGTACGTCGGCGGGACGACCTGGTGCTTTTTCTCGGCGATTTACGGCAACGCCCAACCGCCGCCATGACGTTCTGGCTGCCGATCGCCTCCCATCGCGATACGCCTTCGGTTCGGGCGGCGCTGGGAGTCCGCGACGTGGTCGAGGGGCCAGACTACTTCGGAACGCCCGTGCTGGCGTATGTAACGCCGATTCCGGAAACCCCCTGGGCGTTGGTGGCGAAGCAGGATCGAGCGGAAATTTTCGCCCCCTGGCGCGTTCAGAGCCGCATCATCCTGCTGGTTTTCGCGGTGCTGGCGTTCGGGGTTGTTTTGTCCGCCACGACGATCTTGTTCCGGTACCGCCAACGGCATTACAAGGCGCTGTACCGCATCGAATCCCAATGGCACGAAAGTCTTGAAAAGCACCGCGTCACCCTCGAAGCGATTGGCGACGGCGTCATCGCGACGAATTGCGAGGGACGGGTGGAATTTCTGAATCCCGTCGCGGAAAAAATGACGGGCTGGTCGCTGGCCGACGCCGCCGGCAAGCCACTGGACGAAGTCTTTCAAATCCTCAACGAAAAGACCCGCGAGAAAGTGGAAAGCCCCGTCGTGAGAGCCCTGCGCGAAGGCCGCGTCGTCGGACTCGCCAATCACACGGTTTTAATTGCGCGCAACGGGCACGAACTTCCCATCGCCGATTCCGCCGCGCCGATCCTCGACCATTCCGGCCACATTACCGGCGTGGTGCTGGTTTTCCGCGACCAGACCGTCGAGCAGAACTACAAACTGCTGTTTCGAAAGATGCTGAATGGATGTGCCTCGCATGTCATCCTTTGCGAC
>CAZIUM010000398.1:0-1574 GCA_964542285.1 uncultured Lentisphaerales bacterium
CTTTCGTAACGCAAAACGCATACTGTATCGCAACGCTTTCGCGTTGTCAACAGTCTCCAAAAAAATATTTTCTGGAGGCCTTGGCCACCCTCGGGCCAAACGCCCTTGTGTGCCGAAGCGAGTGGTAAGGTATCACTTGCCCCCCGGCTCGTCAACCCCTCCAAAAAATAAATTTTAATCGTCTTTTCCCCGATGGCCGTTACAATCGCTTTCCCAATCTTGCTCATGAACTGGAAACGCACTTTTTTCTTTGCTTTTGTCGCGCAATTCCTCGGAATTGTGGGCCTTTCCTTCGCCACGCCCTTTCTTCCGTTTTATATTGCGGACCTCGGCATTCAGGGTCGTGGTGCCCAAGCCTTCTGGGCCGGCATGGCCATGGCGGCGGGTGGGTTCACGTTTGCTCTACTGGCGCCGGTCTGGGGAATGTTTGCGGATCGCTTTGGCCGCAAGCCCATGCTTTGCCGCGCGATGTTTGGCGCCGCATTGTCGGTGCTGCTGATGTCCTTTGCCCGTAATGTTTATCAATTGGTCCTGTTCCGGATCATCCAGGGAGCTTTCAGCGGAACACTGGCGGCCAGCATCGCCCTGGTGGCGAGTGTGACCCCGGTGCAGCGTAGCGGGTTCGCCCTCGGCCTGATGCAGGCCGCGGTGTTCATTGGCAATGCCCTTGGGCCGTTGCTGGGGGGGTTCGCGGCCGACCACCTGGGATATCGCGCCAGCTTTCGCTGCGGCGCGCTGCTGATTCTTCTGGGCGGCATCATGGTCTTGTTCGGCACGCAGGAACGCTTCCGGTCGGCCAACCGCAAAACCAACGCCTCCTCTCCCGGATTCCGCAAGATCATTCTGTTGCCGGGCTTTCTGCTCAGCGTGATGGTGCTGTTTGGCGTCCGCTTGGGCAACAGCATCTCCAACCCCTCCTTCCCCTTGATTGTAGGGGACATTTTGGAATCCGGGCGCCGCGTCAACAGTGTCACCGGCATGGTGATCGGATCCGCCGCCCTCGCGGCGGCGGCGGCAGCAGCCATCCTGGGGCACCTCGGCGATCGTCTGGGACGCCGACAGGTGTTGATTTGCTGTTGCCTGGGCGCCTGCATTTCCTCAGTGGCGCATTATTTCGTGCGCGACCTGCCATCCCTGTTCGTCGTCCGGATTATGTTCGGTTTTTCCGTGGCCGGCATGATGCCGGCCGCCAATGCAATGATCAACGAGATGGTCGACCCACGCTCCATTGGCAAGGCCTATGGTCTGGCCACCTCCCTCAGCATGCTGGGCGCAGCCGTCGGCCCCAGTCTGGGGGGGACCCTGGCCATGCATGTTGGATTGCGCATACCGTTTCTGGTGACGGGCGCGGCACAGCTGGTCCTGGTCATGATGATTTTCCGCTTCCTGCCCGCCTCCCGCCCCGCTAGGGGCGTTCCAGACCCCCAGGAACGTGTGTGACGGAAGATGACGGGCGACGGGCGCAGGGACACAACGCCTGATCTTGACGACGGCGCGAACGTTGCGATATATTCAGTGTGTTTTCACGCATTCTCAAACGCCAACGTAGCTCAGCTGGTAGAGCAGCTCACTCG
>CAZIUM010000399.1:0-1553 GCA_964542285.1 uncultured Lentisphaerales bacterium
TCTGGGGCGCGACGGATGACGACGGCGGCTGGAACAGGCAACTCATGGCCGACCCCGCCCGCTACATGCGCGACCTGGATAAGGCCGGGCTGCTGGACTATTGCAGTATGTTCGTGCTGGGGCTTGAAATGACGGAGTGGCGGTGTAGCGTGGCGCAGATCGTGGCCTATCGCGACGCCGTGCGATCTGTTTACGGTGGAAAAATTGCCACACACCACAACTCCGACCGGGTGGACTATGCCAACCTGGGCGACATCCTGATGTACCAGACATCACCCGGAAAAAGTGCCGCGCAAATCCGCGCGTTGACGGCCAGGGCATTGTCTACGGGAAAGCCCGTCAATTTTTTTGAACTCTCTCGCAATCCCGCGCGGGACTTGTGCATCGAGGCGTTTGAAGCTGGCGCATTCGGCGTCGGCAACTGGTAAAAAAAAGGTGAAATCATGAAAGTGAATTGGAAAAGCGAATCGACCTGGGGGGCCATTGGCGGTGGTCTGGTGGCGATCCTGACGGGTACGGGTGTCCTCGTAGCCGAAGAGGGAGCGAGCCTGGCGTCAGTGATTGCGAGCCTGTCGGCGGGCGTCATTGGTCTCATTGCCCTGGTGCGAGCGGTCCGGGACCGGATCAAGGCCGCCGAGGAGGACGAATCCGCCAACGGGAAGTAAGGCGTGGACTGGCCGTCCATACCGCAAGTTGGTTGGGCAACCGCCGTGACAATGCTGGCGGCGGTTGCCGGCATGGTTCTGCTGCGGCGATGGTCGGATGCAAAAGAGAAGCGCGAACGCTATGAACGGGAACTGCAAAAAGCGAAACGGGAATACAGGGAGGCGGTGGCAAGCCGCGATCCCGATTGGATTGCTCTGGCTGCTCGGAAGCTGCGCAGGGTGCGCACACAATCCTGAACCCCGCCCTCTCCTGCCCATGGCGTTTCACATCATGGAACCAGGAAGCACGAACACGATTGTGGTTCCACCGGATTGCGAATACGGCGTATGGACTACGGACAAAGGGCTGTTGTACCTGCAAGGGGTGACGCCGGAGACGAACGATGACGACTAAATCGAAAAAACGGTTTGCATTGGTGGGACTCAACCTGACGTTGTTCTCGTTGTTGATATTTACGGGGTTGCTGGTCTTGTCGGCGCGGGAGGCCATGGGACAAGGCGCGGCGGGGGGCATCCTGCCAGCGGCAACGGAGATTGCGGATAAACTCCCGACGGACCTGGTGCGGCTTGCGCTTACGGGCATGATCGTGATGGCCCTCGTGCTCGTGAGTGTCGTAACCGTGTTCCTACGGGCCATGTCCGCGCAGGTCAAGGAGTTCACGGAAACAGTCCGGCGATTTGGCGACAAACCCTGTCTTTTGGAGAGCGAACAAGGGTTGGCAATCATGCGGGATCGGTTTGCCCAGGCGGCTCGCAAGGCGCGCTGTTTGACGGAACAATCGAGCCTGTGATAGAATAGAATCGTGGAAATATCTTCAGTCACGTTTGCAAGTGCCAGTAACGCTTGCTGCTGAAGATGAAAGGAAGAGGAAACATGAAGAATACAAG
>CAZIUM010000400.1:0-1537 GCA_964542285.1 uncultured Lentisphaerales bacterium
CGATGCAATCGCCAGTTTCGGGACCATCGCCATTCGAACCGAACGCGTCTCGATCGCCCCCTCCGACGACTCTTCCCCGCACGACGCTCCCCCTGGCGACACCATCGTCCTTTCCGTCGCCGACACCGGCATGGGCATGACTCCGGAAGTGCTCGCTCAGGCGTTCGAACCGTTCTTCACCACCAAATCCGTCGGGGAAGGCACGGGCCTGGGACTGGCCACGGTTCACGGCATCGTGTCGCAGAACAACGGGTTCATCCGGGCGCAAAGCCATCCGGGCGGGGGCACCACGATTCGAATTTATCTGCCGGAGCAAACGGCGCCGCAACCCGAGCCCGAACCTCCCAATCGGCAAGCCGTGCCCCTGGGGAACGACGAAACCGTTTTAATTGTCGAAGACGAGCCGCTGCTGCTAAACCTTGCCGCGACCATGCTCGAACGGCTCGGCTACCGCGTCCTGACCGCCGCAACCCCCACCGCGGCGTTCGACCTCGCGCGGCGGCATGCCAAGACCATCAACCTGCTGCTGGCCGACGTCGTCATGGCGGAAATGAACGGCAAGGAAATGGCGCAACGGCTGCACGGAATCCTTCCCGGTCTTCCGGTGCTGTTCATGTCCGGATACGCAGCGGACGCGATGGCCACCCATGGGGTGTTGGAGCCGGGCATCCAGTTCATCTCCAAGCCGTTTTCTCTCCACGACATCGCAGTCAAACTGCAAGCGACCCTCCATGAAAACGAAAAGGAATAACGCCCGTCATGTGTTCCGACAAACGACCGGTCGATCCCTTCTGGCCCGCCGCCACCTCAGATCAACGCCCCTGGACCCGCTGGTGGTGGCTCGGATCCGCCGTGGAGCGCGCCACCATCGCCGAGCTGCTGGAGACCTACCGCGCGGCAGGTCTGGGGGGCGTCGAGATTACCTGCATCTACGGCGTGCGAGGCAACGAGGCAAACAATGTCGACTTTCTTTCCCGGGAATGGATTGACAGGGTCCGGTACACCATCTCGGAGGCCCATCGCCTCGGCCTACGGGTCGACCTGCCGCCGGGAAGCGGCTGGCGTATCGGGGGACCTTTCATCACCCCGGATACCGCGGCCGCGACTCTACAAATCGAGGGAGACTCGAAAACGGGCTACCGGGTAAAAATCGTTCCCTCAGGCGAACGGGTCAAGCGTCCCGGCCCCGGTGGGTCGGGCCTGGCGTTCAACCCCTTCAGCCGCCACTCGCTCCAGAAGGTGATGGATCGTTTGACTCCGGTTTTTGGCACGCTCGGTCTACGCGCCCAGTTTCATGACTCCTGGGAATACGGCTCGGACGGGTGCCCGGAATTCCTGGAAGCCTTCCGGGCCCTGCGTGGCTACGATCTGCAAGAGCATCTCGCCACCCTCGCCGGCGAAGGGCCGACCGAGAACGTGGCGCGCGTCCGTTACGATGTCCGCGCCACCTTCGCGGACCTGGCCCTAGACGCCTTCATCCGTCCCTGGACGGAATGGTGTCATCGTCTGGGCCATCTGAGCCGCAACCAGGCCCACG
>CAZIUM010000401.1:0-1531 GCA_964542285.1 uncultured Lentisphaerales bacterium
AGGGCGGCGGGAACCTTGGCTTTCTCTCGTACACCGCCGCCTCGGCCATCTTCTATCCCGGCGGAACCAGCCGGAAATTCGCCGTCGACACAGCCGGGCAGTGGGAGCGGCTGGAAATGCGCTACATTCCCAAGGCCGGCTCGGACTACGCCAACCAGGTCCACCAGATCATGCCCTTCATCTCCATTGTCTCGTCGTCCGACCTGCACATTGACGATTTTGAGCTGGAGCTGATCTCCCCGCCCACCCGCATCACCATTGAGGATTGAACCATGAGAACGCCTTTTTACCTGCTGCTTTGCCTCGCCCTCCCCCTCGCCGCCCAGGAACGCGCAATAACGCACGCCGACATCAAAAACCCGGTTCTGTCCGCCCATGTCGACGGCCGGCCAGCCGACCCGCCGGAGGGGGCGGCCCTGCGCCATGAGGCGGACGGGCTGCGCCTGGACTATGTCTTCGCCTCCGCCGGGCATGACGCCTGCATGGTGGAGTTTCCCGTCCAGCGCGGGGAGTTCACCCGGCTCACCGTCGAGCTGACCATCTCCGCCGCCGGGCCGCGCCCCTTTGTGGTGCTGAGCGACAGCGGCGGCGAGAAACATTATTTCTCGCTGGTCGACACACAGAACATAGCCGGGCAGGCCTTAAAGAGGCCGGGGCGGCATACGCTTTCAATCCCGGTGCCCGCGCAAAACCAGCACCCCGGCGAGAGGTTCGCCTTCCGCTGGGGAGGCGACGACAACCAGCGCATCGACTTCCCGGTCAAGGCCGTCATGCTGGGGCTGAATGACTTCCCGGACGATGTCCAGGAAAAGGGGTCCTGCGTCTTCCATAAAATCTCCTTCCAATGAGGTGCCTGATGAAAAAACTGATTTTTACCATGCTCGCGGCCTTGCTTATCCCCATCCTGCCGGCGCAAAACGTCATTCCCTCCGTTGACCTGGCGCCGCGCATGGACGGCAGCTTCGACGAGGCCGACTGGCGGGAGGCCCTCCGCCTTGACGGTTTTCAGACCCTGCGGCGGGACCCCAGCTCCATGCCGATGGAGAGGACGCGGGTCTGGCTTCTCCAGGACAAGGAAACCCTCTATCTGGCGGCCTCCCTGGAGGACGAGGATGTCGCCGCGCTCGTTGAAAAACGGGAGGCCGACCTGGCGCGGGAACCCTGGCGGCTTTCCGGCATTGAGATGTTTTTTGGCGAGGACGCCTACATTCAGCTCGCCTTCGACTACATGGGGCGCCTTTGGAAGAACTTCGACAACCCCGTCTACAGCAAGGTCAGCCACCGGAAAACCTCGATCGTCCTGCGCTGCGCCATACCATTGCGCCTGATCCCGCGGATGAGCCTGTCGGACGGCATGACGCGGGCCAACTTCTATCGCAAGGGGGCGCGCGGGCAGAGCAGCTGGCAGGAGAACAGAAACCGGAGCTTCCTCGATATGACGCAGACCGGGGTCCTGCTGCTGGACACCCCCGGAAACCTGCTTGCCGCGGAGGCGGGCCAATGCCGCCGGCAGATCGACGCCCTGCTTGAG
>CAZIUM010000402.1:0-1524 GCA_964542285.1 uncultured Lentisphaerales bacterium
GGCCGGAGCGCTTCCGGCGCCCAGCCGATGTTGTTTGCGCGGCATCCGGCGAAATCCGTTCCCGGCCGGAGCGCCATTTCGCCCTCAAGGTCGATCCGGATCGACCAGGCGGCTTTCTTCTCGTCCTTGCCGCCCTCCACCCTGCATCCGGCCAGCATCGCATCCAGCTCCGCCTCGCTCCCGGCGACGAGGTAAACCGGAATCGGGGAACCGGGCAGGACCGCCGTGCCGGGGTTGCCGAACAGATCGAGCACCCTCGCCCCGGCGGGCAGCGTGATCCGGCGCGGATCGCCTTCGAGTCCGGCGTTGAGCGCGAACAGCGCCCCGACTGCGCGGCCGGAGCCGGAGAACTTGTAGACGCGGATTCCCTCCGGCAAGTTCACCGTGCCGGAGTAGCGGGTTCCGCGCAACGTTGCGGCGAAAACCGCGTTGGCGATGGATTTGCCGTTCGGAATCAGCCGGGTGGTGAAGAATCCGCTGTGGCTGTCGCCCAGGAAGTTGTCGTTGGCGATGTTGCCGACCATCGCCGGTCCCGGAATCAGGATCGAGGCGCTGAGCCCCTGCGCCGCGTCGAGCAGGTAACGGCGGATCAGGAATCCGGGGTGGTAGACCGGCCCGCGCTCGTGGTCGCTGCCGGAGCGGCTCTGCGGATTGAGGTAGTACAGTTCGGTGTTCCAGAGCGGCATGGAGCCGTTACCGTTCGCCGTCAGGTATTTCCGGAACGCCTCGATCACCGTCTCGCCCGATTTGCGGCTGTCTTCAAAAAGATTGTTGTAGGGGTGGAAGCTGATGGCGTCGCAGTAGCGGGCCGCATCCAGCTTGAGCATATCATCGACGAACTCCATGATATGCGCGTTGAAATCCCCCGTGGCCGACAGCCCCACCACCCGGCTGGCCGGATCGATCGATTTCAGGACGGTGTACGCGCTCTTCAGGTAAACCAGATACTGTTCGGGCGTCAGGCAGAGGTTGGGTTCGTTCATCACCTCGTAATAGCGGATGCGCCCCCGGTAGCGTTCGCCGACGGCACGGACCATCCGCTCCCAGTCATGGAGCGAGGGCAGCACCGTTTTGCGCCCGGCCCGGGTGAATTGCGGCATGTTGGGCGGACAGGGGACGATCGGCCCCTTCTCGTAAAGCCAGAGCGGCAGCGCGTGTCCGCGCGGCTCCTTCTCGCCGAAGGGCTTCATGTCGGGATAGGTGAAGAACATGCCGCCCAGCACCGGCAGGGTCTCCATCCCGGCGCGCCTGACCGCTTCGACCAGGCGGTCGGTGGGTTCCCAGCGGAATTTGCCGTCTTCCGGCTCCAGTTCACGCCAGATGAAGGGCGGGCCGTTGTCCCAGACGCGGATGAAGCTCAGCCCGAAATCGGCGTAGAACGCCATTTCCGCGTCGGAGACCGAATGCCGGGCGGCGGCGGTGAAAGGACTGTTGACGCCGAGATCCACCGGCAGTTCCCCGGACTTCACCCGGGCGCGGGGAATCACGCCGGGCCTGGGAACGATTCTGGTCGGCGATGACAGC
>CAZIUM010000403.1:0-1514 GCA_964542285.1 uncultured Lentisphaerales bacterium
CGGAGCTCCGGGAAGGGTGTACCGGGAGTCTCCGATCGTGAACGAGGTGGAATCCATCAAGATAGAAAAAAACATGCCCAAGTTGCCGGTTGCGCGAGTGCTCTGGAGGCCTCTCCCCAACATCTACGATGCGGCAGCTTCCTGGATTATCGCCGGTGGGGCCCACCATTCAAGCTATTCGACCGTGGTTGGGGTCGAGCACCTGCGCGATTGGGCCGAAATGGCCGGCATAGAATTCGTGCGCATTGGTGAAGGCACCTGCCCCGACCGCCTCCGAGATGAACTCCGGTGGGGCGAAGCTTACTGGTCTGGCCGGTAAGGGGCGAAAGTGGCAACAGCCGCGATTTTTACGAAAGAGTTAGGCGTTGTCGCCACCGCCGTCGAATTCCAGGTCGCATTTGACTTGGGGGCGATGGGGTTCGATGGCGTGGACCCTGAAACGCTGGTCGCCACGGATGCCGCCCCCGGCCTGCCGACCTATTTCGACATCGACGTTGCCAATCTCCCGCGAATCCCTTGCCTCGGCAATACGGGCCGGAAGCCGCGATTGAAAACACTCTGCCACATCCCCCAGCGCCCATACCGACAGCGGCGCCCGCTATTTGAACGGCATGGTGCCTCACGGACCGGAGGACATCTGGTCTGCCAAGCTTGAGGGGGCAGAAGCAGGCGGGACGCTTGCACCACTTTCCGCGCCATGCACCACGCCGGGTGGATAGGAGGCTTGTTAGTGCCAACGGCAAATGTTTTTTGGCGAACTTGGCGGGTTTTCCGCAGGTTTTTGGTTATTTGAAAACGGCATCGGGATGACGGCGGCGGGAGGCTTCGACTTCGGCAAACCATTCATGCAGATCCCGGAGCATGTTTGCCGCGCGCGCGGGTTCCTGCGCGGCGAGATTGTGCAATTCCGACGGATCATCGCGAAGATTATAGAGTTCGGCCGGCAAAGGCGGGCCGTATGAGAATTCCGCGCGCGGCGATGCCGGGGTGATTTCCGTGAATTCTTCCGGATGCCGGCGATGGCGCCTATCGAGCGGGCCGTCGATGTCGTAACGGTAGGTCTGTGGCGCCAGCGGGCGCACGAGTTTCCAATCGCCATCGCGCATGGCGGCATTGCTGTCGAGGTACGGATAATATCGGTTCCATTGCCAGAAACGCCGGGTATTCGTCTTGCCGTTTTCTCCTCGCAACAGGGGGAAAACGTTCCAGCCGTCAAGCGGCGGGTGATCGGGCGGCAGCGCAACGCCAGTCATGGCGAGTAGCGTCGGCAACCAGTCGGTGAAATGGACCATGGCATCCAAACTCCGTCCGCCGGGGATTCCAGCGGGCCACCGCATGATCATCGGCAGCCGGATTCCGCCTTCGTACGTCTGGCCTTTGGCGCCATGGAAGTTGCAGTTGAAACGCACCAGCGAATCGTTGCCTGTTCCGCCGAAGTCGGGGCCGTTGTCGCTCGTGAAGCAGACGATGGTGTTGTCGCGCAACCCCTGCTTGTCGAGTTCCTCCAACACGCG
>CAZIUM010000404.1:0-1508 GCA_964542285.1 uncultured Lentisphaerales bacterium
GCACGCCTTGGGTCGGAACGCCCATGATGATCTGGGCTTGGCGGGCGGCTTCAAGTCGCTCGGGGCTGATGCCGAACCAAGTGAACAGCTGGCCGGGAGTAAGCCACGCTCTGTCGTCGATGATTCGGGTTGCTTGGGGGGTGGTCTCGTTCATTTTTGCTCCTGAAAAAAAGGGTTAGGTCTGCGCGGGAATCCACTGCCGAACGGGCCGGGTTGCCTCACGTCGGGCGAGGCGGTCACGAATCGTCCGATTAACGATCTCTACGATCAGCCGTGCGAAGTCGTCTCTCCGGTCTTCGCTCGCGGCTTCGCGTAGTGCGGCCCATTGGCGGTCGGTGATGCTCATGGTCGGGTCTCCTTACTTGGCGTTGTTAATCAAACGTAGAATCGGGTCTTGGGGCTTTTCCGCTTGCTTCCTTGCCTTGCTCTTGGGGGTCAAACGCAATTCTGCCATCCATTGCCGAATGACTCTCTGCGATCGTGCAATCGTCTCTTGGGCCTGCTCGTCTTCTCCGTTGTCGGCCAGTTTGCTTTCTGCTTTCTGCAACCGCGCCCACGCCTGGCAAACGATCGTCAAGCCGGTCAGCGCCGCCTCGTCCGCTTCGGAAAGTAGCTGGGCCAGCTCCCGCCATTTCGCGCGGCCGATCTTGCACAAGTTTTTCGGCGGGGTCACACTCATTTCGGTGCCTCGAACAATGCGGGGTCTGTCCAGCCCCAGCCGATGCCGTCGGGCAACGGGATTACCAAGTCGCTAGGCCTGTCCGGGCGTGCCTCGGCCATTTCTTCCTCGGCCCGCCTTAAATGCCCGTCGTAAATGTCGCCCGCTTCGTTGGAGAACTCGACGCCTGCCGGTGGGGGCGGGGGGCAACCCGCGGCTCGGGCTTCGTGTCCCTCGGGCGTGACCGCGCACCAGCCGTGCCCCGTGCCGTCCATTGTGAATCGAAACCAGCCGAACGCTTGCCACGGGATGCTCGCGGACTCCAGCTGTTTGATTCGCTCGACCAGGTCGTCGATTCCCTGCGCGGTGCCTGGCCACGCATCCACGCCGGCGCAGATGTGTTCGGGCAGTGCGCGGCCGAACGCTCGCCGGTCCAGGTCGCAAGCCGCCTCGAATTGTGGCCACGTCTCCCAAACTGTATGGCGTGCCACGAGGGTTCGGGCGATTGTGTCGCCCAGCATGGTCAATCGAACGCCAGCGCGCTTTCCGCCTTCCCGATTCACTTGGACCAGCCCAGCCGCTTCCGCCGTGTCGATTGAACGGCTGTAGGCCATTCGCTCGGCTGCGGTGCCGCCGCCGCATAGGTCAATGCCGCTGTTACGGAATTGCCGCCGCCGCTCTTCGCGCACTTGGGCGCGGGCCATACGGAACGGGCCACGCAAGGGAAGCCATAGGGCATCGGTAGATGCAACCAGTTGCACCAGCAGGTCGGTCGTCGCACTTAGCATTTTTTTTCTTTCTGAGTTGCGCCGCGGCTTTCGTTGCGCAAGCCACGGGCGGGATGGAACAC